>NZ_JALBWV010000069.1 GCF_022678645.1 Saccharopolyspora soli | reverse complement strand
CGCCCACCGGCGGGCTGGGCCTCGGCGTGGACCGCCTGATCATGCTGCTGACCGGCGGCTCGATCCGGGAGTCGCTGGCCTTCCCGCTGGTCAGGCCGGATCTTTCCGGTCGTCGATGAGTCGTTTCGCCAGCCTTGTGCCGCCAGGCCAGCTCGATCAGCTCGGCCACGGTCGAGATCCAGCCACAGTCGATGCGGCGAGATCGGTCATCGGCCCTCCGGTGGTTGCGCGAGCAGGCGATCGTAGCCGCGCAGGTCGACAACTGACGCCCGGCGGCGGCACCGGAAGTTCGGCGCTGCTTCCCCCGATCGCAGGTGTTTACCTGCGGAAATGATGGCCCGGCGGTCAGTGCTGGCCCGGTGGTGGGTGGTCGGCGGCGAAGTTCTCGGCGGCGAAGGCCAGCAGGTACGGCAGGCCGACGCGCGCGGTCCGCCAGGTGTGCCATTCGCCCGGCTCGATGCGGACCGCGACGTTCGCGCCGTGCGCGGCCAGCTGGTCGGCGAGCCGGTAGGCGAGGTCGACGTCGGAGTGCGCGATGACCCCGGCGTGCAGCATCACTGCCAGCGGCTGGACCAGCGGCAGCGTCGGCAGGTACTCGCGCGGCGTGTTGGCCCGCAGCAGGTCCGGGTGTCCGGCGAGCAGGTCGGTGCCGGGATCGTCGTAGGGCTCGCTGGCCAGGATCACCGAGTAGCTGTTCTGGTTGCGCAGCCCCAGGTTCAGCGCGCAGAACGCGCCGCCGCTCATCCCGCCGATCGACCGGTCACCCCGGTCGGGGAGCGTGCGGAACCTGGCGTCGATCTCCCGCGGCACGGTCGTGGTCAGGTACGACTCCAGCTGCGGGCCGCCGGGCACGTTCAGACATTCCCAGTCGGTTCCGGTGCCCGCGGTGGCGTCCACGGCGACGACGATCATCGGCGGCGCGGCGTGCGCGTCCGCCAGCGCTTGGAGGGTCTGCGCCGCGCCGCCGGGACCGAGCCAGTCGTCCGGGCCGCCGCTCGGGTAGCCGTGCACCAGGTAAACCACCGGATACCGCTCGGCCGCGTGCGCCGGATCGTCGTAGCCGGGCGGCAGCAGCACGCGGGTGCGGCCGGTCGGCACGCCCAGTCGCGGATCGGGCAGCGACACGTCGACCACCCGCACCCCGCCGGGTACCGGGCTCGGCACTGCCTGGGCCGGTTCGGCGTCGCCGTTGCCGCCGCTGGTCAGCAGCAGCAACCGGCCGAGGTCGTCGAGCGAGCGCACGTAGCCGACGAAGCTGTTGACCCCGGCGGCGCAGGTCAGCACCGCCAGCAGGACTGGGACGACGAATGCGATCCGACGTGGTCGCCACCGCCTGATGGCCAGGATCGCGCCGATGGTCAGTATTGCGAGCACCGCCGCCAGTACCACCGACTCCAGCGGGCTGCGCCCGCCCGCCTGCTCGGTGACCGAAGTCGGCAGCTGCGGACCCGAACCTATGCCAGTCGTTAACGCCACGCGCACGCAAGTGATTATTGCCCATCCGGCGGATTCTCCGGCGCACCTGGCTACTTCGGTCGTATCGCGTGGTTTTCGGTTTCGTGCCTGGAGAATCCCGGTACGCTTGCGGGTGTCCACTTCGGTCGGTGTCGGATTTCTGGGAGGTTGCCGGAAATGCGGTGGATCGCCGCGTTCTGCGCGGACCTCTCACTCGTCGACTGGTGGCCGGTGCGGGCGCTCCTGCTGGCGGCCGCCGTGTTGGCGGCGGTAGTGCTGGTGTGGCGGTTCCGCGACCGCGCGCTGCGGCTCGTGCTGATCCCGCTCGTCGTGGTCCTGCTCACTGTGAACGCGCTGGTCGGGGTGAACGCGTACTTCGGCTACTACCTGACGATCAGCCAGGCACTCGGGATGGACGGTGAGGACCGGGGCTCGCTGGCGATGCTCAACGCGCGTACCACGCGGCCAGCTTCCGGCGTCGTGGTCGACGTCGAGATACCCGGCCGCACCTCGGGATTTCAGGCACGCCCGGCCGACGTGTACCTGCCGCCTGCGTGGTTCGCCCACCCTCGACCGAGGCTACCCGTGATCGTCCTGCTGCACGGCACCCCCGGCAGTCCAGCCGACTGGCTCGACGGTGGCCAGGCGCAGCAGACCGCCGACCAATGGGCAGCCGAGCACGGTGGGGTGGCGCCGATCGTGGTCATGCCCGATGTCAACGGCGACACCTTCGGTGACACCGAATGCGTCGACAGCGCCCGCGGCAATGCGGAGACCTACCTGACCGCCGACGTTCCCCAGTTCGTGCGCGCCAGGTTCCTCACCCGCGGAGCCGGGCAGGACTGGGCGGTGGCCGGTCTCAGCGAGGGCGGCAGCTGCGCGATCATGCTCGCGCTGCGCCACCCCGATGTGTTCGGGACCTTCGCCGACTTCGGCGGCCTGCTCGGCCCGCGCGACGGCGACAGCAACGACGCGACCGGCACGGCGACTGCGTTGTTCGGCGGCTCGCAGCAGAACTTCGACGCCCACGAACCGGCCTGGCTGCTGACGCACGGCAAATTTCGCGATCTCCACGGGTTCTTCGCGGTGGGAGACGACGACCCCGAACCGCGAGCCGCCGTGCAGCAGCTCGCGGGGCTGTCGCGCAGAGCCGGGATCGACACCGACGTGGTGGTCGTTCCCGGTGGCGGGCACACCTTCGACGTCTGGCGCGCGGCCTTCGCCAGCTCCCTGCCGTGGATCGCGCGGTGGATCGGGCCGGGTTCGGGCTGATCGCGCGGCCCTAGGAACGGCGTTCCATGACGCGCCCAGGACCCTCACGCAGATCGACTTTCAGGACATTGCCGACAGTTGGCCGGTTCTGCACCCACGGCGAAATACCTCGTCTTAATTCACAATGAGGAGAAAATCAGCGAATTTTCTCTCGATCGGTTCTTGTGTAGGTTTCACGTTTGGGCAGGTCATCTGCGGTTTGGCGATGACCATCACTCGGGAGGTTCTCCCGGAAGAGGGAATTTTCGCGGTACTGTGCTCGCACTGACCGACACCTGACCAGGAGGAGCCGGTATGTTCCGCAAAGTCCTTGTCGCCAATCGCGGCGAGATTGCGATTCGCGCGTTCCGCGCCGCCTACGAGCTGGGCGCGGGCACGGTCGCAGTGTTCCCGCACGAAGACCGCAACTCGTTGCACCGCCTGAAAGCCGACGAGTCGTACGAGATCGGCGAACCTGGTCACCCGGTCCGCGCGTACCTGTCCGTCGAGGAGATCATCAAGGCCGCCCGCCAGGCTGGCGCCGACGCGGTCTACCCCGGCTACGGGTTCCTCTCGGAGAACCCCGAACTGGCACGGGCCTGCCAGGAAGCCGGGATCACCTTCGTCGGCCCCAACCACGACATCCTGCAGATGACCGGCAACAAGGCGACCGCGGTCGCCGCCGCCCGCCAGGCCGGGGTGCCGGTGCTGGACTCCTCGGCGCCGTCCCGCGATATCGATGAACTGCTGGCCGCCGCCGAGAACATGACGTTCCCGGTGTTCGTCAAGGCCGTCGCCGGTGGTGGCGGGCGCGGCATGCGCCGGGTGGACGCGCCGCCAGCGCTGCGGGAGGCGCTGGAAGCGGCGATGCGCGAGGCCGAATCGGCCTTCGGTGACCCGACGGTCTTCCTGGAACGGGCGGTGGTCAACCCGCGGCACATCGAGGTGCAGATCCTCGCCGACGCCGCGGGCAACGTGATCCACCTCTACGAGCGGGACTGCTCTGTGCAGCGCCGCCACCAGAAGGTCATCGAGATCGCCCCGGCGCCCAACCTGGACCCGCAGCTGCGCGAGCGGATCTGCGCCGACGCGGTCGCCTTCGCCCGCAAGATCGGCTACGTCAACGCGGGCACCGTGGAGTTCCTGGTCGACGAGCAGGGCCGCCACGTGTTCATCGAGATGAACCCGCGCATCCAGGTCGAGCACACGGTCACCGAGGAGGTCACCGACGCCGACCTCGTGCAGTCGCAGCTGCGCATCGCGGCCGGTGAGACGCTGGAAGACCTCGGCATGACGCAGGACGCGATCCGGTTGCGCGGCGCGGCCCTGCAATGCCGGATCACCACCGAGGACCCGGCCAACGGGTTCCGCCCGGACACCGGCATGATCAGCGCCTACCGCTCGCCGGGCGGCGCGGGCATCCGGCTGGACGGCGGTACCGCGTTCGCCGGTACCAGCGTCAGCGCGCACTTCGACTCGATGCTGGTGAAGCTGTCCTGCCGGGGCCGCGACTTCGCCACCGCGGTCGCGCGGGCGCGCCGCGCGGTAGCCGAGTTCCGGATCCGCGGTGTGTCCACGAACATCCCGTTCCTGCAGGCAGTGCTGGACGACGCGGACTTCGCCGCGGGCAAGGTGACCACCTCGTTCATCGACGAGCGACCGCACCTGCTCACCGCCCGGCACTCCGCCGACCGCGGCACCCGCCTGCTGAACTACCTCGCCGACGTGACGGTCAACCGGCCCAACGGCGAGCGCCCGACCACGCCGGACCCGGTGCACAAGCTGCCCGAACTCGACCTGTCCACGCCGCCCGCCGCGGGCTCCAAGCAGCGGCTCACCGAGCTCGGCCCGGAGGGTTTCGCCCGCTGGCTGCGGGAATCCAACACCGTCGGGGTCACCGACACCACGTTCCGGGACGCGCACCAGTCGCTGCTGGCGACCCGAGTGCGCAGCCGGGACCTGCTCGCGGTCGCGCCCCACGTGGCGCGGATGATGCCGGAACTGCTGTCCGTGGAGTGCTGGGGCGGCGCGACCTACGACGTGGCACTGCGCTTCCTGGCCGAGGATCCCTGGGAGCGGTTGGAGAAGCTGCGCGACGCGATCCCCAACATCTGCCTGCAGATGCTGCTGCGCGGTCGCAACACCGTCGGCTACACGCCTTATCCGACCGAGGTGACCGAGCACTTCGTGCAGGAGGCCACCGACACGGGCATCGACATCTTCCGCATCTTCGACGCGCTCAACGACGTCGAGCAGATGCGCCCGGCCATCGAAGCGGTGCGCAGCACCGGAAGATCGATCGCCGAGGTGTCGCTGTGCTACACGGCTGACCTGTCCAACCCGGCTGAGCAGGTGTACACACTGGACTACTACCTGCGACTGGCCGAGCAGATCGTGGACGCCGGTGCGCACGTGCTGGCCGTCAAGGACATGGCCGGGCTGCTGCGCCCACCGGCCGCGGCGAAGCTGGTTTCCGCACTGCGCGAGGAATTCGACCTGCCGGTGCACCTGCACACCCACGACACGCCGGGCGGTCAGCTGGCCACCTACCTGGCGGCCATCCAGTCCGGTGTGGACGCGGTGGATGCCGCGACGGCGTCGATGGCCGGTACCACCTCGCAGCCCGCGCTGTCGTCGGTGGTGGCCGCCACCGACTACACCGAGCGGACCACCGGTCTCGACCTGCAAGCGGTGTGCGATCTGGAGCCGTACTGGGGGTCGGTGCGCAAGGTCTACCAGCCGTTCGAGGCGGGGCTGGCCGCGCCGACCGGGCGGGTCTACAAGCACGAGATCCCCGGCGGCCAGTTGTCGAACCTGCGCACCCAGGCGGTGGCGCTCGGGTTGGGGGACAAGTTCGAGGAGATCGAGGCGATGTACGCGGCGGCCGACCGGATCCTCGGTCGGCTGGTCAAGGTGACGCCGTCGTCGAAGGTGGTCGGTGACCTGGCGTTGCACCTGGTGGGCTCCGGGGTGGACCCGGCCGACTTCGAGGCCGACCCGCGCAAGTTCGACATCCCGGACTCGGTGATCGGGTTCCTGCAGGGCGAGCTCGGTGAACCGCCAGCGGGCTGGCCGGAGCCGTTCCGGACCCGCGCGCTGGAGGGGCGCACCACGGTGCGCACGGTCGCGGAACTGTCCGAAGAGGACCGTGCCGGACTGGCGGCGGACCGCCGGGGCACCCTGAACCGGTTGATGTTCGCCAAGCCGACCAAGGAGTTCACCGAGCACCGCGAGGCGTTCGGCGACACTTCGCTGTTGCGCAGCAAGGACTTCTTCTACGGGCTGCGACCGGGCGAGGAGTACTCGGTGGACCTGGAGCCGGGCGTGCGGCTGCTCATCGGCCTGGAGGCGATCAGCGAGCCGGACGAGCGCGGCATCCGCACCGTGATGGCGGTGCTGAACGGGCAGCTGCGGCCGATCCAGGTGCGCGACCGGTCGGTGGCCACCAACCTGCCGGTCGCGGAGAAGGCCGACCGGTCGAACCCGGGGCACGTGCCCGCGCCGTTCGCCGGTGTGGTGACGCTGTCGGTCAGCGAGGGCGACGTGGTGGAGGTCGGCCAAACCATCGCCACCATCGAGGCGATGAAGATGGAAGCCGCGATCACCGCGCCGCAGAGCGGCCAGGTCAAGCGGGTGGCCATCGGCGGAGTCCAACAGGTCGAAGGCGGCGACCTCCTCCTGGAACTCGCCTGACCCGCTGCTGAAGCGGGCCGTCCCACCGGGCGGCCCGCCTCAGCGCTGTGCGGGCGGCGACGCCGTTGTTCACCTGTCGTAGAGCTCCTCGCGTGTCCACGTCGGCGTGGAGCCGCCGCGGCTCGCCGCTTCGCTCGTTGCTTCTAGCGCCTCCTGCTTGGCTTCTCGATAGCGAAGCTTCGCCGCGGTGAGCTTCTTGAGCTGGACCGTGATCAGGCCGCTGATCGAGATACCTTCCTCTTCTGCCAGCACATCTGCTGGATTACTTTCTCGTCCAACTGAATGGTGATGTTGCGCTTGGTCATGACCACAGGCTGCAACGCGGAACACCCGACTTCCGCGGCTTCGTCACGCTTGCACACCATCAGGTGGTTTGGGCAACCGGGGGCGTGGGGTCGGCGTGTTCGGGGTGTTGGCGGGACTTGCCCGTCGCGTGAGATGCCGGGGGTTGGCATGCGGAAGTCGTTGGTGCGGGCGGCGTTGGCCGTTGTGTTCGCTGCGGGCTTGGTGGCGGCCGGCGGTTCGGCGTCGGCGCAGTCCGGGACGGGTGTTCGGGACGTGGACTGGCGCAACGCGCAGTTCACCGTGCCGCCGGTCGGGCCTTGTCCGGAGCAGGCCGTGTCGTTCACCGATGGGGCTGCGCTGGTCGGGAACTCGGTGTACCGATTCACGCCCGATCGGGAGGTCGGCTACGCGGACGTCACCGGCGAAGGCGTCGAGGACGCGTTGATCCTGGTGGAGTGCGGGCCCCGCGATTCGGAGTACTCCCGGGCGCTGATCGCCATGACGACCAGCCCGGACGGCGCCGCGATCCGGCCGCTGGGCACGGTGGTCAGCCCGCCGGTGTGGACGCAGGTGCCGACCGAGTTCACGGTGTGGCACGGCGACATCGCGCTGTTCATCGAAGACTTCGATACCGGCCAGCACTGGACCGAGTACTACCGCTGGGCGCAGTCCGCCCAAGCGTTCGTCCGCATCGACGGCCAGTGACCGAACGGTCGTGAGTGCGGAACCGTTCTCCAGCCCGGTTGCGCACTCACGACCCCATTCAGGTGAGGAGTTCCCGTCACGCTGTGGTGGCGCAGAGTGCTTGCGGTGTAACAGGGTGCGGTTCGGTCCAGCCCGGTTGCGCGTTGCGCGCTAGTACCCGGCTTGGGTCCAGGTGGTGAGGATCGTTTTGAGCTCTTCGCGTTGTTGGGGGGTTAGCGTTCCGGCTGGTGGGCGGACCGTTGGTTGGCAGATTCCTTTTTGGGCCAGGGCTTCTTTGACCACCGCGACGTTGTAGGCCGAGGCGTCCACCGCTCGGAGCTTTTCGAATGGGGCGATCAGGGACCAGAGCTCCCGTACCTTGGCCGCGTCGCCAGCGCGCAGGGCGGCGAGGTAGTCCAGCGACAGGCTCGGCGCGACGTTGACCACGCCGGAGGTGAAGCCCGTCGCGCCGACCGCCCAGAACGACGGGGCCCAACGCTCGGCCAGGCCGCAGGCCCAGATCACGCGGTCCTCGCCGACGGTCAGGCAGGTCTCCGCGAACCGCACCGGGTCCGGCACCGCGTACTTGATGCCCACCACGTTCGGGCAGGCGTCGAACAGTTCGGTCAGGGCGGCCGCGTCCACTCGGGAATCCTTGACGTACAAGACGAATCCGAGCGACGGCGCAGCCCTGGCGATCTCCCGGTTGTACGCCACCCAGCTCGCCACGGACTGGTGCGGATGCACCGGCTGGTGCAGCATCGTCAGCGGGGCGCCGAGCCGTTGCACGGCTGCCGCCATGTCCTTGGCGGTCGCGATGTCGTAGCCGACGCCGGGCATGACCACCGATTCACCGGCGGCTTTCGCGGTGACCTCGTTGGCCCGTTCCCACTCGGCGCGCGAGAGCGCGTAGAACTCGCTGGTGTTGCCGTTCGGCGTGATCACCGGAACGCCAGCCTCAGCCATCCGGCCGACCAGCGCTTCGTACCCGGCCCAGTCGGGCGCGCCCGCTTCGTCGAACGGCGTCACGGTGATCGCGGTGACGCCGCGCAGCGCCTGCACAACCTCGTCGTTCATCGCGTTGCTCCCCATTCACTCGATGACGGACCTGTCCTTGGTTCTTGTTCCGCGTGGCCGTTCGGCTGGCGGAGAGGGCGATTTCGCGCGAAATCGGCGCAGGCCCCCGCCGGAAGCCGCGGTCTTGCGCGACCCCCGGACCCACCTCAGTGGATCGCCGGTTCCGGGGCACCGCCCGAACCGGACAGGAAATCGAAATCGCAGCCCTTGTCCGCCTGCGTGATGTGCTTGCCGAACAACTTTCCGTAGCCGCGGGTGAACACCGGCTCCGGTTGCTTCCACTCCGCGCGGCGGCGCTCCAGCTCGTCGGCCGGGACGTGCAGGTCCAGGCGTCGGCCGGGCACGTCGAGTTCGATCAGGTCGCCGTCGCGCACCAGCGCCAGCGGACCACCGGCGAACGACTCCGGGGCGACGTGCAGCACGCAGGTGCCGTAGCTGGTCCCGCTCATCCGGGCGTCGGAGATCCGCACCATGTCCGCGACCCCCTTCTGCAGCAGGCGTTTCGGGATCGGCAGCATGCCCCACTCCGGCATGCCCGGACCGCCCAGCGGACCCGCGCCGCGCAGCACCAGCACGGTGTTCTCGTCCACGTCGAGGTCTTCAGCGTCGATCCGCGCGTCCATGTCGTCGTAGTCGTCGAAGACCAGCGCACGCCCCTTGTGCTGCAACAGGTGCGGACTCGCCGCGGTCGTCTTGATCACGCAGCCGTCGGGGGCGAGGCTGCCTCGCAGCACCGCGAGCCCGCCCTGCTCGGAGAGCGGGTTGTCCCGGCGGCGGATCACGTCGGGATCGTGGATCTCCGCGCCTTCGACGTTCTCGCCGAGCGTTCGGCCGTTGACGGTCAGCGCTTCGCGGTGCAGCAGCTCGCCGAGCTCGGCCATCAGCCCGCGCAGCCCACCGGCGTCGTAGAAGTCCTCCATCAGGTACTCGCCGGACGGGCGGATGTTGGCCAGCACCGGCACCTTCCGGGAGGCGTCGTCGAAGGTCTCCAGCGGCAGCTCCACTTCGGCCCGGCCAGCCATCGCCACCAGGTGGATCACCGAGTTCGTGGAACCGCCCATCGCCATCACCACCGCGATCGCGTTCTCGAACGCCTCGCGGGTCAGCACTTCGCTCGGCCGCAGGTCGTCCCAGACCATCTCGACGATGTGCCGCCCGGTGGCCACCGCCAGCTGCGGGTGGTTGGAGAAGGCGGCCGGGATCGACGATCCGCCGGAGAGGGTGAGGCCGAGGGCTTCGGCCGCGGCGGTCATGGTGGAGGCGGTGCCCATCGTCATGCAGTGGCCGGGGGAGCGGGCGATGCCGTCCTCGATCTCGCCCCACTCCTTGTCTCCGATGGTCCCGGCTCGCCGCTGCGCCCAGTACTTCCAGGTGTCCGAGCCGCTGCCCAGCGTGGTGCCCTTCCAGCGGCCCTTGAGCATCGGCCCGGCGGGCAGGAAGATCGATGGCAGATCGACGCTGGTCGCGCCCATGATCAGACCGGGGGTGGTCTTGTCGCAGCCGCCCATCAGCACGCAGCCGTCGATCGGGTAGGAGCGCAGCAGCTCCTCGGTCTCCATCGCGAGCATGTTCCGGTAGAGCATGGTGGTCGGCTTCTGGAACGGCTCGGACAGCGACATGGCGGGCAGTTCCAGCGGGAACCCACCGGCCTGCCACACGCCGCGCTTGACGTCCTCGGCGCGCTGCCGGAAGTGGGTGTGGCACGGGTTGATGTCGCTCCACGTGTTGACGATGCCGATGACCGGCTTGCCCGCGTAGTCCTGGGCGTCGAAACCCATCTGCTTGGCGCGGGACTTGTGCCCGAAGGAACGCAGGTTGTCCACGCCGAACCAGCGGTGGCTGCGCAGCTGCTCGGCGGTGAGCCGGGTGCGGGACATGGTCGGTGGGTCCTTTCGGAGGAATGGAGCGATCGACGGTATGGTATATGATATCTCACGCCGTGGCCAGGGATATCCGCGCGACACGGCGCCACCACACGAAGGGCGACTCATGGCCGAAAGTTCCCCGCTGTCCGAAGAAGCCCGGCGAGCGCTGCGCCGCGCCAGCACCGCGACCCTGACCACGCAGTTGCTGGCGCGCGGCCTGCGCAACACCTTCCTGCACGGTGTGCTGCCGCTGAATCCGTTGCAGGAGAACATGGTCGGGGAGGCGTTCACGCTGCGCTACATCCCCGCTCGCGAAGATCTCGACGTGCTGTCGGTGTTCCAGGACTACGACCACCCCCAGCGGCGTGCGGTGGAATCCGTGCAGCCGGGCCAGGTTCTGGTCATCGATGCGCGTGGGAAGCAGCGCGCCGCGTCGCTGGGCCACATCCTGGGCACCCGCCTGCTGCACCGCGGCTGCACCGGCGTGGTCACCGATGGTTCGGTCCGCGACTCCGCCGGGTTCAGCACGCTCGACCTGCCCACCTTCGCGGCGAGCCCCTCTGCGAACACCAACCTGATCCAGCACCACGCGGTCGACATGCAACTTCCGATCGCCTGCGGCGAGGTCGCGGTGTACCCGGGTGACGTGATGGTGGGTGATCGGGACGGGGTGGTCTGCATCCCGCGCCACCTGGTCGACGATGTAGCCGCGGCAGCCGCCGAGCAGGAGCGCCTGGAGGAGTTCGTCTTGTCCAAAGTGGACTCCGGTGCGCCGTTGCGCGGCACCTACCCGCCCGATGAGGCGACCCGCGCGGAGTACCAGCGCTGGGTCGCATCCCGCGAATCATGAGTCCGGCACCGGGCGGGCACTCCTCGCGGACGCCGCCCACCCGGTGCACCGAGGTGATCCGAGATCGTGCAGGAGGCATGTTGTGGGAGTTCCGGCTGAGCGTGTGCGGCGGCTGATCGTCGACGTCCTCACCGCGTGGGGCATGGACGCCGATCTGGCCGAGACCACCGCCGAGGTCATGGTGGACACCGACCTGGCTGGCATCGATTCGCACGGTGTGTCGATGCTGATGACCTACGAGAATTTCCGCGCGCAGGGCCGCATCGACCTGCGGGCGCGGCCCGTCGTGGTGCGGGAGGGCGCGGCATCCGCGCTCGTCGACGCCAATCGCGGGATCGGCCACCCGGCCAGCCAGTTCGCCATGCGGATGGCTATCGACAAGGCGCGGGCGAGTTCGGTCGGCGTGGTGTCGGTGGTCAACTCGCACCACTTCGGGGCGGCCGGGTACTACGCGGAAATGGCCGCGAAGCAGGGCATGCTCGGGCTGGTCACCAGCTCGGCGAACCTGTCCTGCGCGGCGCCGACCGGTTCGGTGGTGCCCCGGCTGGCCACCAACCCGATCGCGTTCGCCGCGCCAGCCCGGCGGAATCCGAACTTCCTGCTGGACATGGCCACCACGACCGTCGCGGTCAACAAGGTCAAGGTCTACGACTACCACCGGAAACCGCTGCCCACCGGCTGGGTCGTCGACGATGCCGGGCTGCCGGTGGCGGACGCGGCGAAAGCCCTCGACCTGATCAGGGAGAGCGATGTCGGTGCGCTGACCCCGCTGGGCGGCACGCCGGAAATGGCCAACCACAAGGGCTACGGGCTGAGCATGATGGCGCACATCCTGGCGGCGACGCTGTGCGGTGGCGCGTTCCCGGCGATCCAGGAGCGGGACGACCCGGATGGCCCGCACAACATCGGGCACTTCTTCCTGGCCCTGGATCCGGCGGCGTTCCGCGCCGCGGGTTCGTTCGAGGACGACCTCGACGACGCCATCGACGTCCTGCACGAAACCCCGCCGCTCGACCCGGCACAACCGGTGCTGGTAGCCGGAGACCCGCAGGCGAAGGCGCGGGAGGAACGCGGCCGCGACGGAATCCCGATGCCGGACACCCTGCTGGCGCAGCTGCGCGGCGTCGCCGAACGAGCCGGAGTCGAGTTCGCGCTCGCGCCGTAGCGCGCTCCCGACACTCGGTTCCGGTCGTTGCCGCGCGTTTCGCTCAGTACCTGTCTCTCTTCTTGTTTTGAAGCGCCGCAGTTAGCCCACCCTCGCAACTCGCACCGCCGCGGGTTCACGGTGCCCACCCCTCTGGGGTTCTCCCCGCGAGGACAGCCCCGACGCCGCGTATTTGACATACATAAGTCGGGGATCCCGGAGTCGAGAAAGCCTCTGAGGTTCCGCCACCCGCACCGCAATGCAAAACGAGTTCGACACAGGTCGTTCACGTTTCTAGGAAGTCGGCGAGGCGGGTGTCTGCGGTTAGCACGTCCGGGTCGGTGTGGACGTCGATGACGCTCGGGCGGTTCTCGCGCAACGCCGCGCGGATCGCGGGTTCCAGCTCCGCGCGGGTGGCGACGGTGAAACCGGCTGCGCCGAGTCCTCGCGCCCAGCCCGCGAAGTCCACCGCGCCGATCGACACCGCCGCCAGCTGCCGCTGGCTTTTCGCCTGGTGCAGGGCGATGGTGCCGTACAGGCCGTTCTGGAAGACCACCACGACCACCGGTGCCCGGTGCCGGATGGCGGTCTCGACCTCCTGGCCGGTCATCAGCGCGCCGCCATCGCCGACCATCGCGATCACGGTCCGCTCGGGCGAGGAGAGCTTGGCTGCGACGGCGGACGGCACCCCGTACCCCATCGCGCCGTTGCAGGGCCCGAGTTGCGTGCGCGGTTCGGTGAAGCACCAGTAGCGGTGCACGAATCCCGAGAAGTTCCCGGCATCGTTGGTGACGACGGCGTCCGCGGGCGCGAGCTGCCGCAGCGCCCGCACCACGTCGGTCGGGTGCACCCCCGCCCCGGACCCGGTCTCCGGCGGGGTCATGAACTCACGCACCGCCGCGTTGGCCAGCGACCAGTCGCGCCGTCGCGCTGGGGCTCCCGCGCGCAGTTCGCGCAGCACCCGCGGCACCTGGCTGCGGACCTGCACGATTTCCTGGCCGGGCAGCGGGAACCGGAACCCCTGGCTGGTGACTTCGTCCAGCCGCATGCCGAGCACCAGCACCAGGTCGGCGCGCTCCAACGCCTTGAGCTGGTCGCCGGGCACGCCGAGGCCGAGGTGCCCGGCGTACTGCGGGTGGTCTTCGGGGAAGGAGTCCTGCCTGCGGAACCCGTTGTAGACGGCCAATCCCAACGCTTCTGCCGCGGCGATCAGCTCGCTGCGCGACTCGGCGTCGCGGGCTCCGGAGATCGCCACCGGCGCATCGGCCGCACCGACGCGCTCCGCGAGCTCGGCGATGTCCGGGAGTTCGTCGTCGGATTCCTGGCGGGGTACCGGGAGCGGGTCGGTGAACGGCTCGTCCCAGAAGTCGCTGGGCACCGAGACGATGGCCGGGCCGGGGCGTCGCCCGGTCGCCCGCGCGAGGGCTTCCGCGACCAGGGCGGGGACTTCGGTCGCCGTGCGGGCCTGGGCCGACCAGGTGGCCAGCGGGGCGAACAGCGCGGCGAGGTCGACTTCCTGGAAGCTCTCCCGGCCCAGCTTGCCCGACGGCACCTGGCCGAGCAGCACCAACATCGGCGTCTCGTCCTGGTACGCCGTGTGCACCCCGATCGACAGGTTGGTCGCACCGGGACCCCGGCTGCCCATCGCCACCGCGGGCACGCCGTGCAGCTTGCCGTCCGCTTCGGCCATGAACGAGGCACCGCCTTCGTGCCGCGTCGACACCAGGGTCAACTCCGGTTCGGCGGTGAAGGCGTCGAGCAGCCCGAGGAATGACTCGCCGGGCACGGTGTAGCCGCGCCGAACTCCGGCGTCGGCGAGCACGCGGGTCACGGCCTGGGCGACGGTGCGCTGCATGTTCCTCACTCCCTCACGCTGGTTGGTATATGATACACCGATCGACGAATCGTGCGTCGTTGTCGCAGGCGGCCAGCCGGGTTCGACGAGGCTGATATATCATCGTGGGCGTGTCCCAGCAGCTGGCCGGTAGTTCATCCCGATTGCGTCCCCTGAGCGGGCCCGCCAGTCGTACCGATCTGGTGGCGGACTCGATCCGCAACGCGATCCTGGCCGGTGAGCTGAAGCCCGGTGAGACGCTGGTCGAGCGCCGCCTCTCGGAGCTGCTCGGGGTGTCGAAGACACCGGTGCGCGAGGCGCTGATCAGCATGGCGCACACCGGATTGGTGACGGTGGTGCCGAACAAGGGGATCACCGTCCGCCGCCTCACCCTCGAAGACGTCCGCAAGGTGTACCAGGTGCGGCTGCTGCTGGAGCCTTGGGCGGCGATGACGTCCACCGGCTCGGGTTCGCCCGAACTGCTCAAGCAGGCCCAGGATGCGCTCAACGATGCGGCCGGACTGCTCAGCTCCGGCCACAACAACGAGCTGAGCATGGCCAACCGCCGGTTCCACCGGGCGCTGTACTCCGGCTGCGGCAACGACCTGGTGGTCGCGCAACTCGACGGGCTGCAGGACCTCACCGCGCTGGGCGTGGTCAACCTGCTGTGGAACCGGTGGCCGACCTGGCGCGAGGAGTTCGTCGAGCACGCCGAGATCCTCGCGGCCGTCAACGACGGCAACGCCGAAGAAGCCGAACGCCTGGTCCGAGCGCACATCCAGCAATCCCTGACCAACCTGGCCACCGCGGAGCAGCGGGAGTCGCAGTCCTCCTGACGCGACGGAGGCAGTCGTGGCGGTGACTGGGAGCTTGCCAGCGAATTCGCGCGAAACCGGCACCGCTGCTCACGAGAAGTGCCGATTTCGCGCGAAATCACCAGGTCCGCCACCCAATCGGAATGTCAGGGCTTGGCGAACATCGGTTGTTGTTCGTCCAGCGGCTTGACCTTCACCGCGAAGGCGTAGATCCCGGCGCCCAGCACGCACATCGCCCCGGCGAACGCCAGCGGCCAGACGTAGGCGAACTGGCCCGTGCCGAGCAGGAACCCGATCACGATCGGACCGATGATGCCGCCGAGCTGGGAACCGAAGTTCTGCACTCCGGTCAGCGAAGCGACGTTGCGCGGGGTCGGCGCCACGTCGGCCGGTAGCGACAGCAGAGCCCCGGTCGAGATCGCCGCGCTGCAGTACGACACGGTGAGGAACACCAACGCTGCCACCGGGTTGGGCGCGATCGCGGCTAACGCGATCGTGGACGCCCCGAGCATCCCGATCACCAGCGGGATCTTGCGGGCCAGCGCCAGCCGGGTGCCGCGTCGCACCAACCAGTCGGAGAACAGCCCGCCGAGCCAGTTGGCCACCATCGCGGCCAGCCCCGGGATCGCGCCGTAGAGACCGAGCTCCAGCAGCGAGAAGCCCTGCTGGTTCACCAGGAAGTCCGGGTACCAGGTGATGAAGAAGTAGATGATCACGCCCCGGCAGGTGTACCCGGCGACCAGCGCCCACGTGGTGGAGTAGCGGAACAGGTGCCGCCACTTCATCGGCTGCTTGCCGCCGTCTTCGAGCTCCTTCTCCTCGGTGCGCCCACCGCCCTGCTCGATGTAGTCCACTTCGGCCTGGTTGGCCCACTTGTGCTTGCGCGGCGAGCGGTAGACCAACAGCCACACCGCGACCCAGACCAGTCCGATGGCGCCGGTGATCACGAACGAGCCGCGCCAGCCCGCCAGCGCGATCAGCAGGGTCACCAGCGGAACCGACAGCGCGCTGCCGAACTCCGAACCGGTGTCGAAGATGGACGATGCGAAGGCACGTTCCTTGCGCGGGAACCATTCCGAGACAACTCGGGCGTTCGCCGACTGCACCGGCGCCTCGCCGATGCCCAGCGCCAGTCGGCAGCCGATGACTCCGGTGAAACCGCGCGCCAGCGCGGTCGCGGCGGTGCCGATCGACCACCAGACCACCGCGATCGCGTAGAGCACGCGCGGGCCGAACCGGTCCACGAGCCACCCGCCGGGCAGTTGGCAGATCGCGTAGGTCCAGAAGAACGACGACAACATCACGCCCTTGAGCTCGTTGGAGAACTGGAGCTCTTCCTGCATGAAGTCGCTGGCGACGCTGAGGTTCGCGCGGTCGATGTAGGCGATGGCCGTGGCCAGCGCTACCAGGATGACCATCAACCAGCGAATTTGACTCCGCCGCTGCCGCTTGTCCGCTGTGGACGTCGGCTGCGCGACGGCCGAGGGTTCTTGCACGCAATCACCTCGTTGTGTGCCGCATGATATCTCATACACCAAACTAGGTGACCTCAATTACGGGGGTCAAGGGGTGTTGATCAGGGGCTATCAAAAAGATTTGGTGACCGTGCGTTGGGGACCCGTCTACATAGAACACTCGTACGTGTGACACCGTTCGGGCCGCGGGGGGTGTGACACACGAGGAGTAATGGATGCGCTCCAGGACGATATCCACGCTGGCGGTGGCTGCCCTGGCCGCCGGAGGCGCGTTGGTCGGGACGGTGACCGCGCAGGCCACCGGTGGCAGCCCCAGCCCGTGCGAGGCCGCGGCCAAGGCGTGCGTCAGCCTGTCCACCAAGCAGGCGTGGCTGCAGGAAGACGGCCGCACCACCTACGGACCGGTGCCGATCACCAGCGGCAAGCAGGGGTGGGAAACGCCGACCGGGGTGTTCCACGTGCAGTGGAAGGACGCCGACCACCGCAGCGCGGAGTTCAACAACGCCCCGATGCCGAACTCGGTGTTCTTCACCAAGACCGGCGTCGCCTTCCACGAGGGCAGCCTGCAGGACCAGTCCCACGGCTGCGTCCACCTGTCCACGACCGCCGCGAAGCGCTTCTTCGACACGCTGCAATCCGGCGACGAAGTCCAGGTACTCCCCTGACCGCCGCCGAACCGCGCCCCACCCCGGCGCGAGCCGCGCGTTCCTGGTTCGGGTGAGAGGTGAAGGGCACCTTCTACCAACTAACTTTGGTAAAGGGTGCCCTTCACCTCGCCCTCATCGGGTGAAGTGGGGTTCGCGTCAGGCGGTTTTGAGGACGGTGAGGTGTTGGGTGGCTCGGCTGAGGGCGACGTAGAGGGCTCGGCGGCCGGTGCTGGACTCGGTGGCCAGGTCCTTGGGATCGACCACCGCCACCGCGTCGTACTCCATGCCCTTGGCCTCCAGGCTGCCGACCACGCGCAGCCGGTCGGCGTCCACGGCCGACAGCCACTCCCGGACCTCTTCGCGGCGGGCCATCGTGGTGATCACGCCGACCGTGCCTTCGGCCGCCGCCACGAGTTCGGCCGCTGCCGAGCGGGTCGCCTGCGGCAGCTCGTCGGCGGACACCTCGCGGACCGCCGGGTTGATGCCGGTGGCGCGCACCGCGATCGGCAGGTCGTCAGCCGGGACCAGGTCCCGGACCGCGTCGGCCGCGAGGGCGAAGATCTCCGCCGAGTTGCGGTAGTTGGTGCGCAGCGTGAACCGGCGGTGCGTGCGTTGCGAGCTCAACGCCTCCTGCCGCGCCGCGGCGGCCTCCGCCGGGTCGGGCCACGACGACTGCACCGGATCGCCCACGATCGTCCAGCTCGCGTGCCGCCCGCGCCGCCCCACCATGCGCCACTGCATCGGCGAAAGGTCCTGCGACTCGTCGACCACGACGTGCGCGTACTCGTCGTAGTTGGCCGACCGGCGCGGCTGGTCGGCATCCGCCTCGACCCGACGGGGCTTCGGCGGGGCACCGGCCAGCACCCGCAGCTCGTCGATCAGCGCGATGTCGGCGACCGTCCACTCGGTCACCTCGGTCCACGACTTGGCCAGCAGGTCGACCTCCTCGGCCGACAGCAACCGGCGCGCCGCGCGGGACAGCCGCGCCGGATCGGACAGCCAGCGCAACACCTGCATCGGGTACAGCGGCGGCCACCAGGCGACCAGGAACCGGTGGAACTCGATGCGCTCGCCGATCTCGGTGATCAGCTGCTCGCGGTTCGGCTGGAAGTCCGCGTCGGCGGCCTGATTCGCCTGCTGCCACAGGGCCTCCAGCAACGCGTCGGCGGCACGCATCCGGGACCGGTTCGGCTGGCCGCCCTTGCCGTGCAGCAGGCGGCGGATCCGCTTCAGGTCGTCGGCTTCCAGCTTCAACACCGTGCCGCGGTAGAACATCCGCAGCTGCTGCGGGGCGTCCGGCGGCGGCAACCGCAGCGCCCGCCGCAGCACCTTGACCATCCGCGAGGAGCCCTTGACCTCGGCGGTTCGCGGATCGTCGATCCGGGCCGTGCTGATGCCGTCCAGCACCTCGCCGAGCGCCCGCAACTCGACGTTGTGCTCACCCATCGACGGCAGCACTCGGGAGATGTAGGACATGAACACCGGCGACGGCCCCACCACCAGCACCCCCGGACCGCCGAGCCGCCGCTGCTCCCGGTACAGCAGGTAGGCGGCGCGGTGCAGCGCCACCGCGGTCTTGCCGGTGCCAGGACCCCCGGTTATTTCGGTGACCCCGCCCTCGGGCGCCCGGATCGCCTCGTCCTGCTCCTTCTGGATGGTGGCAACGATGTTGCGCATCGAGTCGCCGCGGGAGCGGGTCAGCGCCGCCATCAACGCGCCGTCGCCGATCACCCGCATGTCCCGCGGCGCCCGATCCGGGTCCAGCAGGTCGTCGGAGACGTCGACGACCTGCTCGCGGGACGAGCGGATCACCCGGCGCCGCACCACGTCCAGCGGCTGCTCGGGGGTGGCCTGGTAGAACGCCGCCGCCAGCGGGGCTCGCCAATCCACCAGCAGGTTGTCGAACTGCGGGTCGCGGATGCCCAACCGGCCGATGTGCACGGCCTCGCCGCTGGCGAAGTCCAGGCGGCCGAACACCAGTCCTTCGGATTCCGCGTTCAGCGCCTGCAGCGTCCGGTTCGCGTGGTAGAGCATCACGTCGCGCTCGTTCAGCGCTTCGGGCGTGGCCTCCCGGCCGTACTCGTAGCTCTTGTCGCGCATCGCCTCGGCATCGGCGCGCAATTCTTCGAGCCGGGCGTACACCCGATCGACGTGCTCCTGCTCGATCGCGATCTCGGTCTGCTTGATGGACGCTTCGGACACCTGTGTCTTTCTCCCCGTCTGGCGCAGTGGGCAGACCAGTCAGCCTACGACTCGTGCCGATGCCTCGTTGCCGCTCCCACGAGCTAAGAAGCCGGGTGCCCACAGGTAAACTGCGGCAAATCGGCGGCGTTCGCCCAACCCGCGAACCACTCGCCGACGGCCGGTGCGCGACGATGGTCGGGTGACGCGGATCGTGGCCGGAAGTGTGGGCGGGCGGCGCATCGAGGTGCCCCCGCGAGGCACCAGACCCACCTCGGAACGAGTGCGGGAAGCCCTGTTCAGCGCGCTGGAATCGGCCACCGAGCTCGCCGGGGCGCGGGTGTTGGACCTCTACGGCGGATCCGGGGCGCTCGGCCTCGAGGCGCTGTCCCGGGGTGCGGCGCACGCGACGTTCGTCGAGGCCGATCGGCGCGCGGCCCAACTGCTGCGCCGCAATGCCGCTGCGCTGGGATTCCGCGACGTCCAGGTGCAGCAGGCGAAGGCCGAGACGCTGCTCAGCACGCCGGTGGCGCAGCCCTTCGACGTGGTGCTGGCCGACCCGCCCTACGACCTCGCGGCCGAACAGCTGCACCGCGTGCTGGCCGCGCTGGCCCCGAACGGCTGGATCGCGCCGGGCAGCCTGGTGATCGTCGAGCGCGCGGTGCGCAGCGGCGAGCCGGAGTGGCCGCCACCGCTGCGAGCGCTGCGCACCAAGCGGTACGGCGACACCGCTGTGCACTGGGCCGTGCACGATCGGTGAGCCACGCCACGTCGTCGTGGGGCTTCGCCGTGGCTGCTGCTAACGTGCCTGCTCATGAGGCGTGCCGTTTGTCCAGGCTCCTACGACCCCGTGACGAATGGTCATCTGGACATCATCGAGCGAGCGTCGAAGCTGTTCGACGAGGTCGTCGTCGCGGTGCTGATCAACAAGAACAAGAAGAGCCTGTTCAGCGTTGAAGAGCGGCTGGAAATGCTGCGCGAGGTCACCGCGGCTTGGCCGAACGTGCGCATCGACTCGTGGCACGGCCTGCTCGTGGACTACTGCAAGGAACACGGCATCGGCGCGATCGTCAAGGGCCTGCGTGCGGTCAGCGACTTCGACTACGAGTTGCAGATGGCGCAGATGAACCAGCAGCTGTCCGGGGTGGAGACGATGTTCATGTCCACCAACCCGCTGTACAGCTTCCTGGCAAGCTCGTTGGTCAAGGAGGTCGCCACCTACGGCGGCGACGTGTCGAACCTGCTGCCACCGAAGATCGAGCAGCGCCTCCGCGAGCGGTTGGCCGAGCGGAACTGACCTGCTACGCCATCCGGCGTAGCCCGACTCCCACGATCGTGGGGCGTGACCTTTCCGGTTCACGCCAGCTTCAGTGCGTGATCACGTCGTCACATTAGCGTGCTCGACCATGAAGCTGATCACGTCGAAAACAGTGCAGATCCTGTTGGCCAGCCTGCTCGCGGTAGTGGGCCTGGTCGGCTTCCAAGCGAGCGCCTGGTCCGTCGCACCGGCGACCGCGGTCGCCCAGGCACCGTGCGGGGACACCTCGGGCTTCGAGCAGGTGAACCTCTCGGAGCTGCCGCCGGAGGCCACCGACACGGTGGAACTGATCCAGCAGGGCGGCCCGTACCCGTACCCGCAGGACGGCCAGGTCTTCCAGAACCGGGAAGGCATCCTGCCGGACTGCGAGGAGGGCTACTACCACGAGTACACAGTGGAGACCCCCGGCAGCGACGACCGCGGCGCCCGCCGCTTCGTCGTGGGCGACGGAGGCGAGTACTTCTACACCCAAGACCACTACGAAACCTTCAGCCTCACCAATATTGGTGCCTGAGCTGCCCGGCTCGTCTTGCGTGGCGGTGCGGATAGTCGGAAGCCTTCTCGACCCTGGGATCCCTGACGAGGCTCGCGTTCGGAGCGCCCGTGCTGCGCTTGGGGTGCTTGCTGGATGAAGCAATGACTGCGTTCCTGATCGGCATCTGCGGTAGCGCGGGTGCCGATCGGCGTCTTGACACGCGGATGCCGGATTTCCCGCGCCGTGCTGCTCCGCGCGGGCAGACTGGTGGCGGAACGACCCACGATCACCGTTTGCGGGTGTTCTGACATTCTTGCTGCTGCGGCGGCTACGACGGCAGGGAGATCAAGGTGTACCGGGTGTTCGAGGCGCTCGACGAGCTGGTCACGATCGTCGAGGAAGCGCGTGGTGTACCCATGACCTCGGGGTGCGTGGTGCCCCGTGGCGACGTGCTGGAGCTGCTCGACGACGTGCGGGACGCGCTTCCGCAGGAACTCGACGACGCCCAGGACGTGCTCGACCACCGCGACGACGTGGTCTCCACGGCCGAGGCGCACGCCGACAAGTCGGTCACCGACGCCCGCAACGAGGCCGACCGCACGATCGCCGCGGCTCGCGCCGAGGCTGAACAGCTGCTCGCCGAGGCTCGCGAGCAGGCCGACGAACTGCTGGCCGAGGCGCGCGCGCAGGCCGAGCAGACGGTGACCAACGGCCGCCGCGAGTACGAGGACTACGTCGGCAGCGCCCAGTCCGAGGCCGACCGCATGGTGCAGGCCGGTCGGGCCGCCTACGAGCAGTCGGTGCACGAGGGCAAGGCCGAACAGGCACGGCTGGTCGCCGACACGGAGGTGGTGGTGGCTGCGAAGGCCGAGGCCAAGCGCGTCGTCGACGAGGCCAACGACGACGCCGAAAGGCTGCGCAGCGAGTGCGACGCCTACGTGGACGCCCGGCTTGCCGACTTCGAAGACTTGCTAAGCCGCACGCTGCGCACGGTGGGCAAGGGCCGCCAGCAGCTGCGCAGCCCGATGGGTGCGCCCTTCGACTACGAGGAGTGGAACCCGGCAGGACCTGGCGTTTCGCAAAACGGGGGCGGTGGGGGCCGCTAAGGAATTCTGGGCCGTCTCGGCAGGTCAGCCCACCTTTGGTCGTCTTCGCTCGGGGTTTCTGGGGTGGCCTGGTGGCCGCGCTTGGTCCCACGAGCTGTCCCACGAGTCCCATGCTTGTCGACTACTGCGAGCTCCGGCTTCTCGCCGAGTGCCGCGATGGCCCTTTCCCGGACTTGAGGGCTCCGCTGAACGTATCCACGGGTCTGGTTTAGGGCAGAGTGCCCCATGAGGTCGGCTAGCTCGAAGGCGTCGATACCGCCGCGAGCTAGCCGCGTTCTTGGCGGCCCGCTGTAGGTGCGCCTTCTGGTTCGACGGAGTCATCGGCCGACCGTTTGGAGTCCGCAGAACCAACTCAGTTTCGCATTCCTCGCCGTTCAGGTGAGGAATCCCACAGCCGCGGGTCAGATCTCTGCCTTCGAGCCGCCTGCGGATGATCTCGATTGCCTTCTTGGTCAGTGGCACGAAGCGCGAATCGTCGTCCTTCGGGTAGGCGCGAATCGCTTTCTTGGCCGCCACGTACACTTCGGCGATTTCGAGCCATCCTGAATCGAGATCGACACGGTGGACATGAAGACCGGCTAGCTCTCCCGGGCGGAGGCCGGTTTCGAAAGCGAGATCGATTGCATCCCGGGCCTCCTCCGAAAGCTCCTTCCGCAGGCGCTCCGCGTTGTCCTCAGTCATGAATTTCTTGGACTTCTTCGGGATCTTCGGAAGACGAATGCCAGCACAAGGGGAAGCAATCAGGATGTCTTGCCGGAGCGCTTCCAAGGACACCCCGACCCCCGATGCACCGCCGCCGGTCGACGACATCGAGTTCAACGCCCTGGTGCTGTTTGGGCGCGAACTTGGCGCCACCTGCATCGACCGCACACCCGAAAAAGCCCCATTCTGAAGTGGAGCCGAGCCGTGATCACGCCCCAGCGCTATCGCATCCGAACCGCCGAGATCGACCTCCGAGATCGTCGCGTACCTCGACCGGCGAAAGACCAGACACGGCACGGCGAAGGCTGCTTGATCGTTGTCGCAGGTCAGGTGTAGTGTGACGCTTTGAGTCGGTACTCCCTACCCAAAGCAGGTTGAGGCGCCGGTTCGAGGCCCCCGACGATCACACCGATCGGTGGACGCACGACCAGCGACCGCACCAAGCCAACCGCGCGCAGCAAGTACGTCTCCGGCGATGCCCAACACGGATTGGCCGACTTCACCGGGGACAACCGCGACCAGTGCTCCTGCATCACCTGGATGTCCCTGGTGCTTGCCGAATCGCTGCGCGTTTCCCGGCCCGGCTCTCACTGCCTGGTGTTCACCGATTGGCGCCAGCTGCCCGCAACGAGCGATGCGCTGCAGGTGGGCGGTTGGACGTGGCAGGGAACGATCGTGTGGCACAAGCCGCTCGCGCGTCCGCGCCGCGGAGGGTTCAAGGCCAATGCGGAGTTCATCTTGTGGGGCTCCAACGGGCCCTACGACGGCAAACGAGATCTGTACCTGCCGGGCGTGTTCTCAGCATCCCAGCCCAGCGGCAGACAACGCCGCCACATCACGCAGAAACCCGTGGACGGGCGATGTTCGACCACGCCAACGCGCAATCACTGTGCGCCGAGTGCCACAACCGCAAGACCGGGGCCGAGAACGCCCGGAGGCAGCGGAAACTGGGATAACACAGAGCATCGGACCGTTACGCTCCTCGTGTGGCAAACGTGTTGGCTGGAATCATTGGCGCATTGCTGGGGTTCTCGGGCGCTCTGCTCGGGGCTTGGATCAAAAGCCAGGGTGAGCACCGCAGATGGCTGCGTGACCAGAAGCTCGCCAGCGCCGCCGAGATGGTAAGCGCAGGCACCAACATCTACGAGTTCCGCAGTGGCAGCAAGGACTGGATCGAATCGTTCGAACCAAGCGAGCTGCGCGAATGGCAGTCCCAGCTGCAACGTGGGCGCGCGGCCATCCATCTGCTGTGTACTCAAGAGACCCGTGATCACGCGGGTGCCTTCGTCAAGTCGTGTTGGCGTGCGAAGGACGAGGCCGAGACAATCCGAGCACTGAGTGCGTTCACCGCGTCGCTCCGGAAGGAGATCGGCAGCAAGTAACTCCCGTCGGGTCGATCACACCGACCTCCCTTTGCTCCGTGCACCCGATGAGGGTTGCGCGGGGCGCCTTCGTTTTAGCTTGGGAATGTTGATGGAGACACGATCGTCACAACGCTCTGCCAGGTGGTCAGCGTTCGTCCTCCGAGGAAGATTGCCGGGTTGCCTCGGGCATGCTCGGCTGGTCAGTCATACGTCACCCCGTCTTCGAGCCAGGTTTCGTCGGAGAAGTCTCCGTCGTCATCTGCCCACGTTGGGTTGGTAGGGCGCTTGGTGTCGCTCGTCTGTGGTGGTTCTTCGTCGGTGGAGTCGGTGCTGATGAACGACGATACGGCGGAGAACAGGTCGGCCATGTGATCGTTCGTCGACATCTGCTCGACGAGCGTCTGCGGTGTGATCGTTCCGTCGAGGTAATCTCGGATAGTCGACGATTCCACGCGGTCGAGCACGTCAGGCTTGCGGTCACGAAAAAATGTTCAGGTAGAGGTATGCAAGCCGCCGCAATAGAAAAACGACCAACGCCAGGAACAGGAAAATCGCGAGCGCGATGAGAACTGGCCACCCCGGGGTGTTGCGGAGGTAGCTGCGGCTGAGGAAGCCGGGCAGCAGTCGTCTCCGTTGTGCACGGGTCTTGTCCCGGTGCTGGGTGTAACGCCCTGTGGGCTTGGCCTTCTCGAACCGGTCGAATGGGATCAGTCCATCGTCCTGGCTGTGTGCTTCCTCGTCTCCATCGCCGTCGTTGCGCGGAGGCGGTGCGTTGCTGTCCTTCGACACATCATCCCCCCCGACGCCCGTCGACAGCTCGGTCAACTGCCTGCTGCTAGCTTGATCATTTCCGCCGCATGGTAACTGTGCTGCCTGCAACCAGGTGGCGATTCGGACAGGTTCGACCCACGGATCAGGTGCACCCGGCGTCACCAAACGCGCTCTTTCCGCTCGGTTTGGCATTCACTGCACCATCCGAGTGAGACTCCTTTCACCCAGGCCGTTCCGGAGTCTTGTACGGCTCGTGTCGATATGCTGCCGTGCGGCCGATCGGCCCGAATGCCCGATGCGGAATCTCGCAGGGGACCGGGGTGGAGTGCAGTTTCTGGGAGTTCGGTGCCATCGTGCGCCACGAAAAGGCCCGCCACGAAGCCGGGGCAGTCTCGGCGGCGGAGGCGCAGCGGAAGTTCGATGTGCCAACGTTCGTGACTTCCCGCAGCAGCGGGCTTGACCAGCCGGATGATCCTCGGGCCACGCTGTCGGTGTCCGAGACACCAAGAACCTCGACCGCGGCACCCTGGTGTTCGACCGCTCCGCGCGGGAAGCCTTCCTTCCTCGGCTCAAGGCCGGTCGCTTCGATCTCTGAAGGATGGCCTAGCGCCGCGGGCCCCGATCCAGCTGGACCGGGGGACCGCGACTTTTAGGCGGTGTGTCCCACATCTGTCCCACGAGTCTCGTTCCGCCACAGGCAGGGGCCTCGCTCGCCCGTTCGACTACGAGGAGTGGAACGCCAACGGCGCCGGGACCAATTGATCCCTCCCGTGGCTGGTCGGCGAGATGCCGCCGGGGTTTCGCGGAGCGCACGATCGGTTGGCCGCCGCCGCGGCGTCGAGGGCCTGGTGTCGTAGCCGGACAGGTGTCACGTACCCTGGAAAAGCTGGCTTCGGACGACGCGCTGTCCATGCTGTGTCGTCCGCCGATGCCGCACCACCTGCCGGATTTGAATTGACCACCGAAACTTGTGATGTCTCAGAACCGTGAAGCGCGCACCGCGCACGTCGGCCCTTGGGTGATCGACACCCGGGAGATCGGCCACCGGGCGGGCAGCAGCCGTGCCTACACCCGCCGTGCTCCGGCGCCTGCCGGGTTCGGGCTGGACATGATCAACGTGCCGGAGGGCGAACCGGTGGAGCTCGACCTGCTGGCCGAGTCGGTGGTGGAGGGCGTGCTGGTGTCGGGTACCGCGGTGGCCACGTTGGCCGGCGAGTGCGTCCGGTGCCTGGACCCGATCTCCGACGAGGTCGAGGTGGAGGTCCGGGAGCTGTTCGCCTACCCGGACAGCGCCACTGATGTCAGCACCGATGACGACGAGGTGGAGCGGGTCGTGGACGACCTGATCGATCTCGAACCGGTGGTGCGGGACGCGATGTTGCTGTCGCTTCCCTCGGCGCCGTTGTGCTCGCCGGACTGCCCGGGGCTGTGCACCGGGTGCGGCGTGAAGTGGGCCGAACTCGCCCCGGATCACACCCATGAGACCATTGATCCTCGCTGGGCCGCACTGCAAGAGCGGTTCCGCGGGACCGAGGAGGAGAAGTAGTCGTGGCCGTCCCGAAGCGCAAGATGTCCCGGGCCAACACCCGTCACCGCAGGTCGCAGTGGAAGGCCGCGGCTCCGACGCTGGTGCAGTGCTCCAACCGCGCCTGCCGCGAGCCGAAGTTGCCGCACGTGGTCTGCCCGGCCTGCGGCCAGTACGACGGCCGCCAAGTCGTCGAACCTGCCTGATCGGCGGTCGCGTAGTGGGGGGAAAGCAGTCGCGGGCCAGGAACGTCGACCGGGCTCTGCTGTTGGGAGCGCTCGGCGTCGAGCTCGACGCCGAGCTACTCACGCTTGCTCTGACCCACCGCTCGTACGCCTACGAGAACGGCGGCTTACCGCCGAACGAGCGGTTGGAGTTCCTGGGGGACGCAGTGCTCGGGCTGGTGATCACCGATCGCCTGTACACCGAGCACCCGGACCTGCCCGAGGGGCAGTTGGCGAAGCTGCGCGCCAGCGTGGTCAACATGCACGCGCTGGCCGGGGTGGCTCGCGGGCTCGGTGAGGGCGGCCTGGGTGAATACCTGCTGCTGGGTAGGGGTGAGGAGCTCACGGGGGGCCGGGACAAGGCGAGCATCCTCGCGGACGGGCTGGAAGCCGTGCTCGGCGCGGTGTACCTGGCGAAGGGCATCGACGTCGCCCGCGATGTGGTCCACCGGCTGTTCGAACCGCTGCTGGCCGAGGCGCCGCAGCGCGGGGCCGGGCTGGACTGGAAGACGAGCCTGCAGGAGTTGACCGCGTCCACCGGGCTCGGCGTGCCGGAGTACCGCGTCGAGGAGCAGGGCCCGGACCACCGCAAGGAGTTCAGCGCCTTCGTGTCGGTCGGTGGGCGGACCTTCGGTCGCGGCGACGGCCGCACCAAGAAGGAAGCCGAGCAGAAGGCGGCCGAGGCGGCTTGGCGGCAGCTGTCCGAGCAGCCCGCGGACGACGCGGAGTCGTCCTCCGCCTGAGCGCTGGGGCCGCGCGTTGTGGTCGGACACACGTGGTCGAAGATGTTTTCGTGCCTGAGTTGCCAGAGGTCGAGATCGTTCGGCGCGGGGTCGCCGAGCATGCGGTTGGCCGGAAGTTGTCCAGCGTTGAGGTTCTGCACCCGCGCGCGGTCCGTCGGCACGTGCCCGGTCCGGACGACCTCGCCGGTCGGCTCGCGGGGCGATGCCTGAGCGCGGCTCGGCGGCGCGGCAAGTACCTGTGGTTCGAACTCGGCGACGAGCCCCGGTCGGCGGCGCTGTCCGGTGGTGAAGCGCTGGTGGTGCACCTGGGGATGAGCGGTCAGCTGCTCGTGCAGCCCGCCGACGCGCCGGATGAGAAGCACCTGCGGGTGCGGTTGCGGTTCGCCGACGGGGGTCCGGAGCTGCGCTTCGTCGACCAGCGCACGTTCGGCGGGCTGCACCTTGCCGAGTTGGTCGAGGTGGATGGGATCGCGCTGCCGAAGCCGGTCGCGCACATCGCGCCCGATCCGCTCGAGGCCGTGTTCGACGTGGACGCGGTGGCGGCGCGGCTGCGGGCCCGGCGCAGCGGCATCAAGCGCGCGTTGCTGGATCAGAGCCTGGTGTCCGGGGTCGGCAACATCTACGCCGACGAGGCGCTGTGGCGGGCGAAGCTGCACTGGGCGCGGCCCACGGAGACCCTGACGCGCCCCAAGATCCGCGAACTCTTCGAGGCCGTCACCGCGGTCATGCAGGAGGCGTTGCACGCGGGTGGCACCTCGTTCGATGCCTTGTACGTCAACGTCAACGGTGAATCCGGGTACTTCGACCGGTCGTTGGCGGTGTACGGGCAGGCTGGGCACCCGTGCCCGCGGTGCGGCGCGTCGATCCGGCGCGATGCGTTCATGAACCGCTCGTCGTACACCTGCCCGGTGTGCCAACCCAAACCCCGCAACGCCCACCTCTGACCGCGTCCGCCCAGTGACCACAGTGGGCTGGTAGGCATCCGCGCCGTTGGTGCTCAGGTTGGGTTCTGGCAGTCGTAGAGGTGGGTGGTGGCTTTGGCGTCGCCGCCGTATTCCTCGGGCGCCACGAGCTGGCAGTGGCTCGCCACCCAGGCCATCGATGCGTCGACCACCTCCGTGTCCACCTCGCCGCCCATGCTCTGAACGCCGGAGCTCCCGCTGGTCCACACGTAGCGCAGCTCACCGGCTCCGATGTGCTGCTTCAGCTGGTCGACCGTCGGGGTCGGGTCGTTGCCGTTGTATCCGCCGATGGCCATCACCGGTTGGCCGGTGGCCAGGATGATCGGCGCCGCGACCATCGAACCGACTACGCCGACCAGCCAGGTCTCGCCCTGGTGGTGCTCGGTGAGGTAGCGGATGAGCTGGTCGCTGACCTGCTCGTCGCGTCCTCCGCGCATTTCCTGCGGCCCGCGCTGACCAGCGAATCCGGGTGGTGCTTGGCCATCCGGCCCGGCGGGCTGCGGACCGCCCGTCCGGCCCGGCATCCGCATACCGCCTGGGCCGCCGCGCGATCCGCCGCTTGGACCCGCTGCGGGGAACGTTGCGGCCACCGGGGTGGACAGCGGTGTCAACGCGTATGCGGTCGGCCCGGCCAAGGCGGCGATCAAGCCCACCAGCGTCGCCGCGGCGATCAGCCGCCGGTGTCGGCGTCGCCGGACGCGTGGGAGCAACAGCGGGACTGCCATCCCAGTCGTCGCCAGAACGGTCACCGCGATGATGACCGGTGCCAGCCACGGGACGAAATCGGCGCTGCCGCCCAGCAAGTGAGCAGCCCAGCACCCGGTGGACGCGATTGCGACGGGTAGCAGCAAACCCCACCACTCGGTGCCCCTGGCCAGTCGCGCCATGCTGGCCACGCCCATGCCGACCACCACCGCGAGCGGGGCGGCGAGCGCGACGGTGTAGTAGGTGTGCCAGATCCCGGAAGCGGCGGTGAACACCGCTGCCGTGATGACGAGAGTTCCGGCCCAGAGCAGGAAATCCGCTCGCTGGGCGTCGCGTCGCGGACGGCGCCACAGGTGGACGATCACGGCGACGGCCCCGAACAGCGCCAGCGGGTACAGCCAACCGATCTGGGTTGCGATCTCGCCGCTGAGCAGTCGCGTCCAACTGGCGTCGTCCATGCCGCCGACCATGCGCGCGCCGCCAGGCGGCATGCCCCCGGCGGGCATCCCACCGAACAGGCGCATCCCGCCACCGCCAGGCGTGCCACCGCCACCCATCATGCCGGGCGACATGATCCGGTCCTGGCCTCCGACGCGGCCCAACCCGTTGTAGCCCAGCAGCAAATCCCGAACCGTGTTGTTGGTGCTGCCGCCCACGTACGGCCGCGACGACGCCGGAACCAGGTCCACAATGGTCACCCAGAACAGGCTCACCACGCCGAGCACCACCGTGGCCGCACCGAGGTTGAGCAGTTTGCGCGGCCAGCGCGGCGGTGCCGCCAGCAGGTACACCACCGCGATCACCGGCAGCACGAAGTATGCCTGCAACATCTTGGTGTTGAACGCCAGACCGACCGCCACCGCGCTCCAGAGCAGCGGCGGCAGCTTGCCGGATCGGATCGCGTTGGACGCCGCCCACAGCGCCACGGCCAGCAAGAACGCCAGCAGCATGTCCGGGTTGTTGTGCCTGGCCAGCACCACCGCGATCGGTGTCAGGGCCAGCGCGAGTGCGGCGACCGTCGCGCCGACATGCCCGAAGCTGCGGCGCACCACGTGATGCACGATCCAGACCGTCAACACGGCGGCGAGTGCTTGCGGTAGCAGCAGGCTCCAGGTGTTGAAGCCGAATGCGCGCGCCGAAAGCGCCTGGATCCACAACGCAAGCGGTGGCTTGTCGACGGTGATGAACGAACCCGCGTCCAGCGCACCGAAGAAGAACGCTTGCCAGCTCTGCGTCATCCCCAGCACCGCGGCCGAGTAGTAGGTGTTGGCCCACCCGTTGATCGACAGCGACCAGGTGCACAAGAACGCCGCCAGGGCCAGCACCAGCCACAGCGCGGGCCGGGCCCACCTCGGATCATCCGCTGGCCCGAGCAACAGGCGCCGACGTTCGGTGGTCATCTCGATCCCTCCACGCGTCCGGATACGCGCCTGACCTTGGCCTGCCGAGCTGGGAAGTCCGTGTGAGTTCGCTGCGAGAACCCGCGACTCCAGGCGGAAGTCGGTGCGTCGACGTCAGCGGAACCGGCGGCTCCCAGGGAATTCCCAGCTGACGCCCACCGCGTTCGCACCTCGATCCGGCTTGATGGCTACCGAACAGGCCAGCAGAGAGGTGGTGGGAGATGAGTGCCGTGCCGCAGGTCGGTGTCGACACCGTGCGCCGCGTGCCGCGCCGGACCGCGACGGTCGATGTGGTGATCCCGGTGCACAACGAGGAACGCTCGTTGCCCGGATGCCTGGAGGTGCTGCGCAAGTACCTCGCCGAGGGCTTCCCGTTCGCCTGGACCATCACGGTGGTCGACAACGCCAGCACGGACGGCACGCTGGGTGTCGCCAGGGAACTGGCCGGGCTGATGGACAACGTGCGGGTGCTGCACCTGGACCGCAAGGGCCGCGGGTTGGCACTGCGCACCGCTTGGGGCTACAGCGACGCCGATGTCGTGGTGTACATGGACGTCGACCTCTCGACCGGGTTGGACGCGCTGCTGCCGTTGGTGGCGCCGCTGGTCAACGGGCATTCCGACCTGGCCATCGGCTCGCGGCTGGCGACTGGCGCCCGCACGGTGCGCGGGGGCAAGCGGGAGCTGATCTCCCGCTGCTACAACAAGGTGGTCCGCTGGACGCACGGTGCCCGGTTCACCGATGCGCAGTGCGGCTTCAAGGCGGCCCGCGCGGATGTCGTCAAGCCGCTGTTGAAGCAGGTGCAGGACGATTCCTGGTTCTTCGACACCGAACTGCTGCTGTTGGCCGAGCACAACGGCCTGCGGGTGCACGAGGTTCCGGTGGACTGGGTCGAGGACGTGGACACCCGGGTCAACGTGGTCAAGACCGCCACCGACGACATCGCGGGCCTGGTCCGAGTGGCCCGCGCGAAGGTCACCGGCGCGGCGAAGGTCTCCGGCCTGCCGCAACGGCCCGCGCCGCGTGCGGTGCATCCCCAGGCGGTGTTGGCGAAGCGGGAGAACGGCCTGCTGTGGCAGCTGGTCTCCTTCGGCGTCATCGGCTTGGTGTCCACTGCGCTCACCTCGCTGCTCTACGCGATCTTGCGTTCGTGGTGGCCGCTGTTGCTCGCCAATCTGGTGGCGTTGACCGTCACCACGCTGTGGAACACCGAGGCCAACCGCAGGTTCACGTTCCTCAACCAGTCGAGCTCCTCCGGTCGCGTCCACCTGCAGGGGCTCGTCGTGTTCGCCCTGTACTACGTGGTGACCTCGGGTGCGCTGCTCGGGTTGCACGCCTGGCAGCCGGATCCCTCGCGGTGGCTTGAGGTCCTGGTGCTGGTGGTGTCCTCGGTGTTCGGCACCGCCCTGCGGTTCGTGCTGCTCCGGTCGTGGGTGTTCCGGCCTGCGGCCTCGTCTACCGAAAAGGAATCGTGATGACGACGGTCGAGATCCAACCGGCCGCCACCCGCGTGCCGAACCGTTCCGGCGTGCGGTGGCCGCGGTGGGCGTTGGCGGCGACCTGCGCGCTGTCCGCGGCGCTGTACTGCTGGGGAATCGGCGGCTCGTGGGCGAACTCGTACTACTCCGCCGCCGTGAAGTCGATGTCGCAGAGCTTCGAGACCTTCTTCTTCGGCTCCTTCGACGCCGCTGGCGTGGTGACCGTGGACAAGCCGCCGATGGCCCTGTGGTTGCAGGTGTTGTCGGTGCAGGTGTTCGGGTTCAACCAGTTCGCCGTGCTGTTCCCGCAGGCGTTGGCCGGGGTCGCGGCGGTCTTCCTGCTGCACCGGACGGTTCGGCGCTGGGCGGGCGAGCACGCCGCGCTGCTGGCGGCATTGGTGCTGGCGCTGACCCCGATCACGGTCGTGATCAACCGGGACAACAACCCGGACACGCTGCTGGTGCTGCTCGTCGTCGCGGCCGCGTACGCGATGACGCGGACGTTCGGTTCGCGCAACGCCACGGGATGGCTGGCGCTGGCGGCGTTCTTGGTCGGCTGCGGCTTCCTGACCAAGATGTTGCAGGCGTGGATGGTGCTGCCCGCGTTCATCGCGGCTTACCTGATCGGCAGTCGGGCTGGGTGGGGACGGCGGGTGCTGGACCTCGGCGTGGCTGCTGCGGTGCTGCTGGTCAGCTCGTTCTGGTGGGTCGTCGCGACCACTCTGTGGCCCTCGCCGAAGCCCTACATCGGCGGTAGCGAGGACGGTTCCGCTTGGGACCTGGTGTTCGGCTACAACGGTTTCGGCCGGATCTTCGGCGGCGACGGCAACATGGGCGGCGGTTCCGGCGGTCCGAGCGGCGGAGGCGGCGGTTTTTCCGGTCAGTCCGGGATCCTGCGGTTGTTCAACGAGCAGCTCGCCGGGCAGATCAGCTGGTTGCTGCCGCTGTGCGCGCTGGTGCTGATCGCGATGCTGGTCGTCGGCGTTCGGCACTGGCGCGGCGGCGGGCCGCTGGAGCGGGAACGGGCGGCCGGTTGGGTGCTTTGGGGCGGCTGGTTGGTCGTCATCGGCCTGATGTTCAGCTTCGCGCAGGGCACGATGCACCCGTACTACACGACGATGCTCGCGCCTGCGGTCGGTGCGGTGGTCGGCGCGGGTGTGGTCCGGTTCTGGCGTTGGTACCGCGAACCCCAGGGCAAGGCGTGGCTGCTGCTACCGGTCGGCCTCGCGATCACGGTGGCGTGGGCGATGGTCGTCGTCGCGCGCGACCTGAGCTGGCACGCGTGGGCCGGGTACGCGGCCGTGGGTGCCGGTGCGCTGGCGGTGGTGGTCTTGGTGGTCGGTCGGCGCGGCCGGGCCGGGCTGGCGAAAACCGGGCTGGTGCTGAGCTTGGTCGCGGCGCTCATGGTGCCGACCGCGTGGTCGGCGATCGGTGCGGTCAGCGGGCAGAGCGGCATGGGCGGGGCGAACCCGACGGCCGGTCCGGCGACGGGCATGGGCGGTCCTGGTGGTCGTGGACCGGGCGGTATGCGGCCGCCTGGCATGGGAGGCGACGGCATGCGGCCGCCCGGCACCGGCGATGGCTCGAACGAGCCGGGAGCCGGGCAAGTCATGATCTTCGGCGGCATGGGCGACGAGTCGCTGAGCGACGAGCAGCGCAAGTTGCTCGACTACGTCCAGGCCAACGCCGGTGGTCTCCAGGTGCCGCTGGCGGTGGAGGGCGGCGCGCACGGTGCGGCGGCCTACATCATCAACTCGGATCTCACGGTCGTCGGGATGGGCGGTTTCACCGGCAGCGACGACGCCCCGTCGGTGGCCCAGCTGACCGAGTGGAAGCAGTCCGGCCAACTCGGCTTCGTCCTGCTCGGCGGCGGTATGGGCGGCGGAGCCCGCGAGCGGGACGGCATGCGCCTGCCGAACGGCGTGGAGTCGCCAGGGGGCATGCAGCCGCCGGAAGGAATGCGGGGCGCCGGTGGTCCGGGCGGGCAGCTCAGCAGCGAGCGCGAGGAGTGGGTGAAGCAGAACTGCACCCCGGTCGATCCCGCGGCGTGGGGCGGTTCCGCCGACACCTCCCAGGAGCTCTACGCGTGCCAGTGATCACCCCGAAGCACCGGTGAGAGCCGCGGGTGTCGTGGGCAGTCGCGACACCCGCGGCTGTGCTCGGGGCGTGGATCTGGTGCGCGTTCGGTCGGGTTCTTGGAGGTCAGGGGCGGTTCCCAGGTTCTGTCCAGCGTTTTCCCAGGGAGGTGGTCGATGCTTGGGGGCGTGGCGGATACCAACAACGCACGGGTGCTGGTCGTTGACGACGAGCCCAACATCCTGGAGCTGCTTACTGCGGCGCTGCGGTTGAGCGGTTTCGAGGTGCGCGGCGCGGGAACCGGCGCCGAGGCGTTGCGCGCCGCCGAGGAGTTCCGGCCGGACATCGTGGTGTTGGACGTGATGCTGCCGGACCGGGACGGGTTCTCGGTGGCCACTGAGCTGCGCGCGGGCGGAAACTCCGTTCCGGTGCTGTTCCTGACCGCGCGCGATGCCGTCGAGGACCGCATCGCCGGGCTCACCGCCGGTGGCGACGACTACGTCACCAAACCGTTCAGCCTGGACGAGGTGGTGCTGCGGCTGCGGGCGATCCTGCGCCGGGTGCGGCCCGCGCAGACCAATGACGCCCGGCTGCGTTACCACGACCTGGAACTCGACGAGGAGACCTACGAGGTCCGCCGGGCCGGTCAGCTGGTGAACCTCTCGCCGACCGAGTTCAAGCTGCTGCGCTACCTGCTGATCAACGCCGAGAAGGTGGTCAGCAAGGTGCAGATCCTGGACCGGGTGTGGAACTACGAGTTCGGCGGGGACAGCCGCATCGTCGAGTCCTACATCAGCTACCTGCGGCGCAAGATCGACTCGGTGTCGCCGTCGCTGATCCACACCATCCGCGGGGTCGGCTACGTGCTGCGCCTGCCGCCGGAGCAGCGATGAGGATCTTCCGGACACTGCGCGGCCAACTGGTGCTGGCGCTGGTCGGGGCGCTGGTGGTCGGTCTGGTGCTGATGGGGTTCACCAGTGTCGCCCTGCTGAGCCGCTCGCTGGTCGATCGCACCGACGACCGGTTGGTCGAGCTGTCCCGCCCGTGGGAGGAAGGGCGCCATCCACCGCCGGATCCGCTGCGGGGACCGGATGTCCAGGACGGACCCGGACGTGGCGAGCTGCCCACCGACTTCCGGGTGGTGATCTTCGATTCCGGTGGCGGGCAGGTCGGCGCGATGCTCGGTCAGTCCGAGGGCGATCAGGGCGGGCCCGCGCTGCGGGATGCGGCGCACCGGCCGGACATCACGACCGTGCCCGACCGCGCCGGTGGCTCGGACTGGCGGGTGCGGACGATCATGCTGCCCAACGGGCGGTACGTCGTGCTCGCATTGTCGTTGGGGAACGTCGAAGCGACCGTGCGGCAACTGGTCACCATCGAATTGGTGGTCGGTGCCATCGTGCTCGTCTTGTTGGCCGCGGGGGCTGCGGCGACGGTGCGGTGGAGCCTGCGACCGCTGAACCGGATCGAGCACACCGCGGATGCCATCGCAGCCGGACAACTCGATCGGCGCGTGCCGGATCAGGATCCGCGCACCGAGACCGGACGGCTCGGCAAGGCCCTGAACACCATGCTCGGGCGGTTGGTCGACGCGTTGCAGCAGCGCGAGCAGTCCGAACACCGCCTGCGGCGGTTCATCGCGGACGCCTCGCACGAGCTGCGGACGCCGCTGACGTCGATCCGGGGATTCGCGGAGCTGTACCGGCGCAGTGACCAGCACCGTCCGGAGGACGTGCGGACGATGATGCACCGCATCGAGTCCGAGGCGGTGCGGATGGGCGGGCTGGTCGAGGACCTGCTGCTGCTCGCCCGGCTGGATCGGGAACGCACCATCGATCTGGTCGACCTCGATCTGGTGCCGTTGGTGCATGACGTCGTGGACGACGGACGGGTGCGTGATCCCGAGCGGGAGATCACCTTGCGAAGTCCGCAGCGCGCGCTGCGCGTGCTCGGCGATGGTGCCCGACTGCGGCAGGTGTTGACGAACCTGGTGAACAACGCATTGGTGCACACACCGCCGCGATCGCCGATCACCGTCGAGGTCTCGCACGGCTCGGTCGGGGGCTATGCGCTAGCCGCAGCGGGCGCGGAGCTTCCGCCGGGCACCGCGGTGGCGATGGTCTCGGTGACCGACAGCGGTCCGGGCATTCCGCCGGAGCACGCCAGCCGGATCTTCGACCGCTTCTACCGGGTGGACGACGGCCGCCACCGAGCCGCTGGCGGCACCGGACTGGGCCTGGCGATCACGGCGGCGATCGCGGAAGCCCACAACGGCCGAGTGGAGCTGCACGCCAACCCCAACGGAGGCAGCGCCTTCCGACTCCTGATCCCGTTGACCTGACCCGGCTGACACGCAGAACGCGTGTTGGCGCCCGAATTCAGGGAAATTCGGAACCCCACCGGGCCCGCGGGTGTTCTCGCGAAGCCGGCACCGGCGCCGCCGCGCGTGGTGTGCGAGGCGGCGCCGGTGCGCCTGTCAGAGTTTGATCGTTGGGTTGTGGATGTCGAACCAGGTCGAGAGGTCGAGAACCCGTTCGAAGGTGAAGCGGGCCAACGTGTCGATGTGGGCCGGGTCCTGTGCCAGGGCTTCGGTCAGCCACTTCTCGTTGAGCAGCGACAACGCCGGGTCACCGGCGCTGACCAGGTCGGCGACCTGCCGTTGCAGCACCGCCGCGTACTTCGGATCCTGTGTGGACGGATACGGGCTCTTCACCCGCTCCACCACCGACTTCGGCAGCACGTCGGCGGTGGCGTGCCGCAGCAGGCTCTTCTCCCGGCCGTCGAAGGTCTTCAGCTCCCACGGGGTGTTGAAGACGTAATCCACCAGCCGGTGGTCGCAGAACGGCACCCGCACCTCCAAGCCGACGGCCATGCTCATCCGGTCCTTGCGGTCCAGCAGGATCCGGACGAACCGGGTCAGGTGCAGGTAGCAGATCTCCCGCATCCGGCGGTTGAAGGCGCTCTCCCCGTCGAGCACCGGGACCGAGCTGATGGCCTCGCGGTAGCGGCTGGCCACGTAGGACTCCAGGTCCAGCGCCGATGCCACGTCCGGGTTGAGGGTGTCCATCCGCCCGCCCGCGGGTACGCGGACCGCGGTAGCCAGCCACGGGAATGTCGGGGCCTGCTGCACCTGCGGGTCGTGGAACCACTTGTAACCGCCGAAGACCTCGTCCGCCGACTCGCCCGAGAGCGCGACGGTGGAGTGCCCGCGGATCGCCTTGAACAGCAGGTACAGCGACTGGTCCATGTCGCCCAGACCCATCGGGAAGTCCCGCGCCTGCACGGTCGCGCGCCGCACCTCCGGGTCGGCCAGCGTGTCCGGATCCAGCACGATGTCCTGGTGCTGCGACCCGACGTGCTCGGCGACGTCGTGCACGTACGGCGTGTCCGGCGTGCCGCGCATCTCGTCCGGCACGAAGTGCTCGGTCTGGCCGACGAAATCGACCGCGAAGCTGCGCACCTTCTCGCCGTGGCGGCCGAGTTCGAGCCCCGAGAGCGCGGTGATCGCGCTGGAGTCCAGGCCGCCGGAGAGCAGCACGCAACGCGGCACGTCGGAGATCAGCTGGCGCGCGACGATGTCGTCCAGCAGTTCGCGGACGTGCCCGACGGAGGTCTGCTGGTCGTCGGTGTGCGCGACGGCCTGCAACTGCCAGTAGGTGTGCTCGCGCAGGCCCTTGCGGTCCACGGTGACGATGGTGCCCGGCTCGACTTCGCGCATGCCCGCCCAGATCGCCTCCCGAGGCGTCTTGACCATCGCGAACAGCTCCCGCAGCCCGTTCAAGTCGACGACCTTCTCGGTCAGCGGGTTCGCCAGGATTGCCTTGGGCTCGGAGCCGAACAGCACGCCGTGCTCGGTCGGGTAGTAGTACAGCGGCTTGATGCCCATCCGGTCGCGGATCAGCAGCAGCTGGTCGGTGCGGGTGTCCCAGACGGCGAAGGCGAACATGCCGTTGAGGTGCTCGGCGACCTGCGCGCCCCATTCCAGGTAGCCGTGCAGCACGACCTCGGTGTCGCTGTCGGTGTCGAAGCGGTGGCCCCGGCGGCGCAGTTCGTCGCGCAGCTCGGTGAAGTTGTACGCCTCGCCGCTGTAAACGATCGTGACCTCGCCGTCGGGCGTCTCGGCAACCATCGGCTGCGTTCCGCCGGGCAGGTCGATGATGGCCAGTCGGCGGTGGCCCAGGGCGGCGTGCGTACGCACCCAGGTGCCACTCGCGTCCGGACCTCGGCAGGACATCGTCGCGCACATCTCGTCGATGACGGGCTGTTCGCGGGTCAGGTCGCGCTGGAAATCGATCCAGCCGGAGATGCCGCACATTTGGGTCTCCTTACTGCTAGTCGGTTATGTGCGGATGGAGTGCCCTGCCGTTTTGGTCCTGTTTCGACCTATTCGGGGCGGGTGTGCAAAAACACGCCATTCCTTAGCAATGTTAATGAGATCGTTTCACCTGCGAAACACTTAACGGAGTGAAATCACCCACTCACGAACCGTGTGGATCAACGAAACCGCCCGAAACCGGGCGTTCGTTCACTCGTTCAGGAGCATCAAGAACTCGTCAAAGCGCTGCTTGCGGCCGTCAAGGAGCCGTCATGGGTCTCGACTGGACCTGGCGGCGGGCCTTTCGCTTTACGGAGGCGGTCACCGAGGTCCGGTGACCGGGTTCTAGTGAGGAGTGCGCAGCGGTGGCTGATCTCGCCTACGCCGTGTTGCTGATCGGCGGGTTCCTCGTACTCGCTTTGACCCTCCGCGGTTTGGAGCGCTTGTGAGCACTGTGCTTGCCAACGTCGCCGGTGGCGTGTTGGCGCTGCTGTTGATCGGTTACCTGTTCGTCGCGCTAATCCGGCCGGAGAAGTTCTGATGAGTCCCCTCTTGGTCGGCCTGGTCCAGGTCGGCCTCCTAATCCTGGCCATCGGAGTGGTCTACCGGCCTCTCGGTGACTACATGGCCCACGTGTACACCAGCGAAAAGCACTGGCGCGTCGAGAAGGCGGTGTACCGCCTGGTGCGCATCAACGGTGACGCCCAGCAGCGTTGGACCACCTACGCCACCGGTGTGCTCGGCTTCTCGTTCGTCTCGATCGTGCTGTTGTACCTGTTGCAGCGGTTGCAGCCGTTGCTGCCGTTGAACTTCGGGCGCGGCTCCGTCGAGCCCGCGATGGCGTTCAACACCGCGGTCAGCTTCGTGACCAACACGAACTGGCAGTCCTACATCCCGGAGGAAGTCCTCGGGCACACCGTTCAGATGGCCGGGCTGGCCGTGCAGAACTTCGTGTCGGCAGCGGTCGGCATGGGAGTTGCGATCGCACTGGTGCGCGGGTTCACCGCCGCCGGTACCGGCCGCCTCGGCAACGTCTGGGTGGACATCACCCGCGGTTGCACCCGCATCCTGCTGCCGATCGCGGCGATCTCGGCCGTCCTGCTGGTCGCGCTCGGCGTGACGATGAGCCTGGCCCCTGGGATCGACGTCGTCGGCCTGGACGGGCAGGCGCACACCATCGCCACCGCGCCGATCGCCAGCCAGGAGGCCATCAAGGAACTCGGCACCAACGGCGGCGGGGTGCTCAACGCCAACTCGGCGCACCCGTTCTCCAACCCCGGCGGCATCAGCAACCTGCTGGAGATCTTCCTGATCCTGGTGATCCCGCTGGCGCTGACCCGCACCTTCGGCACCATGGTCGGCGACCGTCGCCAGGGCCGGGTGCTGCTGTCGGTGATGGTCACCATCATGGCGCTGATGACCGCGGTGGTCTGGTGGGCCGAAAGCCACCCGAACGGCCCCGCGGCGCTGGCCGCCGGTGGTGCCCTCGAAGGCAAGGAAGCCCGCTTCGGCCTGTACCTGTCCGGCCTGTTCGCGGTGGCCACCACCGGGACCTCCACCGGCGCGGTCAACTCGATGCACGACAGCTTCACCGGACTCGGCGGTGCGGTTCCACTGCTGAACATGCTGCTCGGCGAGGTCGCACCCGGCGGTGTCGGTGCCGGGCTGTACGGCATCCTCATGCTCGCGATCATCGCGGTGTTCCTGGCCGGTCTGATGGTCGGGCGCACGCCGGAATACCTCGGCAAGAAGCTGGGTCGGCGGGAAGTCACCGCGGCGGCCGTCTCGATCCTGGCGATGCCCACCATGGTTCTGCTGGGAGCCGGTGTCGCCATCGCCTTACCGTCCACAGGGGACGCACTGAACAACACCGGTGCGCACGGCCTTTCGGAGGTGCTGTACGCCTTCGCCTCGGCGGGCAACAACAACGGCAGCGCCTTCGCGGGGATCACTGTGACCAGTGACTTCTTCCAGGCCACGCTGGGGCTCGCGATGCTCTTCGGGCGGTTCATACCGATCCTCGCGGTGCTGATGCTGGCCGGTGCGGTCGCCCAGCAGCAGCGGGTTCCGGCCACCGCGGGCACGTTGCCCACCACCGGCCCGCTGTTCGCCGGGCTGCTCGGCGGCACCGTCATCCTCGTCGCGGCGCTGACCTTCTTGCCAGCGCTCGCCCTCGGCCCGATCGCGGAGGCCCTCGCATGACCACGACTTTGGAGAAACCCAAGCAGACGCGGGAGGAAACCGGCCCGCGGAAGCTGTCCGCGGGCGCGTTCAGCCCGCGCCAGCTGTGGACCTCGTTACCCGAGGCCCTGCGGAAGCTGAACCCGAAGCACCAGCTGGCCAACCCGGTCATGTTCGTGGTCTGGGTCGGTTCGGTGCTGACCACCGTGCTCGCGGTGACGGATCCGGACGTCTTCAGCATCTCGGTGGCCGCCTGGCTGTGGTTCACCGTGCTGTTCGCCAACCTCGCCGAAGCGGTCGCCGAAGGTCGCGGCCGGGCGCAGGCGGAATCGTTGCGGCGCACCAAGACCGAGGCGGTCGCGCGGCGGCTGGTCGACGGCGTCGAGGAGCGGGTGCCGGGCACCGCGCTGCGCATCGGCGACCGGGTCGTGGTCGAGGCCGGTGAGGTCATCCCCGGTGACGGGGACGTGGTGGAAGGCATCGCCACCGTCGACGAATCGGCGATCACCGGTGAATCCGCGCCGGTGATCCGGGAGTCCGGCGGCGACCGCTCCGCGGTCACGGCGGGCACCACGGTGCTGTCCGACCGGATCGTCGTGGAGATCACCACCAAACCCGGTGAGACCTTCGTCGACCGGATGATCGCGCTGGTGGAAGGCGCGCAGCGGCAGAAGACGCCGAACGAGATCGCGCTGACGATCCTGCTCTCCACGCTGACGATCATCTTCCTGCTCGCGGTGGTCGCCCTGCAGCCGATGGCCGGTTACTCCGGTTCGCTGCTATCGGTGATCACGCTGACGGCGCTGCTGGTGTGCCTGATCCCGACCACGATCGGGGCGCTGCTGTCCGCGATCGGCATCGCGGGCATGGACCGGTTGGTGCAGCGCAACGTGCTCGCCAAATCCGGCCGTGCCGTGGAGGCCGCCGGGGACGTGGACACGCTGCTGCTGGACAAGACCGGCACGATCACCTTCGGCAACCGGCGGTGCACCGAGCTGCTGCCGGTCGGCGGTGCGACCCTCGGCGAATTGGCGCAGGTCGCGCGGCTGTCCAGCCTCGCCGACAAGACCCCCGAGGGCACCAGCATCGTGGCGTTCTGCGGCGAGCAGTTCGGCCTGCCGACGCAGCCGCAGGCGGCCGAGCTCAACGCCGAGGAGGTGCCCTTCACCGCGCAGACCCGGATGAGCGGCATCGACATCGACGGCCGCGAGATCCGCAAGGGCGCCACCAGCGCGGTGCGCACCTGGGCCGGAGGCATTTCGCCCGAGGTCGTGGAGCTGACCGACAACATCGCGGCGCAGGGCGGCACCCCCCTGGTGGTCGCCGAGCGCAGCGGCGGGGTGACCCGCGTGGTCGGTGTGATCCGGCTGTCCGACGTGGTCAAGCCCGGCATGAAGGAGCGGTTCGCCGAGCTGCGCGCGATGGGCATCCGCACTGTGATGATCACCGGTGACAACGAGCTCACCGCCAAGGCCATCGCCGCGGAGGCTGGCGTCGACGACTACCTCTCCGAGGCCAAGCCCGAGGACAAGATGGCGTTGATCAAGGCCGAGCAGGAAGGTGGTCGGCTGGTCGCGATGACCGGTGACGGCACCAACGACGCGCCCGCGCTCGCGCAGGCCGATGTCGGTGTCGCGATGAACACCGGCACCGCGGCGGCCAAAGAGGCCGGGAACATGGTCGACCTCGACTCCGACCCGACCAAGCTGATCGAGATCGTGGAGATCGGCAAGCAGTTGCTGATCACCCGCGGCGCGTTGACGACCTTCAGCATCGCCAACGACCTGGCCAAGTACTTCGCGATCCTGCCAGCGATGTTCGTGGCGATCTACCCGCAGTTGGACGCGCTGAACATCATGCGGCTGGCCACCCCGACGTCGGCGATCCTGTCCGCGGTGATCTTCAACGCGCTGATCATCGTGGCGCTGATCCCGCTGGCCCTGCGCGGGGTTCGCTACCGGCCGAGCACGGCCAGCGCGCTGCTGCGGCGCAACCTGCTGATCTACGGCCTGGGCGGCATCGTCACGCCGTTCGTCGGCATCTGGCTGATCGACCTGTTGATCCGCTTCATCCCGGGAGTCGGCTGAGGCGGTCGTGAGTGGCAGTGGTCGCTCAAGCAGCCATTGCCACTCACGACCCGACTGCGGTCCACACAAGAGAGGTACCGATGAAGAAGACACTGCTGCGCCAGACCCTGGCGGGGTTGCGGCTGTTGCTGGTGGCGACAGTCGTGCTCGGCGTGGCCTACCCGTTGGCGATCTGGGGCATCAGCCGGATTCCCGGTCTGCAGGCCAACGCCGAGGGATCGCAGATCGTGGTGGACGGCCGGGTGGTCGGCTCGTCGCTGATCGGCATCGACCCGGTGCCGACCGATCCGGCGCACGACCCGTACTTCCACACCCGCCCGTCGGCCTCCGCCGAGGGCAACCTGGGGCCGGGTGACCCGGCCACCAGTGGCGGTTCCAACTACGGCGGCGCCAACGAGGACCTGCTCGCGGCGGTGCAGGAGCGCCGCACCGCGATCGCGGCCCGCGAGGGCGTGGCCCCGGAGCAGGTGCCGACCGACGCGGTCACCGCCTCGGCCAGCGGCGTCGACCCGAACATCAGCCCGGCCTACGCGGCGTTGCAGGCCGCGCGGGTAGCGCGCGTCACCGGTCTGCCGGTGGACGAGGTCAACCGCCTGATCGCCGAGAACACCTCGGGCGGTGTGACGAGCGTGCGCGTGGTGAACGTGACGACCCTCAACGTCGCGGTCCAGCAGGCCATCCGCTGACCCGGCGCAGCGGGGGGTGGGGGGGCGCGCGGGGGGGGGGCCCCCCCCGGGGGGGGCCGGGGGGGGGGGGGGGGGGGGGGGGGGGGGTGGGGGGGGGGGGGTTTTGGGGGGGGGGTTTGGGGGGGGGGGGGGGGGGGGGGGGGGGGGGGGGGGCGGG
>NZ_JALBWV010000068.1 GCF_022678645.1 Saccharopolyspora soli | reverse complement strand
AACCCGGTAGCTAAGCTCCCCAGCGCTGATGGTACTGCACCCGCCAGGGTGTGGGAGAGTAAGACACCACCGACACAATACATTCAGAAAGAGGGTCGGCTGGGAAGGTTCTGTCCGTTCGTGGATGGAGCTTTCCGGTCGGCCCTTTTTCGCATGCTCAACATCATCGTGCGGGATGGGCGAGCACATCACGCCCCACACGAGTTGCCCCTGCTCACATCAGGGCGGCCACTGCCGCGCCCTGCCTCCAGGTGGGACTACGCTTGGGGGACTTCAGTTTTTTCGTATTTCTGCTTCAGGAGGTTCGGTGTCCGGTTCCGATGACAAGCGCGGCGGTCCTCGCCGCGGGGCCGGTACCGGCCGAGGCGGCCAAGGCGGCCGTGGAAACTTCGATCGCCGCGGTTCGGGCGGTCCTCGCCGAGACCGTGCCGGTGGCGGTGGCTCGCGCCGGTTCGGCGACCGCGACAACCGCGGCTCCCGCGATGATCGCGACGACCGCAACAACCGCGATGGTCGCAACAACCGCGACTTCCGGGAAGACCGGGGTGGTCGCGACAACTTCGGCCGTGACCGATCTCGCGGGCAGAGCGGCCAGGACCGCCGGTCCGGCGGCTACCGGGATGACCGCGGCGGCTACCGCCGTGATGACCGGCCCCGCCGATACGACTCGCAGGACAACCGGGGTCGTGGCTTCGACGATCGCAAGGATGACCGCGGTGGTTTCCGCCGCGACGACCGCAGGCGTGATGATCGGGGACGCGGCGATTTCCGTCGCGATGACCGGCCGCGCCGTGGCGATTTCCGCCGTGACGATCGTGGGCGTGATGATCGTGGGCGTGGCGATTTCCGTCGCGACGATCGCGGTCGTGATGATCGTGGGCGTGGCGATTTCCGCCGTGACGATCGTGGGCGTGATGATCGTGGGCGTGGTGACTTCCGCCGTGATGATCGCGGGCGTGGCGATTTCCGCCGTGATGATCGCGGGCGTGATGATCGGGGACGCGGCGATTTCCGTCGCGATGACCGGCCGCGCCGCGATGATTTCCGTCGCGACGATCGGGACCGTGGCGACTTCCGCCGGGACAACCGCGAGGATCGGCGTGATGACCGGGGACGCGGTGGCTTCCGCGAAGATCGGCGCGGTAGCTACGGGCGTCGCGACGACCGGCAGGGCAAGCCTCGATTCGAGGACCGGGGCCGTGACGACCGGTCGCGCGGTGATCGCCGAGACGACCGACGGCCTGACGACCGACCCCGCCGTGACGATCGGCCGCGCCGGGATGACCGACCCCGCCGTGACGACCGACCCCGCCGGGATGACCGGTTCGACCGGGACCGGGGCGGTCGCCCGGATCGGAACGACCGCGCCGGCGACCGCCGGGGTGGGGCTCGGCGGGATCACAGCGGCCACCGGCAGGACTCGCCAAAGCCGGAATCTCGTGACGACGCGGTCGCCGAGTCGGCGCAGAAGCGGGAACCCGAGCTGCCCGAGGGCCTGGAGCCCTCGGAGTTGGACATCGAAATCCGGCGCGAACTGCTCACCTTGCCCAAGGGATTGGCCGACAAGGTCGCGCTGCACCTGATCGCGGCCGGTCAGCTGATCGACTCGGAGCCGGAGCAGGCCCTGGAGCACGCCCGCTACGCGCGGCAACGCGCCCCCCGCATTCCCTCGATCCGGGAAGCCAACGGTCTTAGCGCCTACCTGGCGGGCGAGTGGAACGAGGCGCTCGCCGAGCTGCGGGCCGTCCGGCGCATGGCTGGCGGACCCGGCCACCTGGCGATCATGGCCGATTGCGAGCGGGCGATGGGGCGGCCAGAACGCGCGGTGGAGCTCAGCCGCAGCGAGGAGGCCAGCCAGCTCGACCAGGAGGACGCGGTCGAGCTGCGCATCGTCGCTGCGGGTGCCCGCCGAGACCTGGGCGAGATCGATGCCTCGGTGGTGAGCCTGCAGATTGCGGAGCTCGACCCGCGACGCCAGGAGCCGTGGAGCGCGCGCCTGTTCTACGCATACGCGGACAATCTGCTGGCCGCCGGGCGCGAACGGGATGCCTTCACCTGGTTCGTGCACGCCGCGCACGCAGATGACGATGACGAGACGGACGCTGCCGATCGTCTCGAAGAGCTGGCCGCGCAGTTGGGCGGTCCGGATGTGGTCGAGGAACTAGTCACCGAAGCCGAAGCGGCTGCCGAAGCCGACGACGACTTCGACGACGAAGCCGCCTTGGTCGACGACGATTTCGACGACGAGCGCGACGATGCCGAAGAAGACGGTGCGGAGCCTGAAGAGGCCGGGACGGACGAGACCGCGGAGCGGTCGGAAGAGCAGACGGCTGCTCCGGAGAACACCGACGGCGATGCGGACAACGCAGGAGGAGCACGAGCGCAGTGACCGGCACGTTGCTGGATGGTCATGATGTCGTGCTGTTCGACCTCGACGGCACGGTGTTCCGCGGTGGTGAACTCGTTCCCGGTGCGCTGGAAGCGATCCGGGAGGTGCACCGGCGGGAGGTCCCAGTCCGCTACGTCACCAACAACGCGTCGAAGCCGGATCAGGCGGTCGCCGACCACCTGATCGGTCTCGGGTTGCACGCGGAGCCGACCGAGGTCAGCACGAGCGCTCAGGCCGGTGCCGCGGTGCTGGCCGCGAAGTTGCCCGCCGGGTCGAAGGTGCTGGTGGTCGGTACCGCCGCGCTGGAGTCCGAAGTGGACAAAGTGGGGTTGGTGCCGGTTCGGGACTTCGCCGCCGACCCGGCCGCGGTGGTGCAGGGGATTTCCACCGAGACGACTTACCGCGACCTCGTGGAAGCCTGCCTGGCGATTCGCGCCGGTGCGCTGTGGGTGGCGTGCAACGGCGACCGCACCCTGCCGACCGAGCGCGGTGAGGTGCCCGGAAACGGTGCGCTGGTCGAGGCGTTGCGAGCCGCGACCGACCAGGACCCGTTGGTGGCGGGCAAGCCGGAGCGCCCGCTGCTGGACCGGGCGGTCGCCTCGGCCGGGGCCGCCGCACCGCTGATGGTGGGCGACCGGCTCGACACCGACATAGCGGGTGCGGTGAAGGCCGAAATGCCGTCGCTGATGGTGCTCACCGGCGTCAGCACGGCTCGGGAACTGCTCGAAGCGACCGCCGACATGCGGCCCGACTACGTCGCCGCCGATCTGCGGGGACTGCACCAGTCACCCGCCCAGGTCGCGATCGGTGCGCAGCCAGCGTGGCAGGTCCGAGTGGACACCAAGTCGCTGGAACTGTCCGCCCAGGCCGGAGAACAACCAGGGGATGCGCTTTCCGCCCTTCGCGCGCTGTGCGTCGCTTGGTGGTCTGCCGAGTCAGGAGCAGTCGCGGTGCAGGGTGCGGACGAGCCCGCGCGAGACGTGCTGCGACAGTTGAGGCTGCTCTGACCGGCGCATGTCGTGGTGGCGCCGTCCGGGCGTTCGGCTAGCGTGGACATGTCGCCGCACAGCGGTCGCGGCGTGATCGAGGGGAGCAGGAACGGATGACCTCTCCGTGGCAGCAGGCACCGAATCCCGCGATGCTGGTGCGCCCGGCCGATGACGGTCAACCGGCGATCGACGCCATCACGGCGGCGGTGGCCGAACTCGACGACGTTCGGGAGTTGCCTGTCGCAGAGCACGTCGAACGGTTCGAGGCGGTGCACGCGGCGCTCACCGATGCGCTTTCGAAGGCCGACAACCTCCTCTCCGCAACGAGCGCGCACAGGAGTTGACGGGAGTGCCACGCAAGTCGCGGTTGGATGCCGAACTGGTTCGTCGCGGCCTCGCCCGATCCCGAGAGCACGCCACCGAGTTGGTCGCCGCGGGTCGGGTGAGCGTGCGCGGCATGGTGGCCCGCAAGTCCGCCACCGCGATCGAAATCGATGCGCCGGTGGTGGTCGCCGAAGACATCGACGACCCAGGTTGGGCGTCGCGCGGCGCGCACAAGCTGGTGGGTGCGCTGGAGGCGTTCGAGCCCGACGGGCTGTCCGTGGCCGACCGGCGCTGCTTGGACGCGGGAGCGTCGACCGGCGGATTCACCGACGTGCTGCTGCGTCGCGGCGCGCGCCAGGTGGTGGCCGTCGATGTCGGGTACGGCCAGCTCGATTGGAAGTTGCAGACCGACGACCGGGTCAAGATCCACGATCGGACGAACGTGCGGTCGCTGACCCCGGAGGACATCGGCGGCGAAGTGGACCTGGTGGTGGCCGACCTGTCGTTCATCTCGCTGAAGCTCGTGCTGCCCGCGCTGGTCGCCTGCGCCACCCCGGACGCCGATCTGGTGCCGATGATCAAGCCGCAGTTCGAGGTGGGCAAACAGCGGTTAGGCTCAGGTGGCGTGGTGCGAGATCCGCAGTTGCGGGCCGAAGCGGTCCTGGAGGTCGTGCGGTTCGCCGCTGAGGACGGGCTGGGCCTGCGTGGTGTCGTGGCCAGTCCGCTGCCAGGTCCGTCCGGCAACGTCGAGTACTTCGCCTGGCTGCGTCCGGGCGCGGCCATCGATGATGCGGCTGCGGAGGCGCTGGTGGTGGACGCGGTTCGACGAGGGCCGCAGACTGCGGTCAAGACCTCGCACCGGTGAAGATTGTTTCTAAAGTGGTCTGCGTGGGCCGTCGCTCAGCGGAGCCTCGGATCCCGCCTCGGCTGCGAGATCCGCGGCGGTCCCACACCGCGGGCGGCGACGCCGCCGAAGGAACGTCGAAGGAGTAGGAGTTGACCCGAGAGGTGCTGCTGGTGGTGCACACCGGCAGGCAGCACAACTTGCGCACCGCCGAGAAGGTCGCCGGACAACTCGTCGGCGCGGGCCTGCGGGTGCGGGTGCTCGCCGAGGAGGCGCCGGAACTCAGCCCGGACTGCTACAGCCAGGTGGTGGCACCCGGTCCGCAGGCCGCGGCCGGTACGGAACTCGTCCTGGTCCTCGGCGGGGATGGCACGCTGTTGCGCGCCGCTGAGCTCGCGCGGCTCGCGGATGTGCCGGTTTTCGGCGTGAACCTCGGTCGGGTGGGTTTCCTGGCCGGGGCCGATTCCGATGCGCTCGACGAGGCGTTGGCCGCGGTCGTCGAGTCGCGGTACCACGTCGAGGAACGGATGACCATCGAGATCGCCATGAAGCTCGATGGCGAGGTGCTGGGCAACACCTGGGCGCTCAACGAGGCCAGCGTCGAGAAGAGCAGCCGGGAGCGGATTCTCGACGTGGTCGTGGAGGTCGACGGCCACCCGGTTTCGGCGTTCGGGTGCGACGGCGTGCTGTGCTCCACCCCGACCGGTTCCACTGCCTACGCTTTCTCAGCGGGCGGCCCGGTGGTGTGGCCGGAGGTGCAGGCGTTGTTGGTCGTGCCGAGCAACGCGCATGCGCTTTTCGCCCGCCCGCTGGTGGTGTCGCGGGAGTCGCTGGTCGCGCTGGAGATCGACCAGCACGGCCACCACGCGGTGCTGTGCTGCGACGGGCAACGGCATTTCGACCTGCCGCCGGGCGCGCGGGTCGAGGTGACCGCCGGGGACACCCCGCTGCGGCTGGTCCGGTTGCACGACACCGCGTTCACCGATCGCCTGGTGCGCAAGTTCGAGCTACCGGTGCAAGGCTGGCGCGGTCCCGCCACCATCTGTTGACCGCGCTTAGAGAGTGCGCGGAGTGGCTTTCGTGGCGGTGCGGGTAGCGGAACCTCAGAGGCCCGCAGCGGAATGTGGAACAAGCGAGGACCGGGTCTTGGGCGACATCTGGGTCTGTGCCACGGGATCGGTTGTGCGAACAGCCGCGGATCTCAAGCTTGTGCTGATCACCCCAGCGGGGCTCCGCTGGTCGGGTTGTGCCGCTAGGGTGTTGATGTGTTGGCGGAGATGCGCATCCAGGGACTGGGCGTCATCGACGACGCCACGCTCGCATTGCACGCTGGTCTGACCGTGGTTACCGGTGAGACCGGCGCCGGGAAGACGATGGTGGTCACCGGGCTGCACCTGCTCGGCGGTGGTCGAGCCGATGCGTCGCGGGTCCGCTCCGGTGCGCAGCGTGCCGTCGTGGAGGGCCGGTTCCAGACCACGATCGACTCACCGGCGGCCAAGGTCGCCGCCGATGCCGGGGCCGAACCCGACGACGACGGAAGTCTGATCGCGCTGCGGACCGTGACCGCCGACGGGCGTTCGCGAGCGCATCTCGGTGGCCGTTCGGTGCCCAACGCGGTGTTGTCCGAGCTGGCCGACCAAGTGCTGGCGGTGCACGGCCAGAACGATCAGCTCCGGTTGTTGCGCCCTGGCGAGCAGCGCGCGGTGCTGGACCGCTTCGCCGGGGAACCGGTGCTGCACGTGCTCGGCGACTACCAGCGGGTTCGCGCGGAGTGGGCTGATGCGGTCCGGGAGCTCACCGAACGCACCGAGCGCTCGCGGGAACTGGCCAGGGAAGCGGAACTGCTCCGGCACGGCTTGGCCGAAATCGAGGCCGTCGCCCCGGAACAGGGCGAGGACGTGGCTTTGGTCGACGAGGCCCGTCGACTCGCGGACGTCGACCAGCTCCGGGAGATCGCCACCGGGGCGCACTTGGCGTTGACCGGAGCGGCCGACGGCGATCCGGATTCGCCGGGCGCGATCGGCCTGATCGGAGAGGCCCGGCGGCGTCTCTCGGCCGCTGAGGACCCGGTGCTGCGGGAGTTGGAGCCGCGGGTGGCGGAGGCCGTCGCGGTGTTGGCCGACGTGGGCGGTGAGCTCGGCGGGTACCTGGACCGGTTGGACGCCGACCCGGCCCGGCTGGAGCAGGTGCTGGCCCGGCAAGCCGAACTCAAGCAGTTGACGAAGAAGTACGCCGCGGACGTCGACGGCGTGCTGGCCTGGGCCGAAGATGCGCGCACCCGTCTGTCCGGAATGGACACTTCGGAGGAGGCGCTGGCGGCCTTGGCCGCGCGGCGCGATGAACTCGCGGTGGAACTGGCCGAACACGCGGCTGCGTTGTCCGCGGCGCGGGAAGAGGCTGCGGTCGGGCTCGCCGCGGCGGTGTCGGAGGAGCTGGACGGGCTGGCCATGCCGCAAGCTCGGCTCGAAGTCGTCGTCCAGGCGAAGGAGACCGACACCGGCGACCCGTCCGCGTTGTCGGTGCGAGGCAAGACGGTGCATGCCGGGCCGGATGGCGTCGACGAGGTCGAGTTGCAGTTGATCGCGCATTCCGGCGCTCCCGCGCTGCCGATCCACAAGGGCGCGTCAGGCGGCGAGCTGTCCCGCGTGATGCTGGCGCTGGAGGTCGTGCTCGCCGATGCCGACACGGTGCCCACGCTGGTGTTCGACGAGGTCGACGCCGGGGTCGGTGGTCGGGCGGCGGTGGAGATCGGGCGGCGGCTGGCCCGGCTGGCTCGGACCCACCAGGTCGTGGTGGTCACGCACCTGCCGCAGGTCGCCGCGTACGCCGATCGCCACCTGGTGGTGGACAAGGGAGCTGCCGACGGTGGGCTGACGCGCAGCGATGTGCGGGTGGTCGCCGACGAACGGCGGGTGGTCGAACTGGCGCGGATGTTGGCCGGGCTCGACTCGACGGAGACCGGCCGGGCCCACGCGGAGGAGCTGCTGAACACCGCCACGGCGTACAAGTTGGCCCAGGCGCGGTTCCGGCGGCGCGGAAAAGCGGGGCACAGCAAGAAGTAGGCCTTTCGGTCCAACCGATTTGGCGCGAGCGGGTCAACGCCATCGGCGTGGCGGATCAACAACGTGTGGTCGGTTTGCCACTATCGGCGCATGAAGCTCAGCGGTCTGCTTGCCCGTCAGCAGGAAAAACTGCCCGGCGTCGTCGGGATCGCCAGGGTCGAGCGACGTTCAGGCGGGGTGCTGCGCCGCGTCCGTGCTGGCGACATCGCGGTGATGGACCACGCGGACCTGGACCGGAGCACTGCCCAGGCGCTGGTCGTCGCCGGAGTGGTCGGAGTGGTCAACGCCGCGCCGTCGATTTCCGGGCGATATCCGAACCTCGGACCCGAAGTGCTGCTGTCGGCGGGTGTCGCGCTGATCGATGGGGTCGGCCCGGAGGTCGTGCACCGGATCAAGGACGGCTCGAAGATCCGGCTGCACGAGGGCGGGGTGTTCGTCGGGGATCGGGAAATCGGGCGTGGGACCGAGCAGGACGCCAACTCGATCGCTGACCTGCTGATCGAGGCCAAGGCCGGGATGTCGGCGCAGCTGGAGGCGTTCTCGGCGAACACGATCGAGTTCCTGCGCAAGGAGCGGACGCTCATCCTCGACGGCATCGGCGTGCCCGAGCTGACCGTGCCGTTGGCCGACCGGCAGGTGCTCGTGCTGGCGCCGGGTTACGGCCACACCGATGACTTGAAACGGTTGAAGAAGTACATCCGGGAGTACCGGCCGGTGCTGATCGGCGTCGAGGGCGGTGCCGACGCGCTGGTCAAGGGCGGGTACAAACCGGACGTCATCGTCGGCGACCCGGACGGCATCAGCACCGACACCCTGAAGTGCGGCGCGGAACTGGTGATTCCCGCCCACCTCGACGGGCACGCCCCCGGCCTGGAACGCATCCAGGACCTCGCCATCGGCGCGGTGACCTTCCCGGCGTCCGGCAATCCGGAGGACCTGGCGCTGCTGCTCGCAGACGCGCACCAGGCGAGCCTGGTGATCACCGTCGGTTTCCAGGCGACGCTGGGCGAATTCCTCGACCGCGGGCGCTCCGGTTCGAACCCGTCGACGTTCCTCACCCGACTGCGGTTGGGCAGCAAGGTCATCGACGGCCCGGCGGTGGCCACCCTGCAGCGCAGCAGGACGCCCACCAGCGCCATCGTGATGCTGGTCACCTCGGTGCTGTTGGTGGTGGCCGTGGCGCTGGTGGTCTCCGGGCTGGGCACTGCGTTCCTCGACGTGCTCGCCGACACCGGCAACTCCGTGTCCGCATACTTCAAGGGGCTGTTCACGTGATCTCGTTGCGGTACCACATCGTGTCGATCGCCGCGGTCTTCCTGGCGTTGGCCGTGGGAGTCGTGGTCGGCTCCTCCTCGGTCAGCGACCGGCTGCTGACCGGTGTGGGCCACGAACGGCAGTCGTTGCAGGACCAGGTCGACGACCTGCGCGCCGAACGAACGGCGCTCAAAGCGCAGGTCGCCGCGGCTGAGCGGGTCAATTCGACGATCGGTCCGATGGCCGTGCAGGACCAGTTGGCGCAGCGCAGCGTCGTGCTGATCGCTTCGGCGGACGTTTCCGAGCAGCAGCGCGACGCGGTGGCGCAACTGCTGCGCGCCGCAGGGGCGGACCTGACCGGCGAGGTGCACCTGGGGGAGGCGTTCGCCGACCCGGATCGGGCAGACCAGCTGCGTCGGGTCGTCACCGAACTGCTGCCCGCCGGTGTGCAACTGCCCACCGCGGCGGATCCGGGCACCCTGGCCGGGGGCCTCATCGGGCCGCTGACCCTGCTGAATCCGCAGAGCGGTCAACCCCAAACCGGCGACCAGGAACGCGAGGCGGCGTTGGCCGGGTTGGCCGATGGCGGCTTCGCGATGGCCTCGCCCGGACTGCGGCCCGCGCAGCTCGCGGTGGTGCTGACCGGTGGTCGCATCGATGGCGACAGCGCGGGGGACCGGGCCGCGACCCTGGCCCGGTTCGCGACCCAGATCGACCGCGCTGGCCAGGGCGCGGTGCTCGCCGGTGACACCGGTTCGGCCGACGGGACCGGGGCAGTCGGGGTGGCCCGCGCGGACCCCGCGATCTCCTCGATCCTGTCCACAGTGGATAACGTCGGCAGCAGTTCGGGACGGGTAGCAGTGGTCCTGGCGGTGCGCGAGCAGGCCGATCGGCAGTCCGGGCACTACGGCGTCGCCAGCAGCGCCCAAGGCCCGGTGCCGAACACCCGCGGCTGAGGGTCTGTCTTTGAACTCGTTTTGCTTTGCGGTGCGGGTGGTGCTGGTGGGACGGGTGTGGATGCTCAGTACCCCTGTGGGGCAGCGGCGGGTCTCGGTGCGCGTCCGGACGGTCGTGCGTTAGGCTGGAATTCCGTGGGAGAGACGGATCCAGCCGTCCTGCCAGCGCAGATATCCAGCCAGGCGACGGCTTGACCACGGGGAGCTTTTGTTGGTGCCGCAAGCACGCACGATCAAGCACGTGTTCGTCACGGGGGGCGTGGCCTCCTCGTTGGGTAAGGGGCTCACGGCGTCCAGCCTGGGCGAACTGCTGACTTCCCGCGGATTGCGGGTGACCATGCAGAAGCTCGATCCTTACCTGAACGTCGATCCGGGAACGATGAACCCGTTCCAGCACGGCGAGGTGTTCGTGACCGAGGACGGCGCGGAGACCGACCTCGACATCGGGCACTACGAGCGGTTCCTGGACCGCGACCTGACCCGCAACGCCAACGTGACCACCGGCCAGGTGTACTCGACGGTCATCGCCAAGGAGCGGCGCGGCGAATACCTGGGCGACACCGTGCAGGTGATTCCGCACATCACCGACCAGATCAAGGCCCGGATCCGGGCGATGGCCGAGCCGGACGAGGACGGTCGCACGCCGGACGTGGTGATCACCGAGGTCGGCGGCACGGTCGGCGACATCGAGTCGCTGCCGTTCCTGGAGGCGTGTCGGCAGGTCCGGCACGACGTCGGCCGGGACAACTGCTTCTTCCTGCACGTGTCGCTGGTGCCGTTCCTGGCGCCCTCCGGTGAGCTGAAGACCAAACCGACGCAGCACTCGGTGGCGGCGCTGCGCAACATCGGTATCCAGCCCGATGCGCTGGTGTGCCGGGCGGACCGCGACCTGCCGGAGGATCTCAAGCGCAAGATCGCGCTGATGTGCGACGTCGACGTGGACGGCGTGGTGGCCTGCCCGGATGCGCCGTCGATCTACGACATCCCGCGGGTGCTGCACGGCGAGGGCCTGGACGCCTACCTGGTGCGGCGGCTCGGGTTGCCGTTCCGCGACGTCGACTGGTCGGTGTGGGGCGACCTGCTGGACCGGGTGCACAACCCCTCGGAGCGGGTGCGGATCGCGCTGGTCGGCAAGTACGTCGACCTGCCGGACGCCTACCTGTCGGTCACCGAGGCGCTGCGCGCCGGTGGGTTCGCGCACCGGGCGAAGGTGGAGATCTCCTGGGTTGGTTCGGACACCTGCGAGACCGAGACGGGCGCCGCGCAGGCACTGTCCGGAATGGACGGTGTGTTGATCCCGGGCGGCTTCGGGGTGCGCGGCATCGAGGGCAAGCTGGGCGCCATCCGCTACGCCCGCACGCACGGCATCCCGACGCTGGGGCTGTGCTTGGGCCTGCAGTGCATGGTGATCGAGACGGCGCGCGCGCTGGCCGGACTCGACCGGGCGAATTCCACCGAGTTCGAGGAGCCCTGTCAGCACCCGGTGATCAGCACGATGGCCGATCAGCACGACGTGATCGCCGGTGATCGGGACATGGGCGGCACCATGCGGCTGGGTTCGTACCCGGCGAAGCTGCAGGCGGACTCGATCGTCGCCGCGGCGTACGGCACGACCGAGGTGGCGGAGCGGCATCGGCACCGCTACGAGGTGAACAACGCCTACCGGCAGCAGCTGAGCGACGCGGGCCTGGTGTTCTCCGGGACTTCGCCGGACGACCGGCTGGTGGAGTTCATCGAGCTGCCGCGCGAGGAGCACCCGTTCTTCGTCGGTACCCAGGCGCACCCGGAGTTGAAGAGCCGCCCGACGCGCCCGCACCCGCTGTTCGCGGCGTTCGTCAAGGGGGCGCTGGACTACCGCGCGGCGGAGCGCCTGCCGGTCGAACTCGAACCCATCCAGGAACCAGCACCGAGTATTTGAGGTTGTTTCCAGGCTCGTTCTGGATGGCGGTGCGGGTGGCGGAACCCCGGCGGGAGTTGCGGCAGTCGTGCTCTGATGCCAGCTGGTTCTAGGGTGGTGGCGTGGACACGACGGAGAACGGTGTCGCGCGCACCAACGGCGAGCACGAGTTCACCACCCTGGCCAGCGCTGACGTGTACGTCGGCAAGATCCTCGCGTTGCGGGCCGACGAGGTCGGGATGCCCGGTGGCGGGCAGGCCCGCCGCGAGGTCGTCGAGCACCTCGGTGCCGTCGCGGTGGTGGCGTTGGACGAGCACGAGGAGGTCGTGCTCATCCACCAGTACCGGTATCCGATCGGTCGGCGGCTTTGGGAGCTGCCAGCCGGGCTGCTCGACGTCGCCGGGGAGGATCCGGTGCGCACGGCGCAGCGGGAGCTCGCCGAAGAGGCCGGGATCGCGGCGCGGGACTGGTCGGTGCTGGTCGACGTCGCGACCTCGCCCGGATTCACCGACGAGAGCGTGCGGGTGTTCCTGGGCACCGGATTGTCCGATGTGGACCGCCCGGCGGCGGTCGGGGACGAGGAGGCGGATCTGGTGATCCGGCGGTTCCCGCTGGCCGAGGCGGTGCGGATGGCGCTGGCTGGGGAGATCGTCAACGGTCCGGCGGTGGCCGGGCTGCTCGCCGCCCAGGCGATTCGCGACGGCCGCGCTCGGCCGCGCCCGGCGGACGCCGAGTGGCGTGATCGGCCGCGTCGCTTCGCGGCGCGGTGAAGGGCTTCGAGTCGCTGCCGCCGCAACTGCGCGGGGCGATCACCGGCTACCTCGATCACCTCGCCGTGGAACGCGGCACCGCTGGCAGCACTCTTGACTCCTATGCCAGGGACCTGCGTCGATACGCCGAATTCCTGGTCGCGGAAGGCATTTCCGAGCTCGCCGAGGTGCGCTCGGCGCACCTGTCGGGGTTCCTGGCCGAGTTGCGGGAAGGCACCGAGCAACGGCCCCCGCTCGCGCCGTCGTCAGCAGCTCGGGCGTTGGTGGCAGCCCGCGGTCTGCACCGGTTCGGGCATGCCGAAGGGCTGCTGGCGGTCGACGTCGCCCGCGAGGTCGCGCCGCCGAGCTTGCCGAAACGACTTCCCAAAGCGCTTTCCATCGACGATGTGGGAACGCTGCTCGACCACGCCGGTGGCGACGACGTCCGGGGCTTGCGGGACCGGGCACTGCTGGAATTGCTGTACTCGACCGGGGCGCGGATTTCCGAGGCGGTCGGCCTGGACGTCGACGACGTCGATGGCACCGCTCGCACCGTCCTGCTCGACGGCAAGGGTGGCCGCCAACGGCTGGTTCCCATCGGCCGACCGGCCCTGGCGGCGCTGGACGCCTACTTGGTTCGAGCCAGGCCGAGCCTGGCGGCGCGGGGTCGCGGCAGTGCGGCGGTGTTCCTGAATTCGCGCGGTACCCGGCTTTCCCGGCAAAGCGCGTGGCACGCGTTGAAAGCTGCCGCGCAGCGCGCCGGAATCGCCGGGTCGGTGTCGCCGCACGTGCTGCGCCACTCGTTCGCCACACATCTCGTGGAGGGTGGCGCGGACGTCCGCGTGGTGCAGGAACTGCTGGGCCACGCATCGGTGACCACAACCCAGGTTTACACCCTGATCACCGTGAACACGCTGCGGGAGGTTTACGCGACAGCCCATCCGCGCGCCCACCTCATGTCGGACTAGGGGTCCACTTCGCATTGGGGCGGAGGGAATCAGCGCTAAAACGATCAAGAAGTTGTCCTGGCTCGGTCGTTCTGATTCGCTCGCTCCGCGACGACGCGAAAAATCCCTGCGCGGGCGGGAATGGTCGTGTCCTTGCGACGTTGTTCATGACCGTGGCAGTTAGCAACGACCTCGCCGCTGGACGGACGGCGAGGCAAAACGCCTGCGGACTCGACGAAAGACCGGAACCCGGCGAGCCGCCGCAGTAGGAATCCCCGGCCAGGGCGGACGTCAAGCTTAGGAGTGAGTTGGCCACGCTGCGAATGCGGGCGGGCCGTGCAACGGGTAGACGTTGATCGCGCATCAGATCACACCGAACGTGGACGCATTTCCGACACCCCGGCGAGGCGCGTTGCCGCTGGTAATGGATGCCACTTAGGCTGCGTTTGATCGCCACCGGCACCTGAAGGAGTCAGATCGCCATGTCGCTACCGCAGCCCTCCGCCGCCGGGCGGCCCCGGGGCGCGGTCGACCTGAGCATCGCCCCGGAGACGACGGACCGCGAGGAAGACGTCGACCTGACGCCCAACCCCCGCGGTCTTGGTCCCACTGGACGCCCGCGTCGGCACATCCCGGAGCCGCCGTTGCTGGACCGGCACGGTCCCGCATCGGTGCTCGCGATGTGCAACCAGAAGGGCGGCGTAGGGAAGACCACGTCGACGATCAACCTCGGCGCAGCGCTGGCGGAGTACGGACGCCGGGTGCTGTTGGTGGATTTCGATCCGCAGGGCGCGCTTTCGGTCGGCCTCGGAGTACAGCCCCACCAGCTTGAGCAGACCATTTACAACGTGATCATGGAACGCCCGGTGGACGTCCAGGACGTGGTGCGTCGCACCACCGTCGAGGGCATGGACCTGCTGCCCAGCAACATCGACCTGTCCGCGGCCGAGGTGCAGTTGGTCGCCGAGGTGGGCCGGGAGCAGACGCTGCACCGGGTGCTGCAGCCAGCGCTGTCGGAGTACGACTACGTGCTGGTGGACTGCCAGCCGTCGCTCGGCCTGCTGACGGTGAACGCGTTGGCCGCGGCGGACGGCGTGATAATCCCGTTGGAGTGCGAGTTCTTCAGCCTGCGCGGGGTGGCGCTGCTGATCGACACCATCGAGAAGGTGCGGGAGCGGTTGAACCCGAAGCTGGAGATCAGCGGCATCCTGGCGACCATGTTCGACCCGCGAACGCTGCACTCCCGCGAGGTGATGGCGCGGGTGGTGGAGGCTTTCGGCGACGTCGTCTTCGATGCGGTGATCAACCGCACGGTGCGGTTCCCGGAGACGACGGTGGCGGGCGAACCGATCACCAGGTGGGCGCCGCGTTCGGCAGGTGCCCAGGCGTACCGGGCGTTGGCGCGTGAGGTGATCGCCCGATGACGCGTCGGGTCGCCCTGCCCGGAGCGGCCGAACTGTTCCGTACTACTGTTCCTCGGACGGATCACGCCGATCCGCCGGAACGGGCGTCGGCCGAGTCCGCGGCTCGGTCCGTTGCGACCCGGTCCGGCTCGGGTCGGCGCAGGCACGATTCGAAGATCACCGTGTACGTGTCCGACGAGGAGTTGCTGGGCTTGGAGCAGGCGCGGCTGGCATTGCGGGCTGATCACGGCATCGCCGTGGACCGGGGCCGGATGGTGCGCGAAGCGGTTGCGGTGGTGCTCGCCGACCTCGACGAGCGTGGTGCGGAATCGGTGCTGGTGCAGCGCCTGCGGGAGCCCGGCGAGTGACAGTTCCCGCTGTTCCGGAGGAGCAGTCGAGCGAGGACCCCGGCTCCACCGGCGGGTTCACGGTGCGACTGGAGAACTTCGAAGGCCCCTTCGACCTGCTGCTGCAACTGATCTCGCAGCACCAGCTGGACGTCACCGAGGTGGCGTTGCACAAGGTCACCGACGAGTTCATCGCCTACACCAGAGCGCTCGGCGAGCAGTGGGACCTGAACGAGACCACCGAATTCCTGGTGGTGGCGGCGACGCTGCTCGATCTCAAGGCGGCCCGGCTGCTCCCGGCCGCGGAGGTGGAGGACGAAGCGGACCTGGCGCTGCTGGAGGCCCGCGACCTGCTTTTCGCGCGGCTGCTGCAGTATCGCGCGTACAAGCAGGTCGCCGCGTTGTTCGGCGAGTTGGAAGCCGGGGCGTTGCGGCGTTACCCGCGGTCGGTTTCGGTGGAAGAGCGGTTCGAGAACCTGTTGCCGGAAGTGGTGATCGGAGTCGATCCGCAGCGGCTGGCCGAGATCGCGGCTGCGGTGTTCCGACCCAAGCCGCCGCCGACGGTTTCGCTGGACCACATCCACCAGCACGGGGTTTCGGTTCGCGAACACGCGGCGCTGCTGCGGGTGCGGCTGGCACAGAAGGGCACCGCCACCTTCCCGGAGCTGGTGTCCGACTGCGGCCACACGGTCGAGGTGGTGGCGCGGTTCCTGGCGCTGCTGGAGCTCTACCGGGAAAAGGTCCTGCACTTCGAGCAGGAGAGCCCGCTGGGTGAGCTGCACGTGCGGTGGGTCGGCGGCAGCGTGGCCCAGGCCCAGGCCGACGCCGAAGCCCAACGCGCCAAGCAGGACGATGAGGAGTACGGGTGATGGAGCCGACCGTGGAAGGCGGGGGTGCTGAGACCCCGCAGGAATCGGCGACCGCTGCCGAGCCGCCGGAACCTTCGGCGGAGGGCGAGTCCGAGGCGGTGGTAGCTCCGGTAGCGCCGGATTTGACCTCCGATGTGGCACTCGACGCGGCCTTGGAGGCATTGTTGCTGGTGGTGGACGTGCCTGCGGGTGAGGAACTGCTGGCCGACACCCTGGAGCAGCCGGTGGCCCGGATCCGGGAGGCGCTTCAGCGGCTTTCCGACGGGTACGCAGGCGCGGAACGGGGCTTGGACCTGCGCAGGGTCGGTGACGGTTGGCGGTTCTACACGCGCGAGAAGTACGCGCCCTACGTGGAGCGCTACCTGTTGGACGGTCAGCGCACGAAGCTGACCCGCGCGGCGTTGGAGACCCTCGCGGTGATCGCCTACCGGCAGCCGGTGACCCGCTCGCGGGTGGCCGCGGTACGGGGTGTGAACGTCGATGGCGTCATCCGTACCCTGGTGGGGCGCGGCCTTATCGAAGAGGCCGGAACCGACCCGGAGACGGGCGGCATCCTGTACTGCACCACCGAGCTGTTCCTGGAGCGGCTGGGGCTGTCGTCGCTGAAGGAGTTGCCGCCGCTGGCTCCCCTGTTGCCCGAAGTGGATTCGATCGATGACGTCTGAGCACCCCACCCCGTCCCGTGCTTCGCAGCCCAGCGCCGATTCGGAGGGTGTGCGGCTGCAGAAAGTGCTGTCCCAAGCCGGGGTGGCTTCGCGGCGCGCGGCCGAGGAGATGATCGTCGAGGGGCGGATCGAGGTCGACGGCGAGGTGGTCACCGAGCTGGGGCGGCGGGTCGACCCGGCGACCGCGGTGATCCACGTGGACGGCGACCGGGTGATGGTCAACGAGAACCTGACGCACCTGGTGCTGAACAAGCCGCGCGGCATCCTGTGCACGATGTCGGATGACCAGGGGCGCCCGTGCATCGGCGATTACCTGCGGGAACGGCAGGGCAAGCTGTTCCACGTGGGGCGGCTGGACCAGGACACCGAAGGTCTGCTGCTGATCACCAACGACGGAGAACTGGCCAACCGGCTGATGCACCCGTCCTACCGGGTGCGCAAGACCTATCTGGCCGATGTGCTCGGGCCGGTCCCGAAGGGACTGGGGCAGCGGTTGCGCAACGGCGTGGAGCTCGACGACGGTCCGGTGAAGGTGGACCGGTTCAAGCTGGTCGACGTCAACCAGAACCGGGCGTTGGTGGAGATCGTGCTGCACGAAGGGCGCAAGCACATCGTGCGTCGGCTGCTCAAGCACGTCGGGCTCCCAGTGCAGCGGCTGGTGCGCACCCAGATCGGCGAGGTTCGGTTGACCACGGAACGGCCGGGTGCCATCCGGCCGTTGAACCGGCAGGAGATCAGCTCGCTGTACCGCGCGGTGGGACTCTGACCGCCTTCCGGGCCCAGCGCGGGTAGTTCTGCCGCCCGCACCGGCACGGCAGGACTCAGGCTCTACTGGTTTGGTGTTGGAGGAACAGCCGGGCCATCGGCTCCACCAGCCGCGCCGCGACCGGGCCGAGGATCGCCATCAGCAGCACGTAGGCCGTGGCGAGGGCGGCGAGTTCGCCCGACACCGCGCCGGAGGCCACCGCCAGCCCCGCGATCACGATGGAGAATTCGCCGCGTGCGACCAGCGCGGCACCAGCGCGCAGCCGCCCCATCCGGCCGATGCCCTGCATCCGCGCGGCCAGCCAGCCGGTGAGCAGCTTCGTCACGCACGTGACCACCGCGAGCAGCAGCGCCACCAGCAGCACCGGCGGGATGTGCCTGGGATCGGTGTTCAGGCCGAAGACGACGAAGAACAGCGCGGCGAACAGGTCCCGCAGCGGTTCCAGCATCCGGGTGGCGTTCGCCGCGGTCGACCCGGAGATCGCGATGCCCAGCAGGAACGACCCGACCGCCGCCGAGACCTGCAATTCCGAGGCGATGCCCGCGACGAGCAGCGCGGCGCCCAGCAGCCGCAGCAGGAAGACCTCCGGATCGGGGCTGTCGACCAGCGCGGACACGTACTTGCCGAAGCGCAGCGCGACGACCAGCACCAGCGTGATGACGATCAGCGACACCCCGACGGCGGTGAGTCCGCCCAGGAAGCTGACCCCGGCCAGCACGGCGGTCAAGATCGGCAGGTAGACGGCCATCGCCAGGTCCTCGAAGACCAGGATCGACAGGACCACCGGTGTTTCCCGATTGCCCAACCGCCCGAGATCGCCGAGCACCTTCGCGACGATGCCGGAGGAGGAGATGTAGGTGATTCCGGCCATGGCGAGCGCGCCCAGCGGCCCCCAGCCCAGCAGGCAGGCCACCAGCGCGCCGGGCACCGCGTTCAACACGATGTCGATCAGACCGGCCAGCCAGGAGCGGCGCAGTCCGGTGACCAGCTCGTCCGCGGAGTACTCCAGGCCGAGCAATAACAGCAGCAGCACCACGCCTATCTCGGAGGCTATGTGGGTGAACGGCTGGATGCCGTGCAGCGTGATCAGCCCACCGGTGCCGAAGGCCAGTCCGCCGAGCAGGTAGAGCGGGATCGGGGACACCCCGAACTTCCAGGCGAGTCGCCCGAGGATGCCGAGACCGAAGAAGACCGCTCCCAGCTCGATTAGGGAGATCGCCGTGTCGTGCACCGTATGTCCTCTCTATGGAGTTGTTCGGGGTTCGGCACGCGTCGGACCGCCGTTGGCGCGATGCGTGTCCCGGTGCGGTGACCGGGAGTGTGCTTCAGCCGGGCTGGGTCAGCCCTGTTCCAGGATTTCGCTGGCGGCGCGCAGGCCGTCCGTCGTGCCCACGACCACCACCAGGTCACCGGCGGCGAACTGGAAGTCCGGGCGTGGTGACGGGTGCACGGTGCCGTCGCGGACCACCGCGACGATCGAGACGGATGTGCGGGTGCGCATTTCCGTCTCACCGAGGGTGCGGCCGTCGTAGGGCGAGTTCGAGGTGACCGGCAGCTGCCAGGTGGTGATCCCGGTGACCTCGCGCTGCTGTTCGGTGAGCTGGGCGACCAGTTGCGGGGCGCCGAGCAGGTTGGCCAGCGCGCTGGTCTCGGTGGTGGTCAGGTCGACCGAGGCGACCACCTTGTCCGGGTCGTCGTGGTCGGAAACGATCAGCTCGAACCTGCCGTCGCGGTAGGTGATCACGCCGATGCGGTGGCCGGAGCGGGTGGTGAAGTCCTGCTGCGTGCCGAGCCCCGGCAAGGGGGTCACTGTTACGTCCACGCCCCGACCTTATTAGGAGATCTTTCGCATTTGTCCCGTGGTCCGGACCGATCTGGACGCGATTGGGATGCTCGGGGGCGGACCAGGCAGAATAGACGGTTGGTCCGGCTGGTGCCGGTGCACTTCTACGGTGTTGGTTTCCTGCTTGGGAGGACATGCGACGTGGCACACGCCAGGCTCCGCGGTGTCGTGGCCCTCGACGGCCCGTCGGGCACCGGAAAGTCGACGGTGTCCCGCAAGTTGGCGTCGGCACTGGGCGCGGCTTACCTGGACACCGGTGCGATGTACCGCGCCGCGACGTTGGCCGTGCTGCGCGCGGGCGTCGAGCCGTCCGATGCGGGTGCGGTGGCGCAGGTGGTGAGCGCGGCGCGGCTGAGCGTGGGCACCGATCCGGTGCGTCCCGCGGTGTTCCTGGACGGAGCGGATGTCGGGCGGGAGATCCGCGGGCCGGAGGTGACCGGTGCGGTGTCGGCGGTGTCGGCGGTCGCCGCGGTGCGCGAGCAGTTGGTCGCCCAGCAGCGGGAACTGATCAACGATGCGCTGCTGGCGCCGGGCGGTGTGATCGTCGAGGGACGCGACATCGGCACGGTGGTGGCGCCGGACGCGGGCCTGAAGGTTTACCTGAACGCTTCCGCGCACGCCCGCGCGCGCCGCCGCACGGCGCAGGACGTCTCGGAGGGTCGGGACGGGGACCTGGGTCGGACTCACGCGGACGTGCAGCGCCGGGACGCGCTGGATTCCGGGCGGCAGGTGTCGCCGCTGCGCAAGGCCGACGACGCGGTGGAGTTGGACACCACCGATCTGGACGTGGTGGCGGTGCTCGAACAGCTGCACAAGCACATCGAGAGCCGCGGCCTGCTGGTCGCGGCGGAACGGACCACGCCGTGACCGACGAAACCCTGCCAGAAGGCGCGTCCGCGCGTCTGCACCGGTTCGGCCAGTGGATCTCGCGACGGATCGTGCGGCTGCCGTTCCGGGTGCGGATCCACGGCGCGCAGCGGATTCCGCGCAGCGGACCGGTGGTGCTGGTGGCCAACCACAGTTCGCTGATCGACGGGCCGCTGCTGTTCGGCATGATTCCGCGCAGCGCGGTGTTCTTGATCAAGCAGGAGATGTTCCGCGGGCCGCTGGGCTGGTTCCTGCGCCGCATCGGACAGGTCGGGGTGCGCCGGGGCGAGCCGGACCGGACGCCGCTGTTGGCCGCGGTGCGGGTGTTGCGGGCCGGTGGCTTGGTCGGCGTGTTCCCGGAAGGCACCCGCGGCGCGGGCGACATGGCCAGCGCGCAGCACGGCGCGGCGTGGCTGGCGCGGGCGTCCGGTGCGAAGGTCCTGCCGGTGGCCTGCCGGGGTACGCGACGACCGGAAGGCCGCGGCCGTAGGCTGCTACCCAGGATCGACGTGTTGTTCGGGGAGCCGATCACGGTACCGACGGGCAAGGGCCGCACCGGGCTGGTAGCGGCAACCGACGCGGTGCGCACCGAACTGGTCGAGCTGATCGCCGAGTTGGATCGGCTGGTCGCGGACCAGCACCAAGACGATTTGAGAGGTAAACGAGCGTGACCGACGAGTCGGTGGAGGGCCTGGACGGCACGTGGTCCGACGAGGCCGAATGGGCTGAGTTCGACGAGGTCGAATCCCCGGAGGAAGACGCGCCCGCGAAGCCGCAGCCGGTGCTGGCCGTGGTCGGCCGACCCAACGTGGGCAAGTCGACGCTGGTCAACCGCCTGCTGGGCCGCCGGGAAGCCGTCGTGCAGGACACCCCTGGCGTCACCCGCGACCGGGTGGCCTACGACGCGCTGTGGAACGGGCGCCGGTTCACGGTCGTCGACACCGGCGGGTGGGAGCCGGACGCCAAGGGGTTGCAGGCTTCGGTGGCCGCGCAAGCGGAGCTGGCGATGCACACCGCCGATGCGGTGCTGCTGGTGGTGGACGCCCAAGTCGGTGCCACGGCCACCGAAGAAGCCGTGGCGAAGGTGCTGCGCCGCTCCAAGCGGCCGGTCCTGGTGGCCGCGAACAAGGTCGACGACCAGCGCGGTCTTGCCGAGGTGCACTCGCTGTGGTCGTTGGGGCTGGGTGAGCCCTACCCGGTCAGCGGTCTGCACGGGCGCGGTTCCGGCGACCTGCTGGACGCCGTGCTGGAGGTGTTCCCGGAAACCCCGCGCGAGGTGTTCGGCGCGACCGGCGGGCCGCGGCGGGTCGCGCTGGTCGGCAAGCCGAACGTGGGCAAGTCGAGCCTGCTCAACAAATTGACCGGCGAGGAGCGGTCGGTGGTGCACGACGTCGCCGGTACCACCGTGGACCCGGTCGACTCGCTGGTGGAGCTGGACGGCGAGGTGTGGCGGTTCGTCGACACCGCGGGCCTGCGCAAGCGCGTCCGGACCGCCAGCGGCACCGAGTACTACGCCTCGCTGCGCACCAAGGCGGCCATCGAGGCGGCCGAGGTGGCGATCGTGCTCATCGACGGTTCCGAGCCGTTGAGCGAGCAGGACCTGCGGGTGCTGTCCATGGTCGTGGACGCCGGTCGGGCGCTGGTGATCGCCTACAACAAGTGGGACCTGGTCGACGACGACCGGCGCCGCCAGCTGGAGAAGGAGATCGACCGCGAGCTGGTCCGGGTGCGGTGGGCAGAGCGGGTCAACGTGTCGGCCAGGACCGGTCGGGCGGTGGCGAAGCTGGCCCCGACGCTGCGCACCGCGCTGGACTCGTGGGACACCCGCGTTCCCACCGGTCGGTTGAACGGGTGGCTTTCCGAGCTGGTCGCGGCCAATCCGCCACCGGTGCGCGGTGGTCGGCAGCCGAAGATCCTCTTCGCCACCCAGGCGCAGACCAGGCCACCGACGATCGTGCTGTTCACCACCGGATTCTTGGAGGCCGGGTATCGGCGGTTCCTGGAGCGCAAGTTCCGCGAGACGTTCGGATTCGTCGGGTCTCCGGTGCGGATCTCCGTTCGGGTGCGGGAGCGCAAGGCCAAGGGCCGTCGCTGATCACTGTCCGCTCGGGTGGTGTGTGCGCTGCGTTTACGCGGCACCGCTAGTCTGCTGGCGACCCTCGGAGCAGGGGAGGTGACCCGAGAGGTGCGGGCTGAGGACGGCGGGGGACCGATCCGAGTCGTGCTGGCCGACGACGAGGCGATGCTGCGGCGGGGCTTGCGCGTGCTGCTGGAGGGCGACGACACGATCCGGGTGGTCGCGGAGGCGGGCAACGGCGACGAGTTGCTGGCCAAGGTGCGCGCACACCGCCCGGACGTCGCGCTGATCGATGTGCAGATGCCGGGCAAGGACGGGTTGACCGCGTTGCGGGACCTGGGTGCGTTGCCGGATCCGCCGGTGGCGGCCGTGCTGACGACGTTCGACCTGGACGACTACGTCTCCGACGCCCTGCGGTTCGGGGCGAACGGGTTCCTCCTCAAGGACGCCGACCCCGCAGTGCTGGTTCGGTTGCTGCCCAGGTTCCGCAGCGTGCGCGACAACACCCACGAGATGCATCTGGTGCGGGGCCTGTCCGGGCGGGAGCAGCAGGTGCTGCACCTGCTGGGCGACGGCCGGTCCAACGCCGACATCGGTGCGCGGCTCGGGTTGACCGAGGCGACGGTCAAGAGCTACGTCTCGACGGTGTTGAGCAAGCTCGGCGCGCAGAACCGGGTGCAGGCCGCGTTGATCGCGCAGCGCGTGGCGGGTGATGCGCCGTGAGTCCGGCGCGGTGGCGGCAGTTCGGGATGGAGGTGCTGGTCGTCGGGATTCCGGCGATCGCCGTGCTGTTCGCGCACGACCACTTCGGATACGCCCTGGTGTCCGGGCTGGTGGGGGCGGCGGTGCTGCCGCTGCGGCGGCGGTGGCCGCGCGTCGCGGTGGTCCTTTGCCTGCCCGCGATGGTTGGTGGCCTGGGGTGGGCTCCGACGATCGTGGCACTGTTCGCGCTCGGTCGGGCGCAGCCGCGGATGAAGCCGCTGGTCTTCTGGGTCTTGCTGGCGTCGGTCGTTGCCTTGGCTCCGGTGTTGATCACGCAGTCGCTCGGGGTGGGTGCGCTCGTCCTGACGGTGGCGTTCGTGCTGCTGGCCGCCGGTGCGCCGGTTGCGTTGGGAGCGTTGGTGGCGTTGCGGCAGCAGTTGGCCGACAGCCTGCGGCGGCTGGAGGAGGCGACCGAGGCCGAACTGCGCGCCAAGGCCGAGATGGCGCGTGCGGATGAGCGGGCCCGGATCGCGCGGGAGATCCACGATGCCGTCGGGCATCACGTCACGTTGATCGCGGTCGAGTCGGCGGCGTTGGCGACGACCACCGCGGAGCGGGGCGTGAAGGAGACCTCCGTGCGGCTGCGCGGACTGGCGAAGCAGGCGCTGGAAGAGATGCGGGCGACGCTGGGCCTGAGCACGGCGGGCCAGCCGACCGGGTTGGACTCGATCCCGGACCTGGTCGGGCAGGCGCGGGCGGCCGGGGTGGACGTGCAGCTGTCCTCCGAACTCGGCGACGAGCACGACGTGCCCCCAGCCGTGGAGCGCGCCGCGTACCGGGTCGTGCAGGAAGCGCTGACGAACGCGTCCAAGCACGCTCCTGGCGCGGGTATCCGGGTGCGCCTGGCTCGTTGTGACGGTTCGTTGCGCATCGTCGTCAGCAACGCTGCACCCTGCGGTGAGGCCGTCGAGGTCGGTAGCGGCGGCTCCGGGCTGGCGGGGCTGTCGGAGCGGGTGCAGATGGCTGGCGGGCGGCTGAACGCCGGACCGTCCGAGGACGGCGGCTTCGAACTGGTGGCCGTCCTGCCGCAGCTGCGCTGATCCGTATCCTGGGGCCGACGCCCGGCGTTGATCGACCGCGTGAAATCAGAGCTTGTGGAACGGAGCGCGCATGCGACGTCTTCGGTTGCCCGGCGGGCAGGAGCTGCCGGTGTTGGGGCAGGGCACCTGGGGAATGGGGGAGCGGCGGGCCGAGCGAGCGGCGGAGGTCGCGGCCCTGCGGCACGGGCTGGATCTCGGGCTCGGGCTGATCGACACCGCCGAGATGTACGGCAGCGGGGGTGCCGAGGAGGTCGTCGGCGCGGCGATGGCCGGGCGGCGCGACGAGGTTTTCCTGGTCAGCAAGGTGTACCCGCACAACGCCAGCCGACGCGGAGCCGTCGAGGCGTGCGAGCGCAGCCTGCGGCGGCTGGGCGCCGATCACCTCGACCTCTACCTGCTGCACTGGCGTGGCAGCACGCCGTTGGCGGAGACGCTGGACGCGTTCGAGCAGCTGCGCGCCGACGGCAAGATCCGGCACTTCGGAGTGAGCAACTTCGACCCCGACGACATGGCGGAGTTGTTCACAGGCGAACTCGGTCGGCAGTCCGCCACGAACCAGGTGCTCTACAACCTCACCCGGCGCGGGATCGAACTCGACCTGCTGCCGTGGTGCCGCCAGCACGCGGTGCCGGTGATGGCCTACTCCCCGATCGAGCAGGGGCGGCTGCTGGGCGAGCCGGTGTTGCGGCGGGTCGCCCAGCGGCACTCGGTGACCCCGGCGCAGATCGCGATCGCCTGGGTGCTGGCGCAGGACGGCGTGTGCGCGATCCCGAAGGCCGCCACCCAGGAGCACGTCGAGCAGAACCGAGCGGCGCTGGACATCGAGCTGTCAGCCGAGGACCTCGCCGAGCTCGACGCCGGTTTCCCGGCGCCGCCGCACCCCGTGCCACTGGAAATCCTTTAGCGAGCCAACGATTTGCGCAGGAAGTCGACCTGCAGCAGCAAGAGGTTCTCGCTGGTGGTCTCGTCGGTGGGCATGTGGCTGACACCGGCCAGGGGCAGCACGGTGTGCGGGCGCGCAGATGCGGTCAACGCGGCGGACAGCCGCAGCGAGTGCGCTAGGACGACGTTGTCGTCCACGGTGCCGTGCACGATCAGCATCGGCCGCTCCAGCTTGTTGGCGTCCCGCAGCAGCGAGTTCACCTGGTAGACCTCCGGGACGACGTTGGGATCACCGAGGTAGCGCTCGGTGTAGTGGGTGTCGTACAGCCGCCAGTCGACGACTCCGGCGCCGACGACCGCGGCGTGGAAGACGTCCGGGCGGCGCAGCACGGCCAGCGCGGCGAGATAGCCGCCGAAGGACCAGCCGCGGATGGCGACCCGGTCGAGGTCGAGCTCGGGGTGCTGCGCGGCGGCCGCGTGCAAGGCGTCGACCTGGTCCTGCAGCGGCGGACCGGCGAGGTCGCCGGCGATGGCCCGGTCCCAGTCGGGGCCGCGACCGGCCATCCCGCGACCGTCGGTGACCAGCACGGCGAAGCCCTGGTCGGCGAACCACTGGGAGGTCAGGTAGCCCTGTTGCCGGGACAGCACGCGCTGCGCGTGCGGACCGCCGTAGGGGTCGACGAGCACCGGCAGCGGGCCGTCGGCCGGTTGGTAGTCGTTGGGGAGCAGCAGGGCGCTGCACAGCTCGCGGTCGCCGAGGCGCAGCAGCCGGACGTTGACGTCCAGATCGGGGATTTCGGCATTGCTGCCGATCTCGGCGACTTCTCGCGCACCGCGCAGCACCCGCACGCGGGTGCGCGGTTCGTCCAGCGTGGACGTCGCGACCACCAGCACGTCGCCGGAGCGCGTTCCGGTGTGGACACCGGGCTGCTCGGTCACCTGCTCGGCACCTTTCGCGGTGACGCGGTAGAGGTGGACCTGCGTCGGGTCCTGCTCGGAGGCGGAGATCAAGATGTCCTCGCCGACGTCAAGGACGGCTCGGACCTGGAGGGGAGCCCCGGTCCACGGCTGATCCCCGACGACGAGCCGGTACGCGCCGTCCGAAGCGGCGATGCGCACCAGGCTTCCGTCCGGGGTCCAGGCGGGCCAGCCGGGTTTGATCTCCACCCAGTGCGGGTCGGTGTCGCGGTGCACCTCGCTGGTCCGCCCGGTGGTCGGGTCGATGTCGAGGACGAGTTGGGTGTGCTGGTCGCGGGTTTGCACCGCGATCAGCGGACGACCGTGCTCGGACCAGTGCGCGGTGACGAAGTAGGGCTGGGCCTGGCGGTCCCAGTCGACGTCCACCCGGCCGCCGTCGAGGCCGACGACAGCCAGCGACACGTCCGCGTTGGCGGTGCCCGCGGCCGGGTAGCGCATCGGGGTCGGTTCGCGCGCTGGGTCGGCCGGATCGCCGAGGTACCAGTGCCGCACCGGGGATTCGTCCACTCGCGCCACCAGCAGCAGCGAACCGTCCGGGGACCACCAGTAGCCGCGGTGCCGGTCCATCTCCTCGGCGGCGATGAACTCCGCCGCGCCCCAAGTGATGTTCGGGCCGTCTGGTTCGACCAGCGCGCGGTCGTCGGAACCGTCCACTTCGATCACCCGCAGACCGCCACCGGAGAGGTAGGCGATCCGCTGGCCCGTCGGGTCCGGCCTGGGGTCGGCCACCGGGTGCGGCACCGGCAGCTCGCGGGTGGTGCCCGCGGCGACGTCGGTGACGAACAGCCGACCGGACAGGGTGAAGGCGGCCATCCGGCCGTCCCGGTCGGTGGCGTAGCCGGTGATGCCGCCAGCGCGTTCCCGCGCGCGTTCCCGGCGGGCCTGTTCCGCCGGTGACACCTGGTCTTCGGCCCGCAGCGCGGCCGGATCGGCGAGCATGCGCTCCTGACCGGTGTCGGTGTCCAGTGCCCACAGGGCGTTGCTGCGGTCGGTGCCGCTGGCGGAGCGCAGGAAGAGCACGGTGGCACCGGCGGTGAAGTTCCGCGGTGCTCCCAGGGTGAAGCCCTGCGTTCGGGCGCTGCGGCGGGGAAACGACGCTGACGGCATGGATCCAGCCTGCCATTTCCGGTTCGGCCAAGTGTCGGCAGGTGTCCGCCGAACGTTGGCACCACGTTTGGTGAGAGTTGGCTCGCGTTGCGTGACGGGGCCGGGTCATCCCGGCTTTCCGCCATCGGGTGACAACAGGTTTCGATGCCGCGCGGACGGATTATTCGCCGGTGTGTCGGGAGGGGGTGCGGCAGGCACCGAATCCTACGGTCGACGCCGATTCGTTTGGCCCGCAGCGGCTTCCCGGTTCTCGTGGGAGTCGACCGACACTGGATGTGACCTGCCATGTACCTCTCGATGGTGGTGCCGTGCTTCAACGAGGAGCACGGCCTGCAGCGCTTGCACGACGCGCTGGTCGCGGCGCTGTCCGGACGCGTCCGAGATTACGAGGTGATCTTGGTCGACGACGGCAGCACCGACCGGACGCTGCGCGAAGCGCGCCGGTTGGCGGCGCTGAACCCGCGGTTCCGCTACGTGTCGCTGAGCCGCAATTTCGGGAAGGAATCCGCGATGCTGTGCGGTTTGCGGCACGCCAGGGGGCGCCGGGTGGCGCTGCTGGACGCCGACCTGCAGCACCCGCCGGAGCTGCTGCGGCGGATGCTCGTGCTGCTGGATTCCGGCTACGACCAGGTTGTCGCGCGGCGGAACCGCGATGGTGAGCGCCGTTGCCGGTCGACACTGTCCAAAGTGTTCTACTGCGCCGCCGGTCGGCTCATCGACGTGCGGTTGCAGGACGGTGTCGGTGATTTCCGGGTGCTCTCGCGGCGGGCCGTCGACGCGGTGCTGTCGTTGCCCGAGTACCACAGGTTCTCCAAGGGGCTGTTCGCCTGGATCGGGTTCGACACCGCCTACGTGTCGTTCCGGAACGCGCCGCGGGCCGCCGGTGGTTCGAAGTGGAGCTTCGGTGCGCTGGTGAACTACGGCATCGACGGGCTGACCTCGTTCAACAACCGGCCGCTGCGGATGTCGATCTACCTGGGCGTGCTGGTGGCCGTGCTGGCCGGTGCCTACGTGCTGTTCGTGGTGGTGAACACCGTTGTGGACGGTGTGCACGTGCCCGGATACGCGACGTTGCTCGCCGGGATCGTCGGACTGGGCGGGTTGCAACTGCTCTTCCTCGGGGTGCTGGGCGAGTACTTGGGCAAGAGCTACTTCGAGGCCAAGCGCAGGCCGCACTACCTGGTCAAGGAGACCAGCCCGGAGTTCCACCCGCAGGCCCGCGAACGCCGGTTGCACCCGGCGGCCGAGCTGGCTTCGTAGGGGGCGTGATGTGGCGCAGGATAAGCCAATCGGAGCTCGGGCGGTTCGCGCTGGTCGGCGGCGCGAACACGACCGTGCATTACACCGTCTACCTCGCCTTGTGGTTGCTGCTGCCGTACCTGTTGGCGCACCTGGTCGCGACAGTTGTGGCGATGCTGTGCTCGTACCTGCTCAACTGCCGGTTCACCTTCGGGGTGTTGCCGAACATCCGCTCGCTGCTGCTGTTTCCGCTGTCGAACCTCGCGATGATCGGCTTGAGCACCGCCACCGTTGCGGCGTCCGTTGCGGTGTTCGGAGTGGATCCGCTGCTCGCGCCGGTCGCGGCTGGCCTGGTGGTGGTGCCTGCGACGTTCCTGCTGAGCAAGGCAGTGCTGACCGAGCGGTTGCCGCGCGGTGATTGGCGCGGCGCGGTGGCTGTTGGGGTGATCATTGCTCTGTTGAGCCAGATTCCGGTGTTGGTGAACCCGTCGTTCTACTTCTGGGACGACAGCGCCGCGCAGTTCCTGCCGATGTGGCACCGGCTGGGGGAGCGGCTGCTGGCCGGTGACTGGCCGCTCGGCCTGGACGTCGACTCGTGGATGGGTGGGAACCTGGCGGCCGAATCGCTGTTCGGCATCTGGAATCCGGTGCACCTGCTGGATTGCGTGCTGGTGGTGTGGCTCGGTGATCTCGCGGTGGCGGCCACCGTGGTGAAGACCCAGTACCTCGTGACCCTCGGCATCGGAACGCTCTTGCTCTGCCGTGACTACGGGGCCAAGCAGGGCGTCGCGTCGGTGCTCGCGGTGGCCTTGCCGCTGTCCGGATTCGTGCTGTACTTCCAGGCCGCCACCTGGGCGGGCGGCCTCATGGGCTTCGCCTGGCTGCCGTGGGCGTGGTGGGCGCTGCGTCGTGCGATAGCCGGTCGGGTACCGGCGTTCGTGCCGTGGCTGTGCTGCTTCTTGTGCGTCTCCGCCGGTGATCCCTACGGGGTTCTGGCGTTGTGCGGGGTTTTCGCGGGGCTGCTGGTCGAAACCGGTCGAGGTTGGCCGCGTATCCGGTGCCTGGCGTTGGTGGGCGTGACCGTCGGGGCGTGCTTGCCGCTGATCTTCTTCCCCGTGCTGGCGACTTCCGCGGTGGGGTGGCGGTCCGGGTACGAGTTGTTCAACATCGGTCAATTGGTGCCGGGCATCGGTGACCTGTTGAACGCTTCGATGCCCGCCTTCGTCCCGCAGATCCTGTCCTTCGGCGCCTTCCGGATGTCCGTGCCCGCGACCTATTTCGCCTGGTTCGCCATCCCGCTGCTGGCCTGGCTGGACTGGCGGTCGGCCGGTGCGGCGTGGCGGCGCTGCGGCTGCGCCGTCGTGCTGGCGGTTTGCTATTTCCTGCTGTGCCTCGGGCCGTCCAACGTGTGGCTGTTCCGCTGGCCGCTGCGGCACGTGGCAGTGCTGCACCTGGCGGTGGCGGTGCTGCTCGCGGTGGCGCTGTCGCGGGGGTTGCGCACCGACCACTTCAGGGTGCGGCTGGCGTGTTCGGCCGGATCCGTGCTGCTCGGCGGGTACCTGTCGTTCGCGGCATGGCCTGCGCAGGCACCGAAGCACTTGATGTCGTTGGGCGTGATCGCAGTTCTGCTGGCCGCTGTCCTGATCTTGCGGCGCACGCAGGTGATGGTCGCCGTGCTGCACCTGGGCACCGCCTGTGCCCTCGTGCTGCAGATGTACTGGTTCCCGGCCAACCGGGACGTCGCGGTCTACAACTTCCCGGCTGATGTCACGCAACTCCGGTCCCGCTACGCGGAGTTTCGCGGTGGCACCGTCGTGCAGGTGGCCGACCGCAACCTGATTCGGCCAGAGCAGATCGCCTCCGGCAGTGCCTGGTCCGACCTGCTGTTCGGCAACATGCCCGCAGCGGCTGGGGTGGCGAGCGTGGTCTCTTACACCGGAATCGGTTACGACGCCCTGCACACCCGACTCTGCCTGAGCTACTACGGCGCGACTTGCCCGCAGGCGTACGACCGCCTCTGGCAGCCGGACAGCTTGGCCGACCAGCTCAAAGCCGCGCATGTCGTGGTGCAGCGCCGACTTCGCGACGTGTCCGAGGCTCCTGCGGGCTGGCAGATCTCCCGGCGGAACGAGGATGTCGTGGTGCTCAGCCGGGAATCGGCACCGCCGTGGCCGCGTGGACGGCTCAGTGTCAGCCGAGGCGTGCAGGTGCTCGATGACGTGCAGCACGGGCAGCGGCACGAGACAGTGCGTTTCGGCAGCACCAGAGGGCAGCCGGAGTTGGTCTTCGCCCGTCTCGCATGGCCTGGTTACCAGGCCACAGTGGACGGACGTCGGATACCGATCGGCTGGACGGATGCGGGGTTGCTCGTCGTGCGCATCCCGCCTGGCGTCCAGAACGGCACGCTGACGCTGTCCTGGCGCCCGCCCGGATTCACCGCTCAGCTCCTGCTGGCCTGCGCGGGTGCGCTGCTCGCGATCGCGCTGTCCCTCGTTCCGCTGCGCGCGGGGAGGCCGTTGTGCTGAGAGGTTTCGTCGCGGTCGCCACGGCCTTGCTGCTCGCGCTGCTCGCCAGTCCGGAGGCTGCCGCGCAGGTGCGTTCACATGTGCAGGTCGTGGCGCATCCGGATGATGACATCCTGTTCATGAACCCCGATCTGGCCATCTCGATTCGTTCCGGCGCGACAGTGACGACGGTGTTCCTGACGGCTGGGGAGAGCGACGTGCGGCCCACCGCGAGGTATGCCGCGCAGCGGCAGGCCGGGGCTCGCTCGGCGTTCGCGACGATGGCCGGGGCGTCCGACGCCTGGGATCGCGCCGCGCTCTCGCTGCCCGGCGGGCGACAGGCAGAACTGCAGACGTTGCGCGAACGACCACGAGTGCGGCTGGTGTTCTTGAACCTGCCGGACGACAACGATCCGCACGCGCTCGGTGGCAGGCAGGCGCTGACCAGACTTTGGCACGACGAGACCGTGCAGGTCGCGACAGTTCTGCCGGAGGGTTCGGTGCTACCGGGCACCAGCAGCTACGACCGAGCCGCAGTCACAACTGCGTTGGCCCAGCTCTACCGGCAGTTCGCGCCGACGATCGTGCGCACGCACGACCCCGAACCGGACGTTCGATACCAGTCGCAGTGGGGGAAGTACCACAACCATCCGGACCACGTGATGTCCGCGCGATTCGCCGAACTTGCGATGCCAGCAGCCGGGGCTCGTTCGGCGCACCTGGTCCACTACCGCGACTACAACATCGCGGACGCGCCGCCGAACCTGCCACCGGAGATCGTCGCGGACAAGCGGGCGATCTTCGAGCGCTACGCGGTGCACGACGCCGTGGTGGGGTTGGACGAGCCTTATGCGACGTGGCTGCGAAGCATGCGGCACCGCTGGTCCTGGCGGTCGAACTGGGTCACGACCGGTCGCGGCGGCCAGGTGACCTGCGTCTTTGTGCGGGGTGGCAGGTTGATCAGGGCAACGGGATCACGGGAGTCCATTGTGGATACTCCAGGATTCGTGCCGCGGGACGGCTCGGTGGTGTTCGCGGACTCGGACACGCTGCTGGCGCAGGACCGGCATACCGGCACGATCTTCCTGAAGTGGAAGGACAGCCGGTGGAAGTCGCTCGGAGCCCCACCGGCCGGAGGGCAATTGACGCAGGTTGGACCGCCAGCGGCGACCGTGACACCGGACGGGCGGACGCTGGTCGCGGTCCGCAACGCCAGTGGTGGTGCGAGCATCCGGTTCACCGACCGGCCCGGATGGATCGACCTCGGCGGCACCGGGGTCGACGATGTCGTGTCAGTGCTGGTCACGGGTACCGGTGTGCACGTGCTCGCCGCTGGCCGGGATGCGCTGTTGCACTGGCGGCTGGACGACGCAGGTCGAGGCGAACTCGTCGCACCACCGGAGGCCCACCGCCCGGTGGGTGCCATCGCGGTGGCACGGGGCAGCCGAGCGTTCGTGGCGTTCCGCGAGGCGGCCACCGGACACCTGGTCGTGCTCGGCGAGCAGGCGGGATGGTCGGTGGTCGCCAGGATCGACACCACGACCACCTCTGATCCTGCGCTGGCAGTGGTGCGGAACGCGGGCCGGGACACCCCGATCGTCGCGGCCCGCGACGGAACAGGCCGCATAGCGGTGTTCGGACCGATGAGGACCGTCCTACCTGGACAGATCGTCGGCCAACCCGCCTTCACCCCGGACGGCCACCACCTGGTCGCGCTCGGCGACGACGGCCGAACGCGCGTGGACGAGGTGAAGGGCACCTTTCACCAAGTAAGTTGGTAAAAGGTGCCCTTCACCTCTCGCCCGAACCGGGGGGAGACGCACCGCTGCGCGACACCCGTCCAGGAACTTACGCCGGGGATTGCACCGTCGCGGCGGGCTTCGACGAGCGCTGCTTCAACCGCTGTTCGCCCGGGTCGCAGTCGTCCTTGACCTTCAGGCTCAGGAACGCCACCGCGATGTACATCAGGCTGAACGCGATGGTCACCCCGCCGCCGCCGACCAGCGGATACAGGATGGTGACCACGACCGGGCCCACGAACGCCGCGCCACCAGCACCGAAGTTGAGCACCGCCAGCGCCGAACCCTTGTCCTTGGGCGCGACCATCGAGGGCATCAGCGCCGACAGCGGCACGAAACCGGCCAGCAGGACACCGTAGACGACACCGCACGTGGCGGTGACCGCGAAGCTCTGCGAGGCCACGGCGGCGAAGAACCACAGCGGCGTGGCCACGGCACATCCGACGCACCCGAACCAGGTGATCGTGCGGCGCCAGCCGAAGCGGTCGCCGAACACGCCGAAGAACAGGTTCGCGGCGATGTTCGCGCCGTAGGCGATGGACGCCAACGCGGCCACCTCCGCGACGCTGAGGAAGCCACCTCCGGGGGCGGCCGGACCGAAGGTGAACGGGAACATCGCGAAGAACCCGTACTGCGGCGTGGTGTTGACGATCCGGATCAGGCCACCGGCCAGCGTCCGGCGGTCCCGCCACAGGATGTCCACGCCCTCGATCAGCCGCTTCAGACTCCGTGGGTTCGCCACCGTCTCATCGGCGATCGGCTTCAGGCCGTGCTCCTCGCGCACCGCGAAGCAACCGATCAGCACCCCGACGGTGACCAGCACCAACGACAGCACGAGCGTGCCGTACAGGCTCATGCCGAACGGGCCGATCGCCAGCGCGGCCACCGCGGCGCCGAGGGTGGGCAGGCCGCCGGTGAAAGCGAACCAGAACCAGCCCGCGACCGAACCGCGCATGTGGGTCGGGCTGGCGACCTGCGCCCACACCAGGAAGGCGAACGCGAACAGCGGGTAGGCGAAGCCGCGGATGCCGTAGGTGGCCACGATGAACGTGGGGTTGTGCGAGGGGATCGCGGCGAACAGGAACAGGATTTCGAACGCGATCCACCACGCGCCGCCGAGCCACATGACCCGCCGCGGTCCCCAGACCGCCGAAAGCGTCCCGGAGAACCAGGCCGCGATCATCACCGCGACGCCGTAGACGGTGACGGTGGCGAACGAGGCCACCGCGCCGGGCAGCCCGCCGCCTTCGGGTTGCTGCAGGTAGTCCGACAGGTAGGTGGTCTCGACGCCGTCACCGATCATGAAGATCAGCACGGCGACGAAGCCCCAGAACAGCTGCCTGGGAATACCGATGCGGTCGAGTCTGCTCACCGGCCGTTTCGGCTCGGCATCCGCTGTGGTCTGTTGGGACATCACTGTCTCCAAGGATCGGAAGTTCCGGTGCGCATCACCTGGGCCTGGTACGTCGAGGACGAACCAGCCGCACCGGGCAAGGTGCCGACTATCATGCACCCTGTTCAGATTAACGCGCAAGACGTTAATTCGTCGCAATCCGATGTGAAGACCAATAGCCTGGTCCGGCCGGGGTCAGCCCGCCTAGTCCGCCGGGGATAGGTGGACGTTGGTCTGCTCGCGCATCGCCTCGACGAGCTCCGGGTCCAGGGCGCCCGCGAGCAGCACGTGGTCGAAGGCGCTCACCGGGGCGAACTGGTGCAGCGCCGAGCGGGCCACCTTGCTGGCGTCCATCATCAGCACCTTCGTCGTCGCGCTTGCCAGCATCGCCCGCTTGACCAGCACGATCTCCTGCTCCTGGTGGTAGGTCAGCTGCGCGTTCATCGCCGAGGTGGACAGGAACACGATGTCCACCGAGAAGGTGCTGATCATCTCCTGGCAGGGCAGTCCGAGGTAGGAGTCGTGGGTGCGGGAGTACTCGCCGCCCAGTCCGATCAGCCGGATGTCCGGCACGTCGCGCAGCGTCTCCTGCACCTGGCGGTAGTTGCTGACCACGGTCAGCGGGCCGACCTCGGGCAGCAGTCGGGCGAGCGAGAGCGCGGTGGTGGAGTCGTCCAGCATCACCGACATCCCCGGCGTGATGAACTGCAACGCGTCCTTGGCCAGCGCTTCCTTCTCGGCGGTGTGGGTGTGCAGCCGGAAGTCCGAGCTGCTCTCGAACACCGTGGACGGCTGGGCGGAAACCCCGCCGTGGAACTTGCGCAGCAGCCCCCTGGTGACCAGGTCGTCGAGGTCGCGGTGCACCGTCATCAGGCTGACGCCGGTCAGCTCGGACAGTTCCGCGGCGCTGGCGAAACCCTGCCCGACCACGTGGTCGATGATCTTCTGCTGGCGCAGGAGCCGGGGGGACTGCTTCTTCGGTGCGGACGCCATGCCGTCATCTTGCCTGGTGACTCGCCGGAAGTGACGCGCGGACGCACAACAGCGCTGAACTATCACTAGACGGGTGACAATTAACGTCGGTCATGTTAATTTGACCTGGCAAACGAGTGGCGGGAGGTACAGATGACCCAGTCCGAGGGGCCGAACGGCACCCACCGCGCGGTCGTTTTCGACATGGACGGCGTCCTGGTCGAAAGCGAACACCTGTGGGAGCGGGTGTGGGCCAAGTTCGCCGCCGCTCGCGGCAAGACCTGGACCGCCGCGCAGACCCGGCAGGTGCAGGGCATGAGCGCCCCCGAGTGGTCGGCGTTCCTCGCCGACTTCAGCGGAGCCACCGAATCCGCCGCGACGACCGAGCGCGTCGTGGTCGACGACATGATCGCCGCGCTCGACGGCGGTGAGATCGAGCTGCTGCCCGGCGCGGCGCTGATGGTCACCGAAGTCGCCGATCGGGCTCCGATCGCGCTCGCCTCCTCCGCGCCGCGTCGACTGATCGACGCGGTCCTGGACCGCCACGGGCTGACCAAGTACTTCTCCGCGACCGTTTCCAGTGCCGAGGTGCCCAAGGGCAAGCCGAGCCCGGACGTGTACCTGTCGGCCGCCGACAAGCTCGGCCAGGACCCCAGCGACTGCCTGGCGGTGGAGGACTCCAGCAACGGGTTGCGCGCCGCCGCAGCAGCGGGGATGACTGTGGTGGCCATCCCCAACTCGGACTACCCGCCAGCCGAGGACGCCCTGGCCAAAGCTGGCTACATCGCCAACGACCTGAACGACGTGCGGCTGCACCTGGTGGGCGCCCTACCGGAGCCGGTCGGGAGCTGAAACCGCGGGCGCCAGCCGAAGCAAGGAGACAAAGGAGTCCTAATGACCAGCGTTCTGGCCGCAGGTGACCACTTCGTCGCCCCCGAAGTGTTCGTCGACGCCGTGCGCCGCAGCGTCGATGCGCACGACCTGCAGTTCAGCACCCTGAAACTGCCTTGGCCGGTGGAGCCGTTCGGGCCGGTGGGCAACGTGCAGGAGGCCAGCGGCACCGAGCAGCAGTTGCTGGACGCGCTGGGCGGCGTCGAGCTCGCCGTCACCCAGATGGCGCCGTTCACCGCGGATGTGCTGGCCGCCAGTCCGGAGCTGGAGTTCGTCGGGGTGTGCCGCGGCGGCCCGGTGAACGTGGACCTGGCCGCGGCCACCGAAAATGGTGTGATCGTCAGCTACGCGCCGGGGCGCAACGCGGCCGCGGCCGCCGAGTTCGCCATCGGTCTGATCCTGGCCGCGTTGCGCCGGATTCCCGGCTCCGACGCGGAGTTGAAGGCGGGCAACTGGCGCGGCGACTACTACGCCTACGACAACGCCGGTATCGAACTGGCGGGCTCCACGGTCGGCCTGGTCGGATACGGCGCGATCGGCAAGATCGTCGCCCGAGTGCTGAAAGCCTTCGATGCGCACGTGCTGGTGTCCGATCCGTTCGTGCGGGCCGAGGACGCCGCTCGCGACGGTGTCGAGCTCGTCGAGTTGGAGGTGCTGCTGCGGCGCAGCTCGGTGGTCAGCCTGCACGCGCGCCTGACTCCCGAGACCAAGAACCTGCTCAACGCCGACAACCTCAAGCTGCTGCCGCAAGGCGCGGTGCTGATCAACTCGGCGCGCGGCGGGCTGCTCGACTACGCGCCGCTGCCGGATCTGCTGGAGTCGGGCCACCTCGGCGCCCTGGCCGTGGACGTCTACGACATCGAACCGCCGCCGCGCGACTGGCCGCTGTTCGACGCACCCAACGTGATCACCACCCCGCACCTGGCCGGGGCGACCCGGCAGACCGCGCACCGCGCGGCCGAGATCGTGGCCGGTGAGCTCGCCCGGTTCCGCAACGGGCAACGGCCGCGGTTCGTGGCCAACCCGGACGTGCTCGGCAAGTTCGAGGGTCTGCGGCCATGATCATCGGAGTCGACGTCGGCACCTCGGTCACCAAAGCGTCGCTGCTCGACCGCGACGGTTCGGCGCTGGTAACGCACAGCATGCGCAGCACCTTGCAGCGGCTGCCCGGCGGCCGGGTCGAGCAGGACCTCGAAGAGGTCGTCGACTCGGTGATCCGGGTGGTGCGCGAAGTCGCCGCCACCGCCGAGCAGGTCGGCGGCCTGGTCGAGGCGCTGGCCATCACCGGGCAGGGCGATGGGCTGTGGTTGCGCGACCACCAGGGCCAGCAGGTTGGCCCGGCGATCTCGTGGTTGGACGCCCGCGCGTCGGGACTGTTGGACCGGTGGGCGGAATCCGGTGTGCAGCGGCAGGTTCACGCGCTCACCGGGTCCGGGATGTTCCCCGGTTCGGCTGGTCCGCTGCTGGCGCACCTCGCCGAGCACGCCCCGGAACGGTTGGCGCGGGCGGCAGTCGCCGGGTACTGCGTGGATGCGATCGTGCAGCGCTTCACCGGCGAGATCACCGTGGACGCATCGGATGCGTCGCTGCCGTTCCTGGACGTGCCGACCCGCAGCTATTCGCAGGAGGCGTTGCGGGCCTGCGGGGTGGCGGAATACCGCAGGCTGCTGGCCGAGCCCGCGCCGCCGAACAAGCTGTTCGCGCTGGACGGCAGGAGCGCCAAGGAATTGGGACTGCCCGCCGGATTGCCGGTGTCGGCCGGACCGTTCGACTTGCCCGCGTGCGCGTTCGGCGCCGGGGTCAGCGATGTCGGCGACGGCAGCCTGGTGATCGGCACGACGTTGGGCTGCCAGGTGCTCCGCGACGAGGTCGACATCGACCCGCACGGCGAGGTCGCGGGCATGTGGCTGGCAACGCCGCTGCCGCAGCGGTACCTGCGGGTGATGCCCGCGATGGTCGGCACCGCCAACCTGGACTGGGTGCTGAACGTGGTCGGCAGCCACGTGGATCAGCTGGAAACGTTGCTGGACAACAGCAAACCCGGTGCCGGTGGCGTATCGGCGCTGTCGTTCCTGTCCAGTTCCGGCGAACGCGCGCCGTTCGTCGAACCCCATGCGCGCGGCCAGTTCACCGGCCTGTCGTTGGAGACCACGCAGGCCGACCTGGTGCGCGCGATGTGCGAAGCGGTCGCCTACGCGGCGCGGCACAACCTGGAGTCCGCGGGCCTGACCGGTGCGGTCTCGGCGTGCGGCGGTGGCGCGCGTTCGGCGGCGTGGAGCCAGATCTTCGCCGATGTGCTGGGCCGCCCGCTGCACGTGCCGCACGAGGAAGGCGTGGGCGCGCGTGGCGCGGCGATGACCGCATGGGATTCGCTGGGCGAACCGGTGGACCGCGAGCAGTGGGCGGCGGCCCGGCGGACCGTGGTGCCGCACCCGAGCGCCGTGGAGTTCTACGAACGCGGTTACCGCGAATACCTGCTCTCGATCGACCGCGCCCGCCCGCTGTGGGGCGCGAGCTCCCGACGTGGTGCTGAGGAGACGTGAGATGACGCGCTTGTACGACGACCCGGCGTCGTTCACCGAGGACATGGTGACCGGTTTCGTGGCGGCGCATTCCGACTACGTCCGGCAGGTGCCGGGCGGCGTGGTGCGTGCGAAGCGCGCGCGGCAGGGCAAGGTCGCCGTGGTCACCGGCGGCGGATCGGGGCACTACCCGGCGTTCTGCGGGGTGGTCGGGCCGGGGTTCGCCGACGGCGCGGTGATCGGCAACATCTTCACTTCGCCGTCGGCCGACGATGCCTGCTCGGTGGGCCGGGCGGCCGATCGCGGTGCCGGGGTGGTGTTCTCGTTCGGCAATTACGCGGGCGACAACATGAACTTCGGGCTGGCGGTGGAACGCCTGGAACGGGACGGGATCCGCGCGCACAACGTGGTGGTGACCGACGACGTGGCCAGTGCCCCGGCCGCCGAGCAGACCAAGCGCCGGGGCGTGGTCGGCGACTTCGTGGTGTTCAAGATCGCCTCGGCGGCGGCCGAGGAGGGCTATTGCTTCGACGAGGTGGTGCGGGTCGCCGAGCACGCCAACGCGCGAACCCGCAGCCTGGGCGTGGCCTTCGACGGCTGCACGTTGCCGGGGCAGGAGCGGCCGCTGTTCGAGGTGCCGGAGGGCCGGATGGGGCTCGGGCTCGGCATCCACGGCGAGCCCGGTGTCTCGGAACGCGATCTGCCCTCCGCCTCCGAGCTGGCGAAGCTCCTGGTGGACGGCCTGCTCGCGGAGGCCCCGGACACCGGAAGCCGTCGGGTGACGGCGATCCTCAACGGCCTGGGCGCCACCAAGTACGAGGAACTTTTCGTTGTCTGGGGCAGGGTGTCCCGACTGCTTGCCGAGGCCGGGGTGGAGGTCGTCGCGCCGGAGGTCGGCGAACTGGTGACCAGTTTGGACATGGCGGGCTGCTCGTTGACGCTGACCTGGCTGGACCCGGAACTGGAGCGGCTGTGGCAGGCACCGGCCGACACTCCCGCCTACCGCAAGGGAAATGCCGCACTCGCCGAGTCCGATGAGTCCGATGAGGACGATGAACTGCCGGTGGCGCCGGAGCGGGTGACCGTGGTGGCCCCGCTGGAAGGCCAGGCGACCGCCACGCTCGTGGTGAAAGCCCTGCACGAAGCCGCCGATCTGTTGCACGACAAGGAAGAGGAGCTTGGCCGTCTCGACGCGATCGCTGGCGACGGCGACCACGGCCGGGGCATGACGCGCGGCAGCGCGGCGGCAGTAGCGGCCGCCGACGAGGCCGCAGCACAGGGCGTCGGTCCGGCTGCGGTGTTGGTCGCCGCCGGTGACGCCTGGGCGGCGAAGGCCGGAGGTACGTCGGGAGTGCTGTGGGGCGCGGCGCTGCGATCGTTCGGCGACCTGCTGCCCGACCACCGCGCGGCGGTGGCCAATGACCTCGCCGCGGGCGCGTCGGCGGCGCTGGCGGCGGTGCAGCGGCTCGGGCGAGCGGAACTCGGCGACAAGACGCTGGTCGACGCGCTGGTGCCATTCGTCGCGGAGTTGCGCAGTGCTGTCGAGGCGGGCGCGAGCGGTGCCCAGGCGTGGCGGCAGGCCGCGAGGGTGGCGACCAAGGCCGCCGAGCAGACCGCGGAGCTGCGGCCCCGCACCGGACGTGCCCGGCCGTTGGCCGAGCGCAGCCTCGGTTCCCCGGATCCGGGCGCCACCTCCCTGGCGCTGGTGCTCAACCGGATCGGGGACGTGCTCGCCGGGGACGGAAAGGACGGAGAATCGTGACTGAGCAGAAGCCGTTTCGCATCGTGGTCGGCTCCGACGACGCGGGACTGCAGTACAAGGATGCGTTGAAGAAGGACCTGGAGAACGATCCGCGAGTGGCCAGCGTGGTGGACGTGGGTGTCGGCACCGACGAGCACACCGCCTACCCGCACGTGGCGGTCCACGCCGCGCGGCTGGTCGCCGAAGGCGAAGCGGACCGGGCGCTGCTGGTGTGCGGCACCGGGCTCGGGGTGGCGATCAGCGCGAACAAGGTGCCCGGAATCAGGGCGGTCACCGCGCACGACAGCTATTCGGTGGAGCGATCGGTGCTCAGCAACAACGCCCAGGTGCTGTGCTTCGGCCAGCGCGTGATCGGCTTGGAGTTGGCGCGCAAGTTGGCCTCGGAGTGGCTGGACCACCGGTTCGACGAGGCTTCGCCGTCGGCGCAGAAGGTCGCCGCGATCAACGGCTACGAGTCGGCGTCGGATGCCTCCGGCGTCGCGTGCTGAACGAGGGATGAAGTGAGCAGTTCGCGACTGGCCGACCAGCGCGGCGAGGTCATCGCCATCGCCCGCCGGATGACGGCGGACCGGCTGGTGGTCGGCACTTCGGGCAACGTGTCGATCCGCTGCGGCGATCTGGTGGCGGTGACGCCCTCGGGCGTCGACTACGACGCTCTGCGGGTGGCCGACATCCCACTGGTGGACCTCAACGGCGAGGTGGTGGAGGGCGATCTCAAACCCACCTCCGAACTGCCCATGCACCTGATGGCCTACCGACGGCACGACGCCGGGGCAGTGGTGCACACGCATTCGCTGCACGCCACGGCGTTGTCCTTGCTGCGCAACGATGTTCCGGCGGTGCACTACCAGCTCGCGGACTTCGGCGGTGCCGTTGCGGTGGCGGAGTACGCGACCTTCGGCAGCGACCGGCTGGCCGAGGTCATGTCGGAGGCATTGCGTGGACGAACCGGCTGCATCCTCCGCAACCACGGGACGATCACCATCGGCGCCAGCCTGTCGCAGGCGTACAACCGGGCGAGGCAGTTGGAGTGGCTGTGCGAACTCTGGCTGACCGCGAGCCGCGTTGGTGATCCGATGCTGCTCAGCGATGCGGAGCTGGCTCGCTGCGCGGACCTGTTCGCGGGCTACGGCCAGCAGACCCGTCGTTCTCAGCCAGGCGCTGCCGGGTGATGTCTGCCCGTTAACCCTGTGGTCATCGCAGGTCAAGTGCGTGCAACACGGCTCGTGAAGCATGGTGGCATGACTTCCAGACAGCATCGCCACGGGCACGGGGACTGGACCCGCGAACTCGTCGAGTTGGCCGCGCTGTTCCTGGCTGCGGGGGCGGCGAACCTGTTCGTCACCGGCCTGCACAGCCAGGTGCGCGGATCGCTGGTGCTGCTTTGCACGGGCGCCGTTCTGCTGGTCGTTGCCGGTGGTCGCTGGTGGTGGCGGCGACAGCATCCACCGGCCGCGCCCGTCGCGGGGCCGGTTCCGGAGGTCGTGAACGTGCCGCAGACGTTGTGGCGGCTGCGTGCGTCGGTCACCGACACGCCCGGCCGGTTGGCGAGGCTGGCCGGTGGGCTGGCCGCGCTCGGTGCGGACATCCGGACCATGCAGGTGCATCCGGTGGCCGGTGGCGTGGTGGACGAAGTGTTGTTGCACGTGCCGACGCGGGTGAGCCGGAAAGAGCTGGTCGAAGCCGTCGAGACGGCCGGTGCGCGGGACGTGACCGCGACGCGTGCGGATGTCCGCGAACTAGACGACGTGCCGACCCGGACCGCGAACCTGGCCATCGACCTGGTCAACGGTCGGACCGATCTGGTGCGGGCGCTGCGCGCCCTGGTGGGGCAGGTGGAAGTCCACTGGCAGGAGGAGCCGGAATCGCCGCTGGAGGTCGGTTCGTTCACCGGTGGCGCGATGTGCCTGGCGGATCCCGGCGGCGGGGTGCTCGTGCTGGAGCGGCCGGATGGCTCGTTCACCCCGGCGGAGTTCGCACGGGCGCGGGCGATGGCGGAGTTGGCCGCGAGTTGCCGGGCGCGAGTGCGGCCGGTCTCGGACACCGCGCGCACGCCGGGCGGAGCGGACCTGACGATCCGGGCAGCGGACCGGGCGGATGTGGAGCTGGTCGCGGCGTTCCACGCGCGCTGCTCCAGCGCGGCCCGCTTCCGCCGCTACTTCAGCCCAGGCCCGGCGCAAGGTGAGCGCGGTCTGCAACGGCTGCTGACTCCGGCACTGGGCCGATCGCTGCTGGCGTTGGCGCCGGACGGCGACGTGGTCGGCATGGGGAACCTGATGTACGACGACGATTCCGGTGAACTGGCGCTGCTGGTCCGAGACGATTGGCAGCGGCGGGGAGTGGGGACGATCGTGGTGCGAAAGCTGATCGAGCAAGCTGAGCAACTGGGCCTAGGCACGCTCACCGCGCACACCCACGTGGACAACACGCCGATCGCGCGCACGCTGCGCGCGGCAGGTATGAAGCTGGTCGGAGCGCCAGAGCCAGGCGAGTGGAGCTGGTCGCTAGACCTACGCCCGAAAACCACCGCACTACCGTAGCCAGAGGTGCCCACAGTGGACTGTGCTCCGCACTCGATCGGGTGTGTGAGCGACTGTCGCTGGAGATGGGCCGCGCACGGATCGCTGCGGGAATCCGCCCGCTCCTGCTGCGTGTTGCGACAGGTCAGCCGAGCTTTTCGGCCAGTAGCGGTGCCACGGTGTCCAGGGTGTACGGGATGCTGAGCACCGTGTTGTGCGCCATTGCGATGCCGGTTTCCACGGACGGCACCGTGATCACATCGCCGCGTTTGGCCACGTCCAACCTCTGGAACAGCGGATCGGTCGCGAGTCGTTGCGTGTCGCCACCTTGGTCGATGACCACCAGCACACCGGAGTCCAGCAGGGTGGTCTGCTCGGCACCGATGTCCAGGTAGAACTTCTTGCCGTCGTCCAGCGATTGCAGGCCCGGCGGGAGCTTGATGCCGAGTGCGGTCAGGAACTGCCCGCGCGCGTCGTTGCGCCCGTAGACCCAGTAGCCCCCTCGGGGGTTGAGCAGCAGCACAGCGCCGGTGGCCTGGGCGAACTGGGGATGTTTCGCGGCGACCTCGTCGAGCCGGGCCTGGGTGGTGGCGATCAGCTGGTCGGCCTCCTGCGGTTTGCCGACGGCTGCGCCGATCATCCTGGTGGCGTCCTGCCACGGAGTGGCGAAGTCGGCGAACCCGGCGGGCCGCACGATCGTCGGCGCCACCGAGGAAAGCCGGTTGTACAGCGCGTCGTCGACCGCCGCGTTGATCGCGACGATCAGATCCGGCTGCAGTTCGGCGATCTTCTCCAGATCGACGTCGCCTTGGCTGGGCAGCTGCACCGGTTGGGCGCCGTGCAACCGGTCTTTGGCCCACGAGCCCGGACCCGGCATGTCGGCCCATGGACGCATCGCAATCGGCACGACACCCAGCGCCAACAGCGGGTCCACATCGGAGAACCCGAGCGCGATCACGCGTTGCGGACGCTTGGGGATCTCGGTGGTGCCGTGCGAGTGCGTGATCGTCACCGGGAACGCACCATCCGCGCTCGGCGCGTTGCCCGCGGCGGGTTCGGTGTCCGCGCCGCAGGCGGCGACGAGCAGCAGCACCATGAACGCGCCGACCACCGCGACCGCACGACGCCGCACTCGCGGCACCAGGTTGAACATGGACCTACCTCGCAATCCGGGTCGCTTAGCCTAGCCTAAGTTAACCGACTGCGACGAAAAGTCCAGGCCCCGCTGAACTGGGATGTTGTGATTAACGACTCGCCGCTGCGCAGCACGAGTCCCGAGAAGCCCGTCATCGAAAGCGCTCTGCGTGTCAGGAGGTCGGCACCGCGGGTAAGCCCTCAGCCGATGCGTGCCGCGGGCGGCAGAGCCGCCGAGTCGCCCTTGGGCCATTGCACCGGTTCGGGGCCGAGTTCGGTCAGTTGGCGGACCTGCAACGCGCACCACGGCGAAACGCCCGCGTCCCCCGAGACCACCTCGGCGCTGAACTCCTTCCAGTTCACCCAGCGGGCTTCGGCGACTTCCGCCGCGTTC
>NZ_JALBWV010000067.1 GCF_022678645.1 Saccharopolyspora soli | reverse complement strand
CCCGGCGCGCGGCCCGTCGGGCGGCGGGCCGGGAGCGGCTGGCGGCCGGGGCGGCGGAGCGCCCATCGGCGGCGCGGGGATTCCCACCGGAGGCGACGGCGGACCCTGCGGAGCAGGGGGACGCGGCGGTTCCGCCATCGGCGGGCCGTCGACCGGCGGCGGCCCGGCGAGCCGAGGCCCGGTAGGCGGCACCGGACCGTCGGGCGGCGGGCCGACCTGCGGCATCGGGCCGCTCGGCGGGCCGTCCAGCGGTGCAGGACCGTCGGGCCTCGGCGGCGCGGGCGGTGCATCGTGCCGTTGTGGTGGACCTGCCTGCGGCAGCGGACCACTCGGCGGGCCAGCCTGCTGGAAAGCGCCACTCGGTGGCCCGACCTGCGGCAATGGACCGCTTGGTGGGCCGTCCTGCGGTGCTGGCGCAGCTGCCGGGCGGTCCTGCGGCACCGGCGGCAGCGGGCCGTCCCGTGGTGGTGCGGGCGGCGGCGCGTCTTGCGGGGTGGGCGGCGGCAGCGAACCGCTCAGGCCGCCCGCGAAACCAGTGGGACGCTGCGGTTCTTCGAGCAGCGGCTCCGGTTCGAGCGAGCCGGAGAGCTCCGCCGCGGGTTCCGGTCCAGCGGGTCGGGGTTCCGGCGGTTCGTCGAATCCACCGAGATCGCCGGACAGCGCCGACACCCCACCGGTGGGTTGCTTCAGCGAGTCGGGCCGGTCCAGCGCGGGCGCCGATCGGACTTCCTGGACCTGCCTGCGCTGGTCCTGCTCGAAGCGGTCGGGGAGCTGCTCGGCGCGCTGCCAGAGCGCGAACGGATGCGGTTCGCCCGCCAGTGCGGCGAACTCCGCTCGTGTGTCGAAGCGCATCGGGCGCGGTGCGGGCCGGGGCCCGCCCGGCGCAGGCGGCACCTCACCGCCGAGCGAGCCGCGCATCGGCGCGTCCGCCCGGCGTCGTCCGCCGGGACCGGCGGCACGCTGTTGCGCGTCGAAGCCCGCTGGCCCCGGCGCGGACGCCGGATTCTGCGGAGACGTCACGATTCCCCCAGATATTCGGGACGGTCGGGGCACCGCACCGGATCCGGGCGGACCCGGCCGATGGGCGCATTGGAACCGACGCGGACGTGCATGCTGTCGTTCCCCAACTCAACCGACCGCGATGGCGCGAAAGGGCGGACGACGCTGCGTCTCCCCGAACGCACATCGAGCTGTCACCTGCATCGATCGCGGCATCGCGGGCCCCCTCATTGCTTCTGCTACCGCCGATGGACAGTAGCAGCTGCCGTTCACCCGTACCGGTGTTTCGGGGAATAGCCGCTCAGTTGCCGCCGCAATGCTGGAAAAGTGCGGCGCGACAACGAATTACGCCAAATTCGAGCAGCGGACCGGGCGAACCGGACAGAAAAACTAGACCTTTCAGTGCCGTTAATCACTCGGGTGAAACCAACGGTGGCGCAGGTAGCGCTTCGAGAGCCAATGTGGGTTCGAATCATCGCCGGTGCGGAGGAATCGAGGAAGGACACAGGCCGATGGAATCGCAGCGCAGCGTCGGCTCGACGCGCTGGGACAGCTTCGTCGCGATGGGCGACAGCTTCACCGAAGGACTGGCCGATGCCGATCCGAACGGCGGCTTCCGCGGCTGGGCGGACCGGTTGGCCGAGCACCTGACCGCGGTGAACCCGGAACTGCGCTACGCCAACCTCGCGGTGCGCGGCAAGCTGATCCGCCAGGTCGTCAGCGACCAGGTGCCGCAGGCCGTCGCGCTGCGCCCAGCTCTGGTCGCCCTCAGCGCTGGTGGCAACGACATCATCCGCCCCGGCAGCAACCCCGACGAGGTCGCGGAACTGTTCGACGGCGCCGTCCGCGAGCTGCGCGCCACCGGGGCCGACGTGCTGATCGGCACCGGTTTCGACACCCGGGACACCCCGGTGCTGCGCCGCGTCCGCGGCAAGGTCGGCACCTACAACTCGCACCTGCGCGCCATCGCCGACAAGCACGGCTGCTACGTCCTCGACCTGTGGTCGATGGGGGTGCTGCGGGACGCACGCGCTTGGAGCGGCGATCGACTGCACCTGTCCTCCGCAGGCCACCGCCGGGTCGCCCTGCGGGCCTGCGAAGCGCTGGGCGTGCCGGTCACCGGGGATTGGCGCGAGCCGTGGCCAGCGGCGCCCGGCGTGTCGTGGCGAGCCCAGCGCGCCCAGGACATCCGGTGGGCCAGTACCTACCTGGTGCCGTGGGTCGGCCGCCGCCTGCTCGGCGTGTCCAGCGGAGACGGCCGCGGGCCGAAGCGCCCGCAACTGGAGAAACTCTCCGCGACCCAACCATCGCAGTGATCCTGGCGGCACCGTTTCCCTGGTCGAAGCAGACGGGCGTGCCTGGACATGGACTTGATTTCGTCTTTCAAGCGGCGCCAGCCGCTTAGCCCACCCTCGCAACCGGCACCGCCGCGGGTTCTCAGAAGCCTTCTCGGAGGACAGCCACGACGTGGTGTTGGACGTACATGATGTCGGGGATCCCGGACCGAGAAGGCTTCTGAGGTTCCGCCACCCGCACCGCCACCCAAAACCAGCCTGGAAGGTCGAAAGAATGACGAAGTGCGGACCTTCGGCAGGATCACCCAACTCCCGCAGCCGAAAGCCCGCACTCACCCCCAACGTCCATCCGGGAGGAACCGCCCCGAATGTCGAACCCCCTTGCGGCCGCCCCGGCCGACAACGAGTGCCGACCGGGACGACCGGGCGACAATCCCCCCTAGGACTCCCCCCAGAGCCGCCCGTTCGTGCGGACCATGCACGGCTTGATCCGCACGCACAAAACCTCCCAGCGCGCACTACACACCCGCTAAACGTCGACTAAACAACCCGTCTTCTCTTCGAACTCGGTTTGCGTGGCGGTGCCAGTGGCGGAACCTCAGACGCCGTCTCGGTCCGGGATGCCGACATCATGTATGCCCTCACCACGTCGAGGCTGTCCTCACGACACGACGTGGGAGAACCCGCCGCAGTGCAAGCTGCGAGAGTGGGCTAAGCGGCTGGCGCCGCTTCAAAAACAAGAACAAAGCCAGGCACTCAGCGGGACGCGGCGGCTAGATCTTCCAGTCGCTCGCGAACATCGGTCACCCGCGGCGAGCCCTCCGCTTCGAAGATCGCCAGCGCGGTCTCCCAGCGGGTCCGCGCCACCTCGCGGTCGCCGCGCGAGCGGGCCGCATCACCGAGGCCGAGGTAGGCGGACGCCTGCCGCACCGCGGAACCGCACCTCAACGCGACGTCCAGGGCCTCGTGGTGGAAGCGCTCGCCGTCGGCGATCCGCTCCAGCTCGATGCTCACCTCGCCGCAGTTGTTCAGCACCATCGCCAGCGTCTCCAGGTCGTCGGCGTCCCGGTACAACGCCTCGGCCTCGCGCAGGTGCGCCAACGCCTCGGCCAACTCGCCGTTGACCTGCTCCACCATCGCGAGGTTGTTCAACGCCCCGGCCACGAAGTACCGGTCCCCCAACGACCGGTAGACCCGCAGCGCGTCCTGGCAGTGCGCCTTCGCCTCGTCGTAGCGCTTCAGCCGGAACAGCACGCTGCCCATGTTGACCTGCGTCATCGCCAGCCGAGCGGGGTCACCGGTCTGCACCGCGACGCGGTAGGACTCGTCGTAGTGCGCCAGCGCCGCGTCCAACTGGCCGGACCGCGAGTACGCCACCCCGAGCCCGGCCGACATCAGCACCTTGCCCGCCGGATCGTGCACCGCGCGGGCCGAAGCGAGCCCGTCGGTGTAGATCCGGATCCAGTCCTCCCAGGGGCACCGCACCATCAGGTAGTTGAACTGCAGGCGCACCAGCGGCCAGGCGAGCTCGTGCATGCCCTCCGCGTTCGCGGCCCGAATCGCGGCGACCAGGTTCGGCCACTCGGCGTCGAACCACTCCAACGCCTGGGACCGGTCCGCGATCTCCGGACGGGGCACCTCGGCACCGCTGGAGAAATCCAGGTCGTCCCGCGCCGGGCGGAGGAAGCGGCGCGCGTGGTCGGCCGTGACCAGGTAGTGCTTCAACAGCCGACGCAGCGCCTCGATGTCCGCGCCGCGATCCGCCGAACCGGGCGAGGCGAGCAGATCGCGGGCGTACACGCGCAGCAGGTCGTGCATCCCGAACCGGTCCGGCGCCTGTTCGGTGACCAGGTGCGCGAGCGCCAGCGCCCGCAGCCGCCGCTGCGCACTGGGCGGGTCGGTGTCGCACAGGGCCGCGACGGCGTGCGCGGTGAAGGTGCCGCCCGGCACCAGTCCCAGCAGCCGGAAGGTGTCGGCGTGCACCGGGTTCAAGCTCCGGTAGGAGATGTCGAACGCGCGGCGAACGCTGGTATCGGCGTCGTCCATGTCCAACGCGTGCAGCCGGTTGCGCTCATCGGTGAGCTCGTGCACCAGGTCGGACACGCCTCGGGCCGGGTTCGCGGCCAGCCGGGCAGCGGCGATCCGCAACGCCAGCGGCAGACCGCCGCACAGCGCGGCGAGCTGGGCCGCTGCGGCCGGTTCGGAAGCCGACTTGCCGGGCACGCCCGCGCGGTCCAGCAGCTCGATCGCGGTGGCGGTGGGCAGGGTTTCCAGCGGCAGCACCCGCGCTCCGCTGTGCACCACCAGGCCGTCCAACCGCCGCCTGCTGGTCAGCAGCACCAGCGACTCGGAGCTGCCCGGCAGCAGCGGCCGCACCTGCTCGGAATCCCGGGCGTTGTCCAGCAGCACCAGCACCCGCCGCTTGGCCAGCAGCGAGCGGTACAGCGCGGTTCGGTCGTCCAGCTCGACCGGGATCGCGTTCGCCGCGACGCCGAGCGTCTTCAGCATGCTGGTCAGCGCCTCGCCGGGGGTGAGCGGCTCGCGCTTCGAGTCGAAACCGCGCAGCTCCGCGTACAGCTGGCCGTCGGGGAATTCGTGCTCCACGCGGTGCGCCCAGGTCAGCGCGAGCGCGCTCTTGCCCACCCCAGCGGTACCAGTCACCACCGCGAGCAGGCTGGAGCCGGATTCCCGCCCGGCCAGCATCCGGTCCAGCTCGCCGAGCTCCCGGTGGCGGCCGACGAACCCGGCCGGGGCCGGGGGCAGCTCGGCCGGGATCGGCCGCCGGATGCCGAGCGCGGGTTCGATCCGGCGCTGCGGGTTGCGCAGGGTCGGGTCGTCGCGGAGCAGTCGCTCGTAGAGTTCGCGCAGCTCGGGGCCGGGATCGAGGCCGAGCTCGTTGGACAGCCGCTGGCGCAGCGCGTGGTAGCGGGCCTGCGCCTCGGCGCGATGGCCAGCGCGGTAGTTGGCCAGCATCAACTGCCCGGTGAGCCGTTCGCGCAGCGGGTACCGGTCGACCAGGATGGACAGTTCCAGCACCAGTTGGTGGTGCCGACCGAGTTCGAGGTCGGCCGCCACCCGCTCCTCCACGGCGAGCAACCGCAGCTCGTCGAGGTTGGGGGCGACCATGCGGTACAACCGGCTGCTCGCGATGTCCGACAGCACCGGCCCCTGCCACAGGGTCAACGCCTCGGCCAGCACCCGCGACCGTTCGGCGGGTTCCAGTCCGTGCGCCCGGCCGATCAGCGCCCGCGCGCGATGCGCGTCGATCCGATCGCTGTCGACCCGCAGCAGGTAGCCGGGCGCGCGGGTGACGATTTCCGGCCGTTCCGGGCCACCCTCGGCGAAGAGCTTGCGCAGCCGCGAGACGTAGCCCTGGATGATGGTGCGGGCGCTGGCCGGTGGGTCGTGGTCCCACAGCGTGTCGATGAGCCGGTCCATCGACACGACCTGGTTCGGTTCCAGCAGCAGGCAGGCCAGCAGGGCGCGGACCGGGGTGCTGCCCAGTGGCCGCGGGGTGCCGTCGACACGCACCTCAAGCGGACCGAGCAGGCGGAATTCGAATCCCGTGCTCGGTGCCTCGATCGGGCTGCCGTGCGGCGCCATGTTCCCCAAATCCGACTCTCGTTCGTGTTTTTGTTGAGCCTTCATCCAGTCTCGGTCACCACTCACACCGAGTCCACACCCCAGATCATCCGCACCGGCGAGGCCCGCGCCTCCGAAGCCCGACACACCGTAACGACCCTCCGCCGAACGTGGCGTGACCACCGGTCCACGTTTCACCCCAATGGCGCTATGTCCGGTTTCCACCAGGGCGTACCGTTCCGCGGCTCGCCGTTGCGGTGAACATCTCCCGGCAAACCGATACGGCAAGTAAAGTCTGAACTCGGCCGATCACTCGTACGAGGACACTGTGGAAGGAGAGCCCCACCCGTGCGCACGCCGTCCACAGTGGTCGATCGCGCGGTGGCCTGCCTGCTCGGCGGGGCATTGGGCGATGCGCTCGGTAGTCCGGTCGAGTACGCGCAACTGGACGACATCCGAGCCGAATTCGGCCAGGAGGGCGTCGCCGAACCGCCACCTCAGGCCCTGCTGGGCGACGCCACGCAGCTGTCGCTGTTCACCGGCGAGGGCTACCTGCACGCCTGGACCAGCGGCAACAACGGCGGCCAGTGGCGTCCGGTGGAATCCACGGGTGCCGCCTACCGGCGGTGGCTGATCACCCAGCAAGAGGACAAACCGCCGCCCGGCGTCACCGGTCTGCTGGCCGAACCCGAGCTGTACGCCAACCGGGCGCCCGGCCTGACCAGCCTCCGCGCGCTGCAGGAGGACGAACTCGGCACGCCGGACCGGCCGCGGAACAGCTCCAAGGGCTGCGGCGGCGTGGACCGCAGCGCACCGCTCGGCCTCGCGCCGACCGCCGAAATGGCTTACCAGTTGGCCTGCCAGTGCGCCGCGCTCACCCACGGCGGGGTCGGCGGCTGGGCCTCGGCCGGAGCGTTCGCGCTGATCGTGCACCTGGTGGCAGTGCAGCAGCGGCGGCTGCCAGCCGCGGTGGACCAGGCCGCGGGGCGGGTGCTCCGCGAGGACGCGGAGACCGCTTCAGCGCTGGCGGAGGCGTCCACGCTGGCCAGGTTGGGCGCGAGCGTCGGCCACATCGAGCGGCTCGGACAGGGCTGGATCGGCCCGGAAGCGCTGGCCATCGGCGTCTACTGCGCGCTCGCGCTGCCGAAGCCCGAGCAGTTCACCGACGCCCTGCGGCTGGCGGCCAACCACTCGGGGCACAGCGACTCCACGGCGGCGGTCACCGGCAGCATCCTCGGCGCCCGGCACGGTACGTCGGTACTGCCCCGCTCCTGGCTGGCCAGGTTGGAAATGGCGGACGTGATCGAGCGCATCGGCCACGACCTCGGCGCCTCCTGCGCGGGCGAGAAGTTCAACGAACGCCGCTACCTCGGCCTCAGCTGACGGGCGGCGCGCGAAATCGCCCGGAACTACCGCAAGGCGAGGTCACCGTCAGGCCCCGTCGGGGCGCTTCGCCCTGACCCGGACTATCGCGACGGCCGCGCCGAGGAATCCGATGTTGAAGGCCATGTGCAGTGCGGCGATGGCGCGGGCGAGCTGGGAAACCGCGTGCACGTCGCCGAAACCGACCGTGCTGGTGATCGACAGCGCGAAGTAGAGCGCGTCGGTCTTGGTGCGCAACACCGTGATCGATCCCGGATCGTGGTACGCGAGTCCGAAGTAGACGGTCGAGAAGAACAGCACCGCCAGGTACAACGCCGCCACCACGCCAGCGATGGAGCTGCTCCGGCGCACATCGCGGGTCCGGAACCGGCGCACTTGGAAGACGATCAGCGCGGCCACGGCGGCCAGTCCGATGGCGAACGCGACGACCCAGTTCACGGTGCCCGCGACACCGAACCGGCCGATCGGCAGCAGGTAGTACCCGACGGTGCTCAGCACCACGGCGGCCAGCGCGGTCGCCAGGTTGATCAGCACTTTTCTCCGGACGGTTCCGGGCACGAGCGCCAGCGTGGGTCACCGCCGAGCCTGCCGCCATTCGGTTCGGACGCCCGGCTCAGGCGGGGACCGGGGTGCGGGCCAGGCGGCCGAGTCGGCGGTTGCCGACGATCCGGCACACCAGGTAGATCACGAACGAGATGATAGTGACGAACGCGCTCACCGGGGCTCCCGGTGCCAGCGACAGGACGATGCCACCGAGCACCGCCACCTCGGCGAACACCACGGCCAGCACGGTCGCCTTGACCGGACTCGCGGTCACCCGCGCCGCCGCGGCCCCCGGCGTCACCATCAGCGCGAGCACCAGCAACGCACCAACGGTGTACACGCCCAGTGCGGTCGCCACGCCGACCAGCACCGCGAACAGCGGCGTCAACAGCCGCGCGGGCACCCCGCGGGCCGCCGCGACATCCGGGTCGACGCTGGCGAACAGCAGCGGTCGGTACACGAAGGCCAGCACCAGCAGCACCACCGCCGCGCAACCGGTCAGCAGCAGCACGTCCGACGAGTCGACGCCGACGATCTGCCCCACCAGCAGGCTGAACTTGTTCGCGGTCCGCTCCGGGTTCAGCCACAGCAGCAACACGCCAACGCCGAGCCCGAAGGACAAGATCGCGCCGATCACCGAATCGCGTTCGGTGCCGCGCTGCCCCAGCAAACCCAGCAGCAACGCGGCGACGACGGCACCGGCCAGCGCCCCGACCCCCACGCCGACGCCGATCAGCAGCGCGGCCGCCGCGCCGGTGAAGGCGAGCTCAGCGGTGCCGTGCACGGCGAACGACATCTTCCGCGCGACGATCAGCGGAGCCAGGCAACCGGATACGAGCCCGAGCGCGGCGGCGGCCAGCAGCGCCTGCTGGACGAACGGGTAGCCGAGCAGGTCCACCGTGGTCGAGAAGTCCAGGATCCTGCCCAGCGCGTCGATGAATGCGTTCACGCCTCGTCCGCCTCTTGCACGTGGTGGTCGTGATCATCGGTGCCCGCCACCACCAGCCGACCGCCCACCCGGGCGACCTCGACATCGGTGCGGTACAGCTCGGAGAGCGTGGCGGAGTTCATCACCTCGTCCGGCGGACCGATCCGGAACCGGCCGTCGACCAGGTAGAGCACCCGGTCGACCAGCGGCAGCACCGGGTTGATCTCGTGCGTGACGAACAGGACCGCGGCGCCGGTCAGCCGCGCCTGGTTGGCGATCAACCGGCTGACCTTGCGCTGGTGCGAGATGTCCAGGGACAGCAGCGGCTCGTCGCACAGCAGCACCGACGGGTCGCTGACCAGCGCCTGCGCCACCCGGAGCCGCTGCTGCTCCCCGCCGGAGAGCAGGCCCAGCGGCATCCGGGCGTACTCGGTCGCCTCGACCGCGCGCAGCGCCGCGGCCACCCGGCGCTTGCGCTCCCGGCGGCTGCTGATGCCCATGCCCCAGTGGTGCCCGTCCAGCCCGAGGCCGACCAGATCGCTGCCGCGCACCGTCACGGTGGCTTCGAGAGCGCGCTGCTGCGGGATGTAGCCGATCCGGTTGCTGCCGCGACGGGCCGGTTCACCGGCGATCTCGACGCTGCCCGTGGTCAGCGGCTGCAACCCCAGCAGCACCCGCAGCAGGCTGGTCTTGCCGGATCCGTTCGGTCCGAGCACGGCCAGGAACTCGCCCGGTGCCACGTCCAGGTCCAGGCCGGACCACAGGGCGCGGGGGCCGTAGGAGAGCCCGGCGTTGCGCAGCCGCACCGCAGGGGCGGTGTCGGTGCGGGTGACGACCAGCTCGGTCTCGGGTTTGGCGGTCATATCTCAGCGATTCTGGTTCAGGGCGTTCTGCAACGCAGTGATCTGGGCGTCCATCCACTGCACGTAGGTCTTGTCGGTCGGCAGCGTCTCGGTCAGCTCCACCACCGGGATGCGATTCTGCTCGGCGGCGCTGCGCACGTTGCGGGTGACCGGCGATTCGGTCTGCGGGTTGTAGATGACCGCCGCGATCTGCCCGGCGTTCACCACGTTCTGGACCTCCGCGACCGCCGCCGCCGACGGATCGGTCTCGGCCTCGATGGCGTTGACGAACGACGGTGGGGTGATGTCCTGCAGCTTCGCGGCCTCGACCAGGTAGTGCGCGACCGGCTCGGTGACGATCACCTGCTTGCCCTGGTTGGCCGCGGCGATCTCGCCGACCCGTCCCTCCATGCCGCTGATCTCCTGCTCGAACCGGTCGGCGGCCTGGTTGAACTGCTCGGCTTCGGCGGGCCGGAGCTTGCCCAGCTCGGTGGCCACCTGGTCGGCGACCTCGTGCACCACGTGCAGGTCGTACCAGACGTGCTCGTTCACCGCGTGGTCGTGCCCCGCGTGCTCGTCCGGCGCCTCGTGCGTGGCGGGCTCGCCCTCGTGCTCGTCCTTGACGGCCTCCACGGTGGGTTTGCCCTGGCCACCGCTGCCGAGGATCTGCGTCATGAACTCGTCGTAGCCGCCGCCGTTGAACACCAACAGGTCGGCGTCGGTGACCTTCGCGGCGTCCTGCGGACTGCTCTCGTAGGAGTGCGGGTCGGCGCTGGGGTCGCGGATGATCGACTCCACCTCGACGCCATCACCGCCGACCGCCTGCACCACGCTGCCCCACACGCTCGTCGAGGCGACGACCTTGATCTTGTCCCCGCCGCCGGGTGCTGCCTGCTCGCCGGTACCGCAGGCGGTCAGTGCGAGAGCGGTTGCGGCGAGGCTGGCTAACGCGGCAGCACTTCGGCGGCGAACGGTCATCGGATGCACTCCTCGGTGATCGACCTCTGGCGCAGCGGACTGAGCCCTAGTTGCGAACGGTAACGGAAACCGTTGTCAACTACAGTCTAAGCACCCTTGAGCACAACGTTCCACCGACCGGGTTATTTCGACTGCACGCACAACGACGCCCCCGCCAGGACCAGCGGGGGCGTCAGCCTTGGGGTGATCTGCGAAAACTAGGCGGTGAGGCGGACTCCCGTCTCCGGGTGGAAGAGGTGGATCTCACTGGTGTCGCGCAGCGCCACGGTCACCTTCTGGCCGAGCGCGGGCGGCGTGCGGCCGTCCCCGCGGACGACGAAGCGCTCCTGGGAGCCGTTGATCTCGATGGAGCCGTGGATGAGCGCGTCGGCGCCGAGCTCCTCGACCAGCTCGACGGTCATGGCCAGCCCCTGCTCCTCGCCGGAGGTCAGCGACAACGCCTCGGGACGGACGCCGAAGGTGATCTCCTTGAGGTCGCCCGCGGCGGAGACGGCATCGCGCGGCAGCGGGATGGTCGTCCCGTCCAGCACTGCTCCCTCGCTGCTCAGCGGCACAGTCTTGAGGTTCATCGCGGGCGAGCCGATGAAGCCCGCCACGAAGGCGTTCGCCGGGTTCTCGTACAGCTCGCGCGGCGTGGCGACCTGCTGCAGCAACCCGTCCTTGAGCACCGCGACGCGGTGCCCCATCGTCATGGCCTCGACCTGGTCGTGGGTGACGTAGATCGTGGTGGTGCCCAGCCGCTTCTGCAGCGCCGCGATGTTGGCGCGGGTCTCCACGCGCAGCTTGGCGTCGAGGTTGGACAGCGGCTCGTCCATCAGGAACACGCTCGGCTCCCGGACGATCGCGCGCCCCATCGCCACCCGCTGCCGCTGCCCACCGGAGAGCGCCTTGGGCTTGCGGTCCAGGTACTTCTCCAGGTCGAGCATCTTGGCGGCCTCGGTGACCTTCTCCTTGATGACGCCCTTGGGGGTCTTGCGCAGCTTGAGCGCGAAGCCCATGTTCTCGGCCACGGTCATGTGCGGGTACAACGCGTACGACTGGAACACCATGGCGATGTCCCGCGACTTCGGCGGAGTGTTGGTGACATCGTTGCCACCAATGGTGATCCCACCCTCGTCGACGTCTTCGAGACCGGCGAGCATTCGCAACGCCGTCGACTTGCCCGAGCCCGACGGGCCGACCAGGACCAGGAACTCGCCGTCTGCGACATCCAGGGCGAGCTGATCGACAGCGCGGACCGGCGGATTCCCCTGGTAAACGCGCGAGGCGTTGACGTATGCAACCTCAGCCATCTGTGACGCACCTTTCACCGAATCGGTCCCGAAGAACGTAACCGCAAAACGGCTCGCGGTCAGCCCCTTGAATGAACCATTTCGGAGCGTAGTTACTCTGCGTCGCTCCGTGTTCATGATTCGAACGTGAGTGGGATATGCATCATGCTCGCTTCACCCTACGGTACTGAACCGTTACGGTTCCTCCATGGCGCGGTCAACGAATGCCCGGCGGCCTGCGACGCTCGCCTCGCTCGCTGCGGAACTCGGGGTCTCCCGGACAACGGTGTCGAATGCGTACAACCGTCCGGACCAGCTCTCCCCGGAGCTGCGCAAGCGAGTCCTCGAAACGGCTCGCCGACTCGGCTATCCGGGCCCGGACCCGGTGGCGCGGTCGTTGCGGACCCGGAAGGCGGGTGCGGTCGGGCTGCTGCTGACCGAGAACCTCTCGTACGCCTTCCGCGATCCGGGCGCGGTGGGCTTCCTCGAAGGACTTGCACTGGCCTGCGAAGATGCTGGTCAGGGCCTGTTGTTGATCCCGGCGAGCCCGGAACGCGAGGACGTCGCGGCGGTGCACCGCGCCGGAGTGGACGGATTCGTCGTGTACTCGGTCCCGGAAGATGACCCGCACTTGGCGGCGGTGCTCGAACGCCCGGTTCCGGTGGTGGTCTGCGACCAGCCGCGGCTGGACAACCTGGACTGGGTCGGTCCGGACGACGGGAAGGCCATCAAGACCGTCGCCGATCACCTGATCGGGCTCGGGCATCGCCGGATCGGGGTGCTGTGCATGCGCCTGGCCCGCGGTCGCAACGACGGGCCCGCGTCGGTGCAGCGGCAGGCCAACGCCAGCTTCCACGTGCAGAAGGCCCGGTTGACCGCGCTGGCCGAGGCGTTCAGCGAGGCCGGGGTGGACTGGACGACGGTGCCGGTGGTCGAGCGCTTCGACCACACCACGGCCTCCGGTGCGTCGGCGGCGGCGCAGTTGCTGGAGATCGATCCGGAGATCACCGCCATCGTGTGCACTTCGGACATCCTGGCGCTCGGCGCGCTCAGCGAGGCCCGCAACCGCGGCCTGCGGGTGCCCGAGGACCTGACCATCACCGGCTTCGACGGAATCCCGGATGCGGAGCGGGTGGGCCTGACGACGGTGCGCCAGCCGTGGCTGGAGAAGGGGCGCGCCGCCGGACGGCTGCTGCTGGAGGCCAGCGAGCCGGGCCGACCCCGCCACATCCAGCTGGAAACCCAACTCATCACGGGCAGCACGTCAGCCCCGCCCCGCTCAGCCGAAGAACGCTGGTTCGGCCCGTAGCGGTGCCGAACTTCCCTGAAATTGGGATTTCGCCTGGACATTCGACGGGTCAGTAGTTCGTCCACTCGCCTTGGGCGTACTGGAGGATCGTCGGGTGCAGCAGGGTCGAGGGCTCCATACCGGGGATCCGCGACCGGTCCGGTGGGAACGTCGCCGCCGCTTGCAGCGTCGCCGCGTCCAGCGAGCGCAAGGGCGGAGCATCCACGGGCAACCGCAACGGCGGCGCGCCGGGCGACGCGAGCGCGCTACCGCCGCTGGCCGCCGCGCCCGCTGACGGCGGGGTGGCCGCCGAGCCGAGGTGGAAGCCCCACTCTCCGAAGCTGGGCACCGACACCTCGTACGGCACGGTGTTCAGCCCGGCCGAGCGCATCGTCGATTCGGTGCACCAGAACGCCTTCGGGGCGAAGAACGGCGAACCGGCCTGGACCACGACTCGCGCGTCGTCGGACATCGCATGCCGGACCAGTCCGTAGAACTCGGCCGAGTACAACTTCGCGGTGGCCGTGGAGTCCGCGTCGGGCATGTCGACGAGCACCACGTCATACCGCTCCCGGTTGTCCCGCAACCAGCTGAAGGCGTCCGCCGACACCGTCCGGACCCGCGGATCGGCGAAGCTGTGCGCGTTCAAAGTGGACACTCGCGGATCAGTTCGGGCCAGCGCCAGCACGGCCGGGTCGAGTTCCACCAGCGTGACCTCGCGGACGTCCGGGTAGCGCAACAACTCCCGCAGCGCCAGCCCGTCACCGCCGCCGAGCACGAGCACCCGCCCGTGCGGCCCGGCCATCGCCGGATGCACCATCGCCTCGTGGTACCGGTACTCGTCCACCGAGCTGAACTGCAGATCCCCGTTCAGGTACAGCCGGGTGTCGGGGTTGCCGCTCAACGACACCGATTCGGTCAGCACGACGTCCTGGTAGGGAGTGCGCTCCGAGTGCACCACCGGGTCCGCGTAGAGCGCTTGGCGCGCGGTGATCTCGAAATCGTCGGCGAACGCACAAGCCCCGACGAGCACGCCGCCCACCAGCAGGGATGCGCTGGTCAGCAGCAAAGTGGCGCGTTTGGACAGTTCCCGGCGGAAAACGGTCAGCACCAGCCCGAGCCCGGCCGCGGCGTTGAGCATGCCGACCAGCAACGCGCCCTGCACCTGCCCGAACAGCGGCAGCAGCAGGAACGGGAAGGCCAACCCGCCGACGAGTCCGCCGACGTAGTCGGCCGCGAACAGGTCCGCGACCGCGGAACCCGCGTCCTGCTGCCGAATCCGCTGCAACAGCACCATCAGCAGCGGGATCTCGGCGCCGATCAGCACGCCCAGCACGAGCGCGGTCGCGATCAGCGCCGGTGTGTACAGGCTCAGCCAAGCGAACGCGGCGTACAGCCCGAGCACGCTCAGCCCGCCGAGCAGCGCGAGCAGCAGCTCGATGCCCGCGAAGGCCGGAGCCGCCCAGCGTTGCAGCGGTTTCGCGGCCAGCGCGCCGATGCCCATCGCGAACACCATCAGCGACAGCACGATCGACGCCTGGCCGACGGTGTCGCCGATCAGGTAACTGCCGAGCGCGACCAGCGCCAGTTCGTAGACCAAGCCACAAGCGGCGCAGATGAACACCGCCACCAGCACCGCGGTCCGGGCGATCCGGCCGCGTTGCTTGCCGGGCGCGACGTCCGGTTCGGCGGGCTCGGTGGTGGGCTCGGCATTCACCGACACGCGCTGATCACCAGATCGCGGCAGCGATGAGCACGGCGATCACCACGTGCGCGGTCGCCGACACCCAGCTGGCCGGGTGCAGGTTCGCAGCGGCCAGTTCGTCGCCCAGCTTGCCCGGCGTCACCGCGTCGATGAGCAGGAACGACAGGCTCATCAGCACCAGTCCGAGGATCCCGTAGGCGAGGGTGCCGATCAGTCCGGCGACCAGGTCGTCGGCGCTGGCCGCGATCGCGGTGGTCAAGATGATCCCAACCCCGAGCAGCCCGGAGACCAGCAGCAACGCCGCGTTCGGGTTGCGGCGTACCCAGATCAGGTCGCGGAGCTTGCCCGGCGTGGCCAGGTCGACGAGCAGGTAGCCGAGCGCCATCATCGCCACGCCGATCACCCCGTAGGCGACCGCGGCGAGCAGCCCGGTGAGCAATTCCTGGAGCAAGGTCGTGTCCTTCTCGTGTCGTGGTCGGTGCGGTCAGCGTCGAGGGCCCGCTGGCGGCGGCCCCTGCGGTGGAGGTGGTGGCCAAGGCGGCGGTGGGCCACCGCGCGGTGGACCAGGTGGCGGCGGTCCGGGAGGCGGTCCGGGCCAGCCCGGCTGCGGCCGACCACCCGGCGGCGGCGGTGGCATCGGAGCTCCCGGCGGCGGTCCCGGCGGCTGCGGGGGCCTCGGTGGTGGTGGACCGGCCGGGGTGTCCGATGTGGACTTCTGCTTGGCGCGGGCCCGGAAACCCAGCAACAGGCCGAGAACCACGACGACGCCCAACCCGACGAGCCACGCCCAGGTCACCCAGTTCGACCCCGAGCCATCACCCTGCGGCAGCGGCGGAACCGAGGCGTTGCCCGGCGGGTTGTCCGGCACCTGCGGTGGTCGCAGCGCGCCGCTTTCGACCATCAGCAGCGGCAGTCCCAACGCGGCCTGCCCGGTCACCGTCACCGTGTCCTCGGCCAGCGAGTCCGCGGTGACACCGAGGTTCACGAAGTCCGCGTTGTCCGGCAGCGAACTGAACTCGTCCGAGCCGTCGACCCTTATCTCGGCCGCGTCCTGGTCGTCGTCGGTGGCCGCGGCGGCGACGAAGACCTGGGTCTCGGCCCAGCGCGGGCAGGTGTTGGCGGGCACGTTCGCGCCCCGGCTGGACCCCTGGTCGAACTTCTTGGTGGATCCGTCGACGAGCTTCCAGCCGAAGCACACCCCGTGCTGCTTCTCGGCCGCGGCGAGGCCCTGCGCCAACTGCTGCGCATCGGCCGGGGTGAACCGCTGGATCGGCGGACCCGAGTAGGTCTGGGTGTCCGAGTAGTAGGTGGTGTCGTCCGAGGTGAAGGTGCGCTGCGCGGAACTGCCGAACAGCCCCGAGACAGCAACGCTGCCGACGAGGAGGAAGAAGCCGACGACGATCGCGACTATCCACAGGCGGCGAGCCGGTTTCCCAATGGTGGTGGTCATTTGCCAGCCCCCGGTCCTCTACCGCGGAAGCTCTCGCCGTGCGGGCTGCCCCAACCCCAGAACCCGCCGACGTGGCTGTGGTAGCGGCGGTAGGCGTGGTCGACGTCCATCACGTGGATCACCGAACCCGGCGCCTGCGGCTTGATCACCACGGCGTCGTCGGAATACCGCAGGTAGATGCCTGACGAGTCGGTGTACTGCGACTGCGGCCGCCACTTCGAGCTGATCTGGTAGGCGACCGCGCTCGGTAACAGCGTGCTGGTGTAGGCCCGGTTGTCGGAGTCGCCGGGCAGGTCCAGGTGGGCCGCGCGGGTGTAGGTGTTCGCGACGTAGCCGCGCGGCCCGGTGCCGGTGGAGAAGATCGTCACCAGCCCGATGATCAGCGCCAGCACCGCAGCGGCACCGGCCAGCACGAACCAGAACTTTGGTTTCACAGGTCAGTCCGCCGTCGGGTAGATGAGCACGTCGTAGCGGCTGAGCTCCTCGCCGGTGCTGGCCTCCCAGTCGGCGCCGCCGTAGGACTCGAAGCCCAGCTTCGAGCCGTCCGATGCCTGGTAGTCGTGGTAGCGCACGGTGCCCCGCTCCGCCAGGCCGGTGGTCGCCTCGCTGCGGAACTCCGCGCTGCCGGACTCCTCGGAGTGGTAGGTGCGCCCGGCGAAGTCGACGGTCTTCGCGCCGGGTTCGCCAGCATCGGCGACCGGCGTCCACAGCGACAGGATCAGGTCCGGGTCCTCCTCCACGGCCAGCCACACCTGGGTGTCCTTGGCGTCGTCGAGCAGGTGCTCCGACCAGTTCCAGCCGCCTTCGGAGAGCCGGACGCTGCCGCGCACCGTGTAGGTCTGGCCGCGGACCTCCACGATGTCGCCCGCCTTCAGCGCCCGCGGGTCACCGCGCAGCGAGTCCTGATCACCGGTGTGGAACGGGTCGGTCGGCCGACCTTCCGGTTTCCGGGCGGTGCGCCTGGCCCGCAGGCCCAGGATCACGGCGACCGCCGCGACGATGATCAGCACGATGACCAAAACGATCAGCGTTGCGGTCAGTCCGTTCACCCGTCCGCCCTTCCCATCGCGTGTCCGGCACAGAGCGTATTAGCCACCCCCCGATGGGATGGCCCCATTCGTCTAAATCGTGATCGATGCCGAAACAGGCCTAAGGGCACCTTTCACCAAGCAACTTGGTAAAAGGTGCCCTTCACCTCGCTGAAAGAGCTACGCGGACAGCAACTGGGCGCAGCGGATCAGGCCCAGGTGGGAGTACGCCTGGGGGTGGTTGCCCAGGGAGCGCTCCGCGATCGGGTCGTACTCCTCGGACAGCAGTCCCGTCGGGCCAGCGGTGTCCACGATCTGCTGGAACAGCTCCTCGGCCTCGGTGCGCCGCCCGATCAGCAGGTACGCCTCGATCAGCCACGCCGCGCACAGGTGGAAACCGCCCTCGTCGCCCGGCAGTCCGTCATCGCGGCGGTAGCGGTACACAGTGGACCCGCTGCGCAGCTCGGACTCGATCGCGGTGACGGTCGCCTGGAACCGCTCGTCGGACGGGTCGATCAGCCCGGACAGCCCCACGTGCAGCGACGCCGCGTCCAGGTCGGAACCCTCGTAGGCGGTGGTGAACGCCTGCACGTCCGGGTGCCAGCCGTTCTTCACCACGTCCTGGCTGATCTGCTCGCGCAGCGGCTCCCAGGACGGGTCGGCCTTGCGGTCGTAGGCGGCGGCCAGCTTGAGCGCCCGGTCCAGCGTCACCCAGCACATCACCTTGGAGTACACGTGGTGGCGCGGCACGTCGCGCTCTTCCCAGATGCCGTGGTCGGGTTCGGACCAGCGGTGCGAGACCGCCTCGGCCATCGCCGTGACCAGTTCCCAGTCGACGTCCCGAACCCGGCCGGTGGCCTGCGCCAAGTGCGCGATCAGCTCCACCACCGGGCCGAACACGTCCAGCTGCACCTGCTGGTCGGCGAGGTTGCCGACGCGGACCGGCCGCGACCCGGCGTAGCCAGGCAGGCTGTCGATCACGGCCTCCGGGCCGAGCCCGGTGCCCTGCAGGGTGTACAGCGGGTGCAGCCGCTCCGGTCCGGGCAGCGTCTCCAGCACCCGGTGCAGCCAGTTCAGGAACGCTTCGGCCTCGGCCGTGGATCCCAGCGTGACGAGCGCCTGCGCGGTCATCGCACCATCGCGCAGCCAGCAGTACCGGTAGTCCCAGTTGCGCACCCCGCCGATCTCCTCGGGCAGCGAGGTGGTGGCGGCGGCCATGATGCCGCCGGTGTCGGAGTTGCACAGGCCGCGCAGCGTCAGCGCGGACCGGGCGACCAGGTCGCGCTCGACTTCGGGCAGCGACAGCGTGCCCATCCACTCCGACCAGTACTGGTCGGCCTCGGCGCGGCGCTCGGCCTCCGCCGCCGTCGGCGACAGGTCGTCGGTGCCGCAGCGCATCTCCAGCACGATCGGGCTGTCCTCGCTGGGGTCGACCACGGCGTGCGCGGATTCGTGCATGCCGTCGGAGGTGATCTCCCACTGCACACCCGGCGAGTACAGCACCATCGGCTCGGCGGTGCCCTGCACCCGCAACCCGCCCGCCTCGGCGGTCAACCGCACCGGCACCTGCCCGAACTCCGGGCGCGGCGCGAACTCCACCGCCGCGCGGGTGCTGCCGCTGATCACCCGGACCAGGTCGGTCCGGTGGCCGCCGGTGCCGTGCGCCAGGTAGTCCGTGACCAGCAGTCGCGACCAGCGCGTCTCCACGATCATGGTGTTCGGCACGTAGCGCTGCCCCAGCGGCAGTGGGCTGCGCTGGGAGCCGTTGCCACCCTGCGGGCGGATCGAGAAGTGCCCCGCGCCGGGGCCGCCGAGCAGGTCGGCGAACACCGCGGCCGAATCCGGCCCCGGGTGGCACATCCAGGTCAACCGCGCGTCCGGGGTGAGCAGTCCGACGGTGCGCTCGTTGGACATCATCGTCAGCCGCTCGATCGGCGGCGCCTGCTCGCCGTAGAGCCAGGTGCGCCGCTCCTCCATCAGGAACGCCAGCACGGTGGCGACCTCGGTGGTGCTGCCGATCCGGTACTGCGCGAGCGTGTCCCCGTCGCCGACCTTGATGCCCAGGTCGGGTCCGTGCAGCCGAGCGAACGCCTTCTCATCGGTGACGTCGTCGCCGAGGAAGACCGCCGCGGTAGCGCCCACCTGGTGGCGCAGCGCGTCCAGCGCGTTGCCCTTGTCGGTCTGCACCACGGCCAGCTCGATGACCGCTTTGCCCTCGGTGACCTGCACGCCCGCCCAGGTCGCCGGACCGGTGCGGACGGCCTCCAGCACCTCCTCGGCCACCTCCGGCTCGGCCCGCCGGACGTGCACCGCGACGCTGGCCGGTTTGGCCTCCAACGTGACGCCGGGCTTGCCGCGCGCGATGTCCTGCAGGCCGACCTGCAGTTCGGTGCGCAGCTGGGTGGCTTCCGGTTCGAGCTCGTGCACGAAGCCGACGTCGAACTCGGAGCCGTGACTGCCGACCAAGTACACCTCGGCGGGCAACCGCGACAGGGTCGCGAGATCGCGCAGCGCGCGACCGGAGATCACCGCTGTGGTGGTCGCGGGCAGCGCGGCCAGCGACCGCAGGGCGTGCACCGATTCGGGCAACGGTTTCGCCTGGGTCGGGTCGGCCACGATGGGGGCCAGGGTGCCGTCGTAGTCACAGGCGACCAGAAGTCGCGGTGTCCGCGCGAGCTGCACGATCACGCGGCGCAGCTCGGCAGGCAGGGCTTCGGCGGTCAACGCCATACTCCTAATGGGGGCGTGGGTCGGTGGGACGTGGATCGATCCGGGTCGCGTCGTCGATGGTGATCGTTGACGGCGACCGGGTTCAATCAGTATCGCTGAAGCTGTGGTGTCCGTGTTGCGGACCGGTTACTCGCAGCTAGTCCGCGAGGGGTGTGCCCAGTGCTTCGAGGAACGACCGCGCCCAGCGGTCGACGTCGTGCGTGAGCACTTGCCGACGCAGTGCGCGCATCCTACGGCGTCCCTCCGCTTCATCGATGTCGAGGGCGGCGAGCAGCGCGTCCTTCACACCATCCAGGTTATGCGGGTTCACCAGGAACGCACTCGTGAGCTCCGCCGCAGCACCGGCGAATTCGCTCAGCACCAGTGCGCCGCCGAGGTCGTACCGGCAGGCCACGTATTCCTTGCACACCAGGTTCATGCCGTCGCGCACCGGGGTCACGACCATCAGGTCGGCGGCGCAGTAGAAGGCCACCAGGTCCTTGCGGTCCACCGAGGTGTGCAGGTAGTGCACGGCTGGATGGCCGACCCGGCCGAACTCGCCGTTGATCCGCCCGACCTCGCGCTCGATGTCCTCGCGCATCTGCTTGTAGTGCTCGACGCGTTCCCGGCTGGGCGTGGCGATCTGGATCATCGTCACGTCCTCGGCCTTGATGTGGCCTTCGGCGAGCAGTTCGTGCACCGCGTGCAGCCGCACGTCGATGCCCTTGGTGTAATCGAGCCGGTCGACGCCGAGCATGATCTTGCGCGGATTGCCCAGTTCCGCGCGCAGCGTCCGGGCGCGCTGCTGGATCTCCTTGGTGCGCGCCAACCGGTCGAGTTCGGTGGCGGCGATGGAGATCGGGAACGCGCCAACTCGCACGGTGCGGTCGCCGACCTGCACCACGCCCGGCCGGGACCGGACGCCGACCTGACCGCGGCTGGGCTCGAACCCGGCCAGGCGGCGGGCCAACCACAGGAAGTTCTGCGCCCCGCCCGGCCGGTGGAAGCCGACCAGGTCGGCGCCGAGCAGTCCGCGCACGATCTCGGTGCGCCACGGCAGCTGCATGAACAGCTCGACCGGCGGGAACGGGATGTGCAGGAAGAACCCGATCCGCAGGTCGGGTCGCAGTTCCCGGAGCATGGCGGGCACCAGCTGCAGCTGGTAGTCCTGCACCCAGACCGTCGCGCCCTCGGCGCTGACCTGCGCGACGGCCTGCGCGAAGCGCCGGTTCACCCGTCGGTACGCGTTCCACCAGGCGCGGTCGAAAACCGGCGGCACGACCACGTCGTGGTACAGCGGCCACAACGTGGCGTTGGAGAAGCCCTCGTAGTACTCCGCGAATTCGTCCGCCGTCAACGGCACCGGATGCAGGTGCAGGCCGTCGTCGGCGAACGGCTCGACCTCGATGTCGGCGACGCCCGGCCAGCCGACCCACGCGCCGCGCCGGGCGCGCAGGAACGGCTCCAGCGCGGTGACCAGCCCGCCGGGGCTGTGCTTCCAACGTTCGGTGCCGTCGTCGAGGCGTTCCAGATCCACCGGCAGTCGGTTCGCGACTACGACGAAATCCGCTCGGTCGGGCGTACTGGCCCTGCTCACCGGTATTCCTCCCGCCGTGTCATCCACCTGTCGCGAGGCTAGCTAATCGAGCCCGCGCCTGCGTACTGCGTGTGGTGCAAACGCCGACCGCCCGCCGTGAGTCGTTTGGCCGGAATTAGCAGGCCAAACGCGGCACGGCTGATCAATCCAACCGCCGCCGGGTGGGGCGCAGCGGACCGGACATCCGCGGCCCGGAAATACGGCGTTCCAACCTACCGAGGCTGGTGCGCACCGGCTGGGCGAGGTACTCCCCGAGCACCACACCAGCGCCGAGCGCGAGTCCGGTGGCGACCGCGAGCATCAGCGTGGCCACTCCCGACGGGCTGCCCAGCACGGACAGCTCGTACAGCCCGCGGTAGGTCGCCAGACCGGGCAACAGCGGCGCCACGCCGGAAACCGCGATCACCAGCGCGGGAATCCGCAGCCGCCGCGCGATGATCCCGCCGACGAAACCGACCACGGTGGTCGCCACCGCACCGGCCAGCACGGTGTGCACGTCGGCCACCGTCGTCAGCAGCGCGTGCACCGCCGCCGCGACACCTCCGCCGATGCCAGCCGCCAGCAGCGGTCGCGGCGGCGCATAGCTGGCGAGCGCGAAGCAAGCCGACGTGGACGCACCGGCGAGCATCTGCACGGGCAGGTGCAGTCCCGGCGCCAACACTCCGGCACGTCCGATGGCCTGCGCGTCGAGGCCGCTGACGGCGTCGCCACCGATGCGCACACCGACGTAGAGCGCCAGCACGACACCGGCGATCAACCCGGCCGACATCAGTCCGAGCTCCGCTGTCCGACCCGCGGCGGTCACGTTGTACCCGGTGACCGCGTCCTGCATGGAGCCGACCACGGTCATCCCGGACAACAACACGATGATGCTCGCCGCCACCGCCAAGTCAGCGTTTTGCAGCCAGCCGAGGGAGTAGCAGCCCAGGGCGACGCTGGTGGCGATCGCGCCGCCGACGATCTGCTGGAAGAAGAACGGCAACGCGCGCCTGTTCAGCAACCGGCCGATCCGGTCCACCAGCGCGGTCGCCGCGGCCGCGATCAGCGGGAGCTTCCAGTCCGTGCCGCCGCCGAGCAGCACCGCCAGCGAGGCGGCCATGCCCGCCCAGGCCAGCGTCGCGACCCAGCGCGGGAACGGGTGCGGCGCGGTGGTGATCCGGTCCAGCTCACGGTAGGCGTCGGAGGCGGTCACCTCCCCGGCGGTGATCCGCCGGAGCAGCGCCTCGACATCAGCGAGCCGGGTGTAGTCGATGGACCGGTTGCGGACCACCCGCAGCGAGGTGATCGGCGGCAGGTCGGTGCCCCGGTAGCAGGACACCGTGATCGACGTGTAGATCACGTCCACCTCGCAGTGCGGCAGACCGTACGCGTTGACCACGCCGATGATCGTCGCGGTCACGTCCGAGGCGCCCGCGCCGCTGGCCATCTGCACCTCGCCGATGCGCAGGCCGAGGTCCAGGACGAGGTGGAGGGTGGATTCATCGGGCAGCGCGGGCCCGTGGACGACGTTGCGCGCACCCGGCGGGAGGGTGGCCTCCGGATCGCGCCGCCGCAGCACACCGCGGGCGCGCTGCGTGATTCCCACTGCTGGTCTTCCTTCCTGCCGCGCCGCCCTACCAGCGGATCGCCGTGCCTGATCTTCCCCTCGGGCATCGCCTGTCATAAGCCGACCGTTGCACCCACCATCTGTGGCGTCCATCACTGAATTTCCGGAGGTCGCCGCCGCGACGACGGCCATCGTCCGCTAGAAGTCGTAGCAGCCGCTTTCCAACCGCGCCGGATCGACGCTTACGATGTCCCCGCACGAGGAAAGTGCGTGCCGCTGTAGCTCAGCTGGTAGAGCGCCCGCCTTGTAAGCGGACGGTCAGGGGTTCGAGTCCCCTCAGCGGCTCCGAGGCTACCTGACCAGGTCTTTTGACGAACCTCTCCTGATCTGTCAGGTATCGCACACTTGCGGGCCGCCGGGTGCCCAGCAGCCGCCGCGAGTCGATCGACAAGTTTGGCCAGCAAGATCGCCGTGTTGGATCCCGGCGCGCATCATGGAGCGGTGAGTGCGCCGAGCACGCTGACCGACAAGTTGTTCCGAGTCGCCGTCTGGCTGAAGGGCCTGGACGGCGCGACGCAACTGGTCGCCGGAATAGTCCTGATCTTCCTGCCCCCGGCCGTTGTGAGCCGGTTCGCGCACGCGGTCGTCACGCGAGATCTGCTCGGGCCGCCCAGCGGCGCGCTCGCCGGGCATTTCGAGGTGGCGGTGCAGCACTTCGTGGGCGGCAGCCGCACGTTCGTGATCATCTACCTGGTGGCGCACGGAGTGATCAAACTCGGCCTGGTGATCGCGCTGCTGCGCAAGATAGTGCCGATGTACCCGGTAGCGACAACGGCACTGGCGCTGTTCGTAATAGCCGAACTCCTCCGAGCGATCCAAACGCACTCAGCGGTCCTACCCCTCTTCGCCCTGCTGGACGTGGTGATCATCGTGCTCGTCCAGAAGGAGTACCGCGAACTACGACGCCAGTCCCAGTGATCGTGCTTTGGGTTGGGGCTCGTTGGGTAGGCCGTGGTGTGGCCCGGTTGGGAGGTGGCCGTGTGGCGTAGGCGGCATCGCGACGAGCCGGTGTTGATCACCGATGCGGCACCGTCCTTCGATGCTGAGCAGCGCCATCGCAAGCGGGTTTACGCCGTTCTCATGGCGGTGCACCTGGTTGGCTTCACCGCCGCCGGGCTGCTCGCGCACATCTGGTGGCTCGCGCTCGGCATCGTGGTCGTCACCGGGGCGCTGCCGTGGGTCGCGGTCGTCATCGCCAACGACCGGACTTCCGAGCGCGGGCAACGTCGGCTCTACCGCGGCGAGAAGCGGGCCATCGAAGACCAGCACCACGACCAGATCGACAGCTGACCTCGCAAAGTCCACAATGGACTACGGCGCCCGGAGCTTGAGGACGCCGAAAGCCGCGCCGTGCGGGTCGGCGACCACAGCGAACCGGCCCGGCCCGATGTCTTCTGGGCCGTAGAACACCGCACCGCCGAGTTCGCGGACTATTTCCACGGCGGTATCGGCGTCGTGCACCGCGAAGCAGACCATCCAGTGCGGCGGCACCTCGGCTGGCCAGTTCTTGCCCATTTTCATCATGCCGCCGATGGGCTGTTCCACGTCGCCGAGGTGCCACATCGAGTAGGGCGCCTCCGCCATCGGCACCTCACTGGTGGACCAGCCGAAAACCTTGCCGTAGAACGCCTTCGCCCCCTCCGGGTCGCGGGTGTCGAGTTCGTTCCAGCACACCGCACCCGGTTCGTTGACCAGCCCGGAACCCGGCATCCGGACGGGCTGCCAAGCCGCTACCACCGCACCGGTGGGATCCGCGAAGACCGCCATCCGCCCCTGGTCCAGGACATCCATCGGTTCCAGGAACACCCGGCCGCCCGCGTCGCGCACCGAGCGGGCCGTGGCGTCGGCGTCAGCGACCGCCAGGTAGGTGGTCCACACCGTCGGGACGCCCTCCTGGAACTGCGGCCCCATACCCGCGACGCGCTTCCCGCGCACCGTGGCCAACTGGTAACCACCGGATTCCGGCCCGGCGTCCTCGTAATCCCAGCCGAGCAACTGGCTGTAGAAGTTCTTCGATGCCGCCATGTCGGGGCTACCCATATCGACCCAGCACGGCATACCCGGCGGGTACGCGGTGATCTCCATCGCGGTTCCCCCTCATTACGTGAAATACGGGAATTCGATCCGATTGTTCGGCCCCCGCGAGCAGCGGGCATCTTGATCAAATTCGATCATTTCGCCAGGAATTGGCGACTTGTGCTCAAGCGATGGACAGCATCACTCGATCGAGTGAAGAGTCTGTTTTCGGTTCGAACCAGCTGCGTCCTCGCGAACCGAAGGAGATCAGCGTGTCGCTCGCCCGAAATCTCGCCGGTGCCGCCGGGGTGGCGTTGGCCGCCGCGGCGTTCGCCGTTCCGGCCCAGGCGGAACAGACCCCGCCGCCGGACGTGCATACCAACATCATCGACGGACGGGAGGTGGACAGCGCGCCGTGGGCGGCGCGGTTGTTCGTCGACGGTCAGGAGACCTGCACCGCCACGATCATCGCCCCGGAGTGGGTGCTCACCGCGCAGCACTGCGTGGAAGGCGCCGGGGACAGCGTCAGCTTCAACATCGGCAACGTCGACCAGACGCAGGGCGAGCAAGCCTCGGCCAAGCCTGGCGGCGTGCACATCCACGACACGGCGGACCTGGCGCTGGTCAACATCGACCACGCGGTGCAGACCGAGTACGCCCCGCTGGGCTCGGTCGGCGACGTCGAGGTCGGTCAGACCGTGCAGACCTACGGCTGGGGCGCGACCTGCACCGATCGCCCCGAGATCGAGTGCCAGTCGCAGATCCTCAAGGTCGCCGACGTGGACGTGACCGATATCGCGTGCAGCGACTACCGCGGCGGCACCGCGGTCTGCGCGAGCCGCGGCGACGGGATCCCGGCCGGGGGTGACTCCGGCGGACCGATGTTCTCCGGGAACGTGCAGGTAGGCGTGGCTTCGACCAGTGACCGGCAGACCACCACCGCCTACACCAACATCACCGAGTACCGCGACTGGATCCAGTCCTTGGCGGGCGTGTAGCACCCGCCTCCGCAGGCGGTCCGCCCGGAAGGGGGCGGGCCGCCTGCGCTTTGCTGTTCACCCGATTTGAGCAGTCATTTTCAAGTATTGGAATTCTGCGCCCCGAAGCCGTGCGAACGCTCCGAAAAAATCCATGTCTTCGCAGGTCAGCGCTGTCCTGAATGCATTGATCAAAGAAAGTGGCCACAGCCGGTTAGCACCGCGCCGGAGCGCGAAGCAACGTTTCTGTAGTGCTTCTCACGTGTAAAATCGCGTCTCGCCTGGTAGAACGATCTCGAAACGCATGAGAAGCTGACGCGTTTCGGATGTTCTGTTAAGTTGGCAAAGCATGACCGGCGACAAACCGAGCCATGACATCGACGAACGGAATGGCGCAAGCGGTTCAGCCGGGCCGTTGGAGATCGACACTCCGGTCGTCGCGGACGGCCCAGAGCTCTACCGAATCACCTGCGATTCGGCAGTGCTCGATGTGAACTCGCCGTACGCGTATTTGTTGTGGTGTCGGGACTTCGCGCAAACCTCCGCGGTGGCACGCATCGACGGTGCGGTGGTGGGATTCGTGACCGGCTACATCCGGCCGGACGCGCCCGACACGCTCGTCGTGTGGCAGGTCGCCGTCGATGCCTCCCAGCGCGGTGGTGGCGTGGCAGGTCGGCTCCTGGGCCACCTGGTGGATCGCGTGCTGCCGCGCGGAGTGCGGTACCTGGAGACGACGATCACCGCGGACAACGCCGCCTCGATCAACCTGTTCGCCGCGCTGGCGCGCAAGCGCGCGGCGAACGTGGAGCGCAGCGAACTGTTCTCCGCTGACCTGTTCCCGGATGCGCACCTGGGGGAGGACCTGTACCGCATCGGGCCGTTCGCGGTGGCACCGGCCGTCGCGGCCGGATCTTGACCGCCACCGCCGTCGCAACCGGCACGAAATCTTGTTCTTGCAGTGCCGGGCCGCGCGACCACGCGCTGCCTGGCCGAACGGAGGATCGTGAACGACATCTTCGCAACCCTGGAATCAGAAGTCCGCAGCTACAGCCGAACCTGGCCGACGGTCTTCGACCGCGCGGGCGGCAGCTACCTCTACGACGAAGACGGCACCGCGTACCTGGACTTCTTCGCCGGTGCTGGCGCGCTCAACTACGGGCACAACAACCCGCTGCTGAAGCGGAAGCTCATCGACTACATCGAACGTGACGGGGTCACCCACGGCCTCGACCAGTCAACGGTGGCCAAACGGCAGTTCCTGGAGACCTTCCGGGACACCGTGCTCAAACCGCGCGGGCTGAACTACAAGGTCCAGTTCCCCGGCCCGACCGGCACCAACTCGGTGGAGTCGGCGCTCAAGCTGGTCCGCAAGATCACCGGGCGGGAATCGATCATCAGCTTCACCAACGCCTTCCACGGCATGACGCTGGGTTCGCTCTCGGTCACCGGCAACTCGATGAAGCGCGGCGGCGCCGGAATCCCGCTGGTGCACGCCACGCCGATGCCCTACGACAACTACTTCGACGGCCAGGTGCCGGACTTCCTGTACTTCGAGAGACTGCTGGAAGACAGCGGCAGCGGGCTCAACGAACCGGCCGCGGTGATCGTCGAGACGCTGCAGGGCGAGGGCGGCATCAACTCGTCCCGGCCGGAGTGGCTGCGCGGGCTCTACGACCTGTGCCAGAAGCACGGCATGCTGATGATCGTCGACGACGTGCAGATGGGCTGCGGGCGCACCGGCCCGTTCTTCAGCTTCGAAGAAGCCGGTATCCAGCCCGACATCGTGTGCCTGTCCAAGTCGATCGGCGGCTACGGGCTGCCGCTGGCCCTGACGCTGATGAAGCCGGAGCACGACGTCTGGGAGCCGGGCGAGCACAACGGCACCTTCCGCGGCAACAACCCGGCGTTCGTCACCGCCACCGAAGCGCTGAAGCATTACTGGACCGACGACAAGTTGGAGAAGTCCACCATCGCCAAGGGCGAGCGCGTCGGTGCAGTGCTGACCGAAATCGCCACCGAGCACGGCGGTGCGGTGGCCAAGGGGCGCGGGCTGGCCCGCGGGCTCGGCTTCGAGGACACCAATGTCGCGGGCAAGGTCTCGAAGGCGGCCTTCGACCGCAAGCTGCTGATGGAGACCTCCGGCCCGGACAGCGAGGTCCTCAAGATCATGCCGCCGTTGACCGTCTCGGATGACGAACTGGAGCAGGGACTGCGAATCGTGCGCGATTCAGTGCACGCTGTCCTGGCCTGACCGACCCGCCGCACGCGGCGCAGAACTGATCGAAGATCCACTGGAGGAGATGTGATCGTCCGGCACCTCTCGGAGATCGAGGACACCGAGGCCGACATCAAGACGGAGAACTGGCGCAGCAAGCGCATCGTGCTGGCCAAGGAGAGGGTGGGCTTCTCGGTGCACGAGACCACGCTCTACGCGGGCACGGTGAACGACTTCTGGTACGCCAACCACATCGAAGCGGTGTTCATCGTCGAAGGTGAGGGCGAGATCGAGGACAAGGCGACCGGCGAGGTGCACCAGCTCGAGCCGGGCTCGCTGTACCTGCTGAACAACCACGACAAGCACCAACTCCGACCGCGGACCCAGATGCGCACGGTGTGCGTGTTCAACCCGCCGGTGACCGGGCGCGAAGTGCACGACGAGAACGGCGTGTACCCGCTGGTCATCGAGGACGACGAGACCCCGGTCGCGGGCTGATCCGCGGGTCGCGCTTGTGAACAGCGCGTGGCGGGTAACCGGTGCCGGTTACCCGCCACGCGCGTTGACTGGTCTTCCCCGCGCGCTGCCGTGGGGAATTGCGGGCGCATTTCGATGTGCCGCTTCTAACCGAGGAACCGAGAAATGGCGGCGGTGCCACCCGGCACCGGCCGCTCCGGCGGGAATTCGCGAAGGAGGCGCAACCCATGACCGTCGCTGATCTGAGCACCCAGGATCGTTATCCGACCCGGGTGAACGCCGAGTCGGCGCTGATCGGACGTGCCGATCCCACCGTCTGGCCAGGCGTGACGGCTGGCCCGGCGACTGCCGAGGAGCTCGCGGGCCACGAGGCCAAGGGCTACCACGTCGTCGAGGGACTGCTGTCCCCCGCCGAGGTGCAGACCTACTGGCAGGAGTTGGAACGGCTCACCCAGGACCCGCAGGTGCGGGCCGACGAACGCACCATCGTGGAGCGGACGTCCAACGAGGTCCGCTCGATCTTCGAGGTGCACCGGCTCAGCGGGCTGATCGCCGAACTGGTGCGGGATCCGCGGGTGCTGGACCGGGCCCGGCAGATCCTGGGCTCGGAGGTGTACGTGCACCAGAGCCGGATCAACTACATGCCCGGCTACCGCGGCACCGGCTTCTACTGGCACTCCGATTTCGAGACCTGGCACGCCGAGGACGGCATGCCAGCGATGCGCGCGGTGAGCATCTCGATCGCGCTGACCGACAACTACCCCTTCAACGGCGGGCTGATGATCATGCCCGGTTCGCATCGGACCTTCGTGTCGTGCGTCGGTGCGACGCCGGACGACAACTACAAGTCGTCGTTGCAGGCGCAGCGGGTCGGGGTGCCGACCGAGGACGACATCACCAAGCTGGCCTACGAGCACGGCATCGAGCAGTTCACCGGCCCGGCCGGATCGGCGCTGTGGTTCGACGCCAACTGCATGCACGGATCGGGCAACAACATCACGCCGTTCCCGCGTTCGAACATCTTCATCGTGTTCAACAGCGTGGAGAACGCGCTGGTGGACCCGTTCGCGGCGGAACATCCCCGCCCGGAGTTCGTCGCGGCCCGCGACTACACCCCGGTCCTGCGCTAACCGGCGGCCCAGAAGTGCCCCGCCCACCCGGACGGGGCACTTCACTATTCGTTCCCACGCTAACGGGAATCCGCATCGTGGAAGGTCAGCGGATGGGGTGGGCTGCGAGGTAGGCGCCGACTTGGTCGGCTATCGCTGGGTCGAGCATCGGGTAGCGGCCTCCGGCGACGAAGCGTTCCGAGAGCTCGAAGGTGACGATCTCGCCTTCGGCCAGCAGCTGCGCCGCCGCCACCGGGTCCGCCGCGACGGTGTCCGGGTGCACGATCGTGACGTTGCTGAACGTCGCGGCCAAGTACGGGCTGGCGAATTGACTGAACGAGTCCCCGACCATCCGCATCGGCCGGGTGATCATGCCCGGCTTCGGCACCGATTCGAGGTGCAGCGGCTGGTGGAAGTCGCTGGGCCGGAACTGGGTGTTGTCCTCGGCGCCGCCGTCGGGTGCCAGCGAGTACGCCTGGATGGGCACGGTCCGGTCCTGCCCGAGCAGGTCGGGGATGTCGGCGCTGTGCGGGTAGCGCCGGGACGGCAGCACCTTCCAACTGCTCGTCACGCCCGGCTGCAGCCGTTCGGCGAGCTGGTAGGTCATGGTGATGCCGCCCTCGTGGGTCCAGTGCGTGTCGACGTCGTGGTAGATCGGCCGCTGGTTGCGCGCTGCCACGGTGCGCAGCTCGTTGCGCAGGTCGACCGCGCCGGTCGCGGACGGCACCCGGCGCCAGAACTCGTCGCGGGCCCGGTTCGAGCAGTCCTTCCCGGCGTAGTCCGGCGGCATGTTCTCCGGGTACACAGTGGACTTGTCCGGTGCGATGACCAGCTGGAACTTCCGGCCGGAAGCCTCCACCGCGGAGCGCCAGCGGCGCAGCCCGGCGATCACCTGGTCCAGGGATCGCTTCGGCACGCACTTGTAGGACACGTCGTGCCCGAGGTACAGCCAGCCGTTCTCGCCTTCTATGACGGCGGGGAACACGTTCTCGTCGATCGGCGGCTTCGCGTCGGCCTGTCCGGCGCCGATCGGCGAGGTGTGCGAGCCGCCCGCCAGCCGGGCGGGCTCCCCGAACAGACCCCGGCTGAGCGCGTCGACGGACCGCACGGCCTGCCTGCGCAACGGCAGGTGGTCGGTGGCCCACGAGCCCAGCCCGGTGAAGAAACCCCAACCGTCGGTGACGCTCGGGAACTCCGCCAGCGGCCGGTTCTCCAACTGCTCCGCGCGTGCCCCGAACGCCCAGCTCAGCACCGGAGCGGAGAAGAACAGCACCGCACACACCAGCGCGGCGAGTTGCCGCTTGCCGTGCCGGGGGCGGTGCAGCGGATGTTCGCGCGGCAACCACGCTTCGTGGACCGGGGGAAGATCGGTGCGTTCCTGCCGCGACACGGCACCCACGGTATCGGGGCACGCAGCGCGATCGATCGGAAACTCACGGATCGACCAGGACCTTCATCTTCCGCCCGGCGCGCAGCGCCGCGAAGCCCTCCTCGACGACCTGCTCGATCGGGATGTGGGTGACCCAGCCGGTGGTGTCGTAGTGGCCGCGGGCCATCAGGTCGATCACGGCGCGGTAGTCGACCGAGGTGTAGCAGAGGGAACCCTGGATCAACGACTCGTTCATGATCAGCTTGAGCAGTTCGGTGCGCACCGGCTGCTCGTAGATCGCCACCGCCACCAGCCGCCTGCGCGCGGCCAGGCAGGACAGCGCGCTTGAGATGCTGGAGACCACCCCGGCCGCGTCGAAGGCCGCGTCCGCCCCGTGCCCGCGGGTGCGCTGGGCGATGTGCTTGGCCGGATCGGTCCGCGCCGGGTCTAGCACGTCGATGGCGCCCAGCGCGGCGATCGCCTCGCGGCGGGTCGGGGAGGGTTCGACGATCGTGACGGCCTCGACGCCGATGCCGCGCAACGCGAACCAGATGCCGATCCCGATCGGACCAGCGCCGAAGATCACCGCGCTGTTGCCTTCGTGCACCTCGCTGAGCCGCGTGGCGTGGTAGGCCACCGACATCGGTTCGACCAGCGCCCCCAGGTCCGGACTGATCGAGTCCGGCAACCGGTAGGCCATCCACGCTGGCACCACGGTGTACTCGGCCATGCCACCGGGCGCCATCAGCCCGTGGAAGCCGATCCGCTGGCAGATGTTGTAGTGCCCGAGCTGGCAGGACGGGCACTTCCCGCAGCGGTAGACCGGCTCGATGGTGACCCGGTCACCAACGACGACGTTGCGCACGTCCTCGCCGGTTTCGACGACAGTTCCGGCGAATTCGTGGCCCAACGTGAGCGGCAGCTGGTAACCGGTCAGCGGATGCGGCTCGGTGGGGACGTAGATCGGCCCGGCGTAGAACTCGTGCAGATCGGTGCCGCAGATCCCGTTGTGCGCGACCCGGACCTTGACCGAGCCGGGGGTGCAATCGGGTTCGTCGACGTCCTCGACGGTGAGCTTCTCCCGACCCCGGTACACCGCAGCGCGCATGGCGTCCTCCTCCAGCCGTCGCCCCAGCACACTGCCTTTCCCACCCAACGGCAACCGCTGCCCGGTTCCGAAGAGCGACGAATGTCCGGGTTCGGCGGTACCGTCCGCGCATGTTCCGCGAAGCCTTCCCAATCCTGTCGACGCCCGACCTCGGGCGCGCGGTGCGCTTCTACTGCGACAAGCTCGGATTCCAGCCGAAATACCAGTTCCCCGCCGAAGGTGAACCGGAGTTCGTAACGCTCCGCCTGGAAAGCCTGGAACTCGGCCTGAGCAAGGACGCCAACGCGGAGCTCGGCGGCCACTTCGCCCTGTGGCTCTACACCGACGATGTCGACGAAGCGGTAGACCGCCTCCGCGCAGCCGGTGTGCCGGTCCGCCAAGAACCCCAGGACATGCCCTGGGGCGAACGCGTCGCGACGGTCGCCGACCCCGACGACAACGCGATCCACATCGGGACCTGATCGTTCAGGCACCACCCGCGCGATCGCCCCGCGCCCCGAAGAGGTCGTCGAGGTGCAGTTCCAGGGCCAGCCGCGCCTCCGCCGGGGAGTGGTGCTCAACCAGCGCGTGCGCGGTCAGCCCGTCCAGCATGGCGAGCAGGGCCACCGCCTCCCGGCGCGCGTCGCGATCGGCGGCGACCTGGCCGACCCGCTGGCCGACCTCGATCTGCTCGATCAGGAAGTCCCGGAATTGGTCGTAACCGGCGCGCAGCACCTTGGCCAACGCCGGAACCACGGCGGCCCGCGCCAGGTACGCGAACGCCACGTGCGCCTCCGTTCGGCGTTGCTCGTCGAGGGGCAGCATTTCGACCAGCACGGCGCGCACCAGCGACCGCGGCTCCGACTCTGCCGATTCCGCGATGCGCGGGCCGATTCGAGCACCGAGCTGTTCGCTGACCCGTTCCAACGCCAACATCAGCAGTTCGTCCTTGCTGGCGAAGTAGTGCTGGACCTGCCCGAGCGAGACACCGGCCTCGGCGGCGACGTGGCGCATCGTCACGGCTTCCAAGCCGTGCCGCACGATCAGGCGCCACACCGCGTCCACGATGTCCGCCCGCCTTTTCGGGTGATCGACCTGTCTGGGCATGGACTCCTTTCCAATACGAGTGTACCGTTCTCACTGTAATACACCTGTATTGATATGGGGGATCTCGCGTGACCACCGAAACCAGACCAACCCGCGGCCACCGCTTCTGGGACCTGACGAGTTCCGCGATGGGCGTGGCCGAGCGATTACCAACAGCCCGGACCATGCATCAGGCCATGCGCAACGCCACCGGGCTCCACCCCGGCGCGGCGGTGCTCGACCTGGGCTGCGGAACGGGTTCCTACTTCGAACCGCTGCGCGAGGCGATCGGCCCCGAGGGACGGCTGCTCGGAGTCGACAGCAGTCCGGGGATGCTGCGGCGGGCCCGGAAACGCGTGCACCGGCACGGCTGGCAGAACGTCGACGTGCAGCAGGCCGACGCGACCACCACGGATCTGGGGACCGCGGAATTCGACGCAGTGTTCGCGATGTACTCGCTGAGCGCGATGCCGGACACCGCCGCCGCGACCCAGCGGATCCACACCGCACTGCGACCAGGCGGCGTGCTGTTCCTCGCGGACGTGCGGCTCGTCCCGGAAGGTCGTGCCGCTGGCCTGGTCCGCCTGCTCCGCAGCGCGTACCGGAAGTTCTCGCACGCCACGGGAGAGGACGTCGTCCCGCACGTGCGGCGAACCTTCGGCGCAATCCAGACCGTGGACCACGATGGGCGCCCCGGACCGGACGAGCTGCGATCCTGGCCCCCGCTGGTCATGTTGACCGCGAGGAAGGAGCCCGCGTAATTGTCGGTGGTGTTCTCGCCCTTCCGCGAGAGGTAGGAAAGGCACTGGCGCCCAACGGAGCAGGCTGAGCTCCGGCCGGATTATCCGTACCGCGGTGTTCTACGTGGTCGGAGCTGCGCTCAAGCCGAGCCCGTTCGCCGCCCCCACCTCCGTGGGGGGCCACCGCAGGTGCGGGAGATTCGCTCGATTGCTGTGGCTGCACCACATCCGGCCGAATCGGATGATTCGTCATTCACGTGATCGACATGATTAGCACGGCTTACGATGCGAATTGTTCAGCCCATTTTCGGCGGGGAGGAGAAAGGCATGGACTCAGGATCCAGCGGCACGTCCAGCTCGATCGGTGATCCGGATGACAACCACCCGAATCCAGTCGGCGACGCCGTGGTGAAGGGCGTGCGGACTGTGTTGAACAAGGTTGGCCCGGTGGGCAAGAAGGCGGCCAAGCACCTGCCGAAGGGCGACAAGTAATTGGCGAGTGGCGGTTCCTACGCCTGCGATCCGACTCAATTTCGGGGTAACCGGGATCACCCGCCCGGTCAGCCCGGTGCCGAACGCTTCGGGCGTGCGAAGTCGCGCTTTTGCGTTCGGCACCGCCGCGGGCGGACGCCAGCTTCACCACCCGCAGCAGCACTCGGACGAAGTTCCGGGACCGGCCATCAGAACTGGTAGTTACGAACCGTGCCACAGGTCAGACGCTCGCAGCCTCGCCTTGGGGCACATCTGGGGCACTCGCCATCGAGCGGAAAGCCTCGTCGATCGCCTTCCGCGTGCGATCCTCGCTCGTCGGCATCAGGTGTGTGTAGGTCTTCAGCGTGTACCCCGCCGATGCGTGCCCCAGGTACTCGGACACGGCCTTGATCGACTCCCCAGCGTCGAGCAGAACACTTGCGTAGTAGTGCCTCAGCGCGTGGCACCCATTCTCCCGGCTGGCGGGAATGCCCACCCTCTGCCGAGCCGGACTCCATGCCCACTGATTGAACGTGGGGCGCTTCAACGCCTCGCCGTTCGAGTTGGTCATCACCAGCGGCGCAGTTACCGACTTCTTCGCCCCTGGCGTCTCCCAGGGCAGCGTCACCACCTGCGCCGGGAAGCGCGCTAGGTAGGCCGCGAGTTCATCCCGCACGCTCGGCGGCAGTGGGACCTCTCGGATCTTCTGCCCCTTCGGCAGCGCGAACACGAGCCGCCCGTTCACGAACTTCACCTGTCGTTGGACCGTGACCCAATAACGCAGGAAATCCACGTCATCCGGCGAGAGCCCGAACATCTCCCCCTGCCGCAACCCGAGGCCGACGCCGAGCGTCACGGCGACCTTGTACCGATCCGGCAGTTCGGCTCGCATCCCCGAAACCCATTCCGCGGCCCAGGGCACAACACCGCGGTCGGGAATCTTCGGCAGGACGACCGACGACGCTCGGCAGGGGTTCTTGGCGATCATGCCGTCATCGACCGCCGCCGATAATGCCGTCGAGAGGTGCGCGAACACCACACGGATCGTCGTCGGCGCAAGCCCCTTGTCCCCGAGGTACCGAAGCCAGGATTGCACGGTGCTCGGCCTGATCGAGTTCAGCGGCGCTCGCCAGATCGAGTGCGGTTCGATGTACAGCCGGAACCGGTTTTCCATGCCTTCGAGGGTTGAAGGGTCGCTGTTCTGCGAACCTCGCCACCGTGTTAGGTACGGCCCGGGTGTTTCCTTGCCGGCCTGCGGGTCGATGTAGCTACCCCGCAGCTTGTCGGCCTCGATCACGGCCTTTTCGGCCTCCGCACCAGCCTTGCGCGCGAAGGACTTCTTGCGTGGGGTGCCGTCCGGGTCGCGCCACCGCAGCAACCAGCGCTTGCCCTTTCCTTGCCGATCGGTCTCGACCTTCTCGACGCTGCCGTCGGCCTGCTTGACCTCCCGGTACCAACGATCCTCAACGCTCGCCATGTCGTCCTCTCATGCCCCCGCCTTGCCTGGCCCCTCGGCTGGCCCGAGGAACTCCCGTTCGCGCGCCTTGGCGACCCAACGATCGGCGGTGTACCGGGGCACATCGAAAGATTCCTGCACCGCCTTGGTCGGTGCATCTCCCGTGGCGAGCGCGGCGCGGTAGATCACGGACACCCACCGGAGGGTTTCGGTGACCGGCCCGGCTTCCTTCATGCGGTCGCGATCTTCAGCCCGCAGGAGCCCGAACGCCACGCGCCGGACTGGGTCGTAGTCGTCAGCCTCCCCCGGTCGCAACTCGTTGCTGGCGATGAAGGACCGCCGGAGGAACTGCCCGACAGCGATCGAGCGGAGAGCCTCGCTGGTCACCGACGGACCGCCGACACGCTGCTTGATCTTGAGCTCCGACACGCCCAATCGTCCATTTTCGAGCCTGATCACGGCGTCGACGTCGAAGTCTTGGTATTCGCGCGCTTCGACGCGCACCTCGTTGTACAGCGGCAGGCCAGGGGCGATCTCGGTCGTCCCGGCGTCGGGATTCCCGACGTACCTCGTTTTCATGCCGGTCAGTGTTCCGTTGTTGCGGTTGGTTCGTCAAGACCACTGCCTTAATGCGGTGGTTGAGCGTGGCCACTTGCCCACTGCCGGGTGATGTGCAATGGTTCTGACGTGACCACAGCATCGATGGCGAACCGGCTGCTCTCGGCCAACGAAGTCGCCGAATACCTAGGGGTTCCCCTGCGGACCCTGTACCACTGGCGCCGCCTCGACGAGGGGCCGCGCGCCTACCGAGTTGGAAAACGCCTGCGCTTCCGCCTCGCCGACGTAGACGCGTGGCTAGAGCAGCGAGCCGACAGCGATCCGGCTGCATGACCGGACGCGAAAACCCGTCCGAGACAAGAAGAAGCGGCGCCCCCCACCAAGAGAACGCCGCCTCGAAAGATCTGGAGATCACCACTTTGACCACCCAAACCGCGACCAGTATCGCAAACCGCGCCGACGTCGCACAGGCACCGTGCGGCACCGATGCCGCCGAGGAGGCGCGGACATGACCACCTGCGAGCGCCCCGCCGAGCCGGGCGAGCTGTGCACCTGCGGACGGCAGGCCGTGACCGTGTTCATCACCGAGTTGTTCGGTGAAGTCGGCTACTGTGGCCGGCCCGATGGCGGCGAACAGGCCGGACCGTGCCCGTTCTGTGCCGGAGAGCGGCACGAAACCCGCTGCCTGCAGTACCGCCTCCGCATCGAGGAGGTGCCGGGATGAACGGACCGCAGATCACGCAGCTCACCGACGACGAGTTGAAACAGCGGGTCCGCCAGTTCGACCGCGCCGCTCGGGCCGCGAAACGCCGCCCGGACATCCATGAGGCAGCCGAATTGATCACTGTCGCAGGGCTGCTGCGGCTTGAACAGCGCCGCCGTGCCGACGAACGCGAGATCACCGCCGCACTCGTCGTCCTCCGCAGGGAGACCGCGTGACCCTGACCCCCCAGCACAACGGGTCGGTCGACATCGACCAGTTCGACGCGGAGCCCGTCAGCCCCGAAGCACTCGCGCTGCTCGACGGGCTCCGAGACGGCGCATGGCTCGACCAGCAGACCTTCCCTCCCCTGCGGTACGCCGTGCCCGGCGTCCTGCCCGAGGGATTCTCACTGCTGGTCGGGCCGCCGAAGGCCGGAAAATCGTGGATGGTGCTCGACATCGCCCTCGCCGTCGCCAGCGGTGGCCGCGCCCTCGGTCACATCGCCGTGGGCACGGACCGCCCAGTGCTGTACCTCGCCCTTGAAGACGGTGACCGGCGGATGCAAGCCCGATGCCGGGAGTTGCTCGACACCGCCCCGATTCCCGCACGGTTCGAATACCTCACGCGGATTCAGCCTGCCCGCGTGATCGACACTGTGCGCGCATGGTTGGCGCTGCGCAGCGGGGACACCGCGCCATTGGTAATCCTCGACACCCTCGGCAAGGTCATGCCGCCCGCGGTTGTCGGGGAATCGGCCTACCAACGGGACTACCGGATCGGCTCGGCGCTCAAGCGCGTTGTCGACGACTACCCCGGCGCTTCCCTCGTCGTCATCCACCACGACCGCAAGGCCACGTCCGACGACTTCGTCGAAGCGGTGTCGGGCACCAACGGACTCGCCGGAGCTGCCGACACGATCGTCGTGCTCGTCCGCCCCAGAGGCGAAACCGACGGTCTATTGAAGGTCACCGGCCGCGACGTCACCGAAGCCGACTACGCACTCACGATGGCCGGCGGTACGTCCTGGCGACTCGACGGCACCGACCTCGACGCTGCTGCCACCACCGCTACCACCCGCAAGGCATCCGACGGACTTGGCGACCGCTCCACCGAGATCGTGCGGCTCATCGGCCAACACCCGGACGGCATCGGCCCCACCGCTCTCGGCCAACTCATCGGCGTCGAAGCCAAGCACGCAGGCGAGTACCTGCGTCGCCTGGCCAGCGCCGGACGTGTCGTCAAGACCGGACGCGGCGTGTACCGATCCCCACACATCCCTGTGGAAAGCGTGGAAACCGTGGAAACCAACCCGCCACAGCTGGGGGCCGTCTCGTGACCGGACCCGCCGATTTCCACAGCTTCCACGCTTTCCACACGACCACAGGTGCCGCCACCCGTGACGCTTCTCCGGGCGTGGGCACGTTCCCGCCCGTCCCCGCGCGCACGCGCGCGAAGCGGCGGGGCACCTGGGCACTTCAACAGCCACCCCGATCCTGGAAGGAGGTAACCGGATGGCCGAGCCGCTGACCGACGAGCAGCGTGATCGTGTGCTCGCCCTGGCTCGTGCCGGCGAGCAATCCCGCGCCGCGATCGCCCGTGAGATCGGAATCAGCCCATCGAGCGTCTCGCGCATCTGCAAAGCCGCCGGACTCCCCGGCGACCGATCCAATACCGCAGCCGCGACGCAGGCCAAAGTGATGGACGTACGCCACCGCCGCGCCGAAGCCGCCGCCGGCCTGCTCGACGACATCGAGCACGCCCGCGCCGCCCTGTGGAAATCACAGAACGCGCAGGACCTTGCCTACAGCGCCAAGGCGGTGTCGTCGCTGGTGTCGGCCCACGTGCGGATCTCCAATGTGGACACCGAAGCAGAAGGCACTCAGACCGCCCGATCCATGCTCGGGGAGTTGGCCGCCGGTCTCGGGATCGCCTCCACGCAGGCGGACCCGTCATGACACCGGCCGAAGCCGAACGGCAGGTGTGGGCGATCGTCACGGCCGTCATCGCCAAAGATCACGACGGGCTCAACGTCCTGGTCGACGACCTCGACCTCGACGACGCCCGCGATCTGCTCGTCGGGCTCGCCGCAGTCACGGCCGCCGCGTTCAGCCGCTACGCCGATCAAGAGCAGGTTCTCGCCGTCCTACGTGCCAGCCTTCTCGACGCCGAACAGCGCTCAACCTGACCAACCACGTACCGCCCTGAACAAGAAAGGCAACGGAAGCGCGGATACTGAATCCGCAGGACACCAGGAGGGTAAACACGATGCCCAGCTACTACCGGATCACAGCCCCCCAGCAGCCAGCTCGTTCACGGCCCGTTCCAGCTCGATCAACCCGACACGTTCTGGTTCATCCACGGCGTCGCCTACCTCGACGCCGACACCTACCGACGGTTCGCGGACTATTTCCACTCTGTTGTTAGTTACTGGACGGACGTTCGACAGCGGTTTTCCGAGGGCGGCCCCTCTTAGGCTTCGCTGGCCGCCAGGCGGCGAGGTCGGATTCAGTCAGACCCGCAACTCGCAGGCCCTCGGCTAGAAATGCGGCGTAGCGACTTACCAACTCGGGGTTCCATTGGCGCAGCCATGGCAGGGTCTCACGTAGCCCGCCGAGCAAAGGAATGAGCCAGTCGCGATCAAGATTGCAAGAATCTGTCCTTCGCTCGGAAATGAGGTCGATCAAGACCTGTGCGCGCTCTGTGTAGTCCCATCCTGCCCATCCGATCAGTGGGTCAGCTCCCGCTGTGAACCGTGCGTTTGGGAACGAGATGAAGCGTTCATTGGGCACATCAAACTTGCCACGCAGCGACCAGTAACCGACTTTGAGGAAGTCAGCCGCCGAATATTTGCTTGGAACGGGGATTTCGTCACGTTGTTCGATCGCCGCAGCTTCACATCTACTGGATCGAGCTTCATCCTCTTGCCGCTGCAACTGCCAGACCTGTTCCCATTCGGAGCGTTTACGCAGGCCTGACTCGCGATAGCGCAGGGCAGCTAAGTAGGGGACCTGCGCGGTGCCAACCAGGTCGGCAAGTATCTCGGTTAGCTGCCGTCCCGGCGCATAGATTTCAGCCGCTTCGACCACCTCGTCGTCGGCACCTAGAAGCCCGGCCAGTTGATTGACAGTGAGTGGGCGCGGATGTTTGGTCCCGGCGTTGTCATTGAACCACAAAGCAGGCGCTTCACAACGGTCGAGCAGCCAGTCGCGCAACGCCGCTTCCTGCATCTTGTCCCAGCCGTCGGTCACCCAACGACGCTTAAACTCAGGCCGTTCGATGGTACCGATCCTGGTGAACTCCTCGATGGCGTTGATGCGGCGTTGAACGACGTCGCGATACCCCGGCGGCCAGTGCTCCGGCAGTTCGGTGACCGGTGTCGATCCGTGTCGATGGAACCATTCCGTGGCGTCGCCTTCGGCAGTCTTTCGAGCGAGTACGATTTCGAAAGCTCGCTCGCCAAGGTTCAGTGGTGGAACCGTTTCGGGTGGGGCGAGCAGCTCGCCGTTGTGCGGTAGCAGCCCGTAGAGGTCATAGACTTCCCAGTCCAGTTCCTCCTGCAAAGCGATCATCCTGGACCGCACCGTTTCCCAACGCTGACGGGCTTCCGCTAGGTGCTCGCGTGTGGGTGAGACCGCTGAGGGGATTAGTCGGGTGAGTTCCTGTGCCAAACAATCAAGTTCCGTTGTATGCGCGGCTGGAAGCTTAGAAGGCAGTGGCAGCTCCGCAAGGCGGCTGGCCGTAAACTCATACATGTCCATCCAGGGCTCCTCATTCCCGGCCTTGTTTGCGCGAGAACGCCCCTTGCTATTACTGTGCTGTTTCAACCAGAAGCAGATTGCTGAACTGTTGAGCAGGGAAGTCAGTTCTATGTAGTCCTGCGGTTTTGCATCTGATGAAAGTTTGATCACTGGTGCCGACTGCAGCGGCGCGGCCCGTTCGCGCAAGATGGCGAAGTGGGCATGCGTGGCCACCCAGGAGAACGTTATTGACCACGGATGTGCGTCCTTCGCGGCAGTCACGAAATGCCAGTCATACCACACGCGACCGTCTTCGAAGAATGATCTCGTTGAGTAGTTCGGACGATTTCCGAGTAAATTTCGATATGGCCAGAGACGCTTGAAATGACCCGGATACTGCCTGATATCTACTGGCTTTCGATCTTCATCGAGAGGAAAGAAGGCCTCGCGCTTAGATGCCGCAGCCCAGTCCCGCACCTCAGAACCAGTGATCACAGGGATCAGTGTTCGGCCACTCTCTGTCTGTAAGCGTCGAAAAGATGCTGCAGGTCCAGTGAAGATATCATCCGACCCTGTGTTCGCAAAGTAGCCGATACGGACAACAGAATCGTCGAGCGTATTTACATTGTCCGACATAATTTTCACCACGTCGGCTGTTCTCGTGTTAGTGAGGATCCACGGAAAAACCCCAAAGAGACGACGGTTTAGGTATAGCGACTCCGTCCACTCATCGCTCTGGTTTGGGCGGAGTGAGTTGCGCTCGATAGACTGCCATACGAGACCCTGACTAGGAATTTTCGGAAGCTCTGGTTCGCCGTGAACCCCGAGTACTGTAAAGACTTCGTCCGATTCGACCGGAGGGCAGTTTCGGCCGATAAGGATGACTGTTGGCGTGCCGTGACCCGGAATGAAAGCACCGGAGGTGTCGACAACGCGTGTAAGATTCACACGTTGAGCATAGAAATCCTCGATCAATTTGCGACCGAAGTCGCGTTTCATAAACGAATTCGCCGTGAGGTACCCGACGTAACCTGCCCGCTTTAGGTCCTCAGCCGGAACCGAAAGCCGAAAGAATTGTTGGGCGAATGGGACCGTCAAAGAGTACTTCCCTGAACATGCGTCATACCGTTCTCGATACTCTTCATCGAGCAGTCGATCCTTCACTGCGATATACGGAGGATTGCCGACAACAACGTGGTAGCCGCCCTGCCGCAGCGGCTTCGCATGTGTCTCGAGGTCGAGCAGTGCATCACCTGTGGCGATGTTCAACTTCCAAGCTGTCTCATTCATACTGTCGAAGGTGCTCAATCCACTAGCCTGCAGCGCCCTCATCAGGAGTCGGAACCGGGTAATGGTAGCGGCAAAGGGATTGATGTCGACGCCGTGCACTGATTCGAGTGCGGACAGCACCCTTTGCCCGGGCGAGAGTTCTGGCGCCCAGTGCGTCCACGCCTCTAGCAGTCGCTCGAAGGCACCCAGTACGAACTGACCCGATCCGCAGACCGGGTCGATTACGCGGACCGTGTCATATCCAAACTCCTCGATGGCAGGCAGCAGCGTGTGGTCGAGAATGAAGTCCGCGACGAATTTGGGCGTATGGACTAGTGCGTACTCTTTATGAGCCGACTCAGAGATGTTCTCGTAAACGTCAACGAGAAAATCGGTTTTCAGGTCTGGATCGGTGAAATCGTATACGCGACTACCACTGCCGTCTCGTCGATACCAAAAGGCAATCAGATCCGTGGCGGCGTCCTGCGAGATACTGACTTGATACCTAGGGTCGTGTTCACGGTCGAACACAAGTTGCCATGCTGGCGTGGCAGCGATCCGGTCGAACGCCGAGAGCAGCGAATCGCGATCGGTCGGCGCCGGCCCAGCTGTTAGCCCATTGTCCGCTGCGAAGCGGACGAACACGGTGCCCAACACCCACGCGACGGCGAGTTGGGTCAGCTGCTCGTCCGCGGCCCCCTGACCACGAAGGTCAGCCTCCAGCGACCGCGCCCGCCGGCTGAGATCAAGCGACAATGTACGGGAGTCGATCACTCTGCGTGCCTCTCCGGTTACCCAAAAAATTCTGGGAGGTGTCAGTTTGTCTGATAGAACTGTAGCAGCCGCCGCTGGGGAGCGGTGACACCAAGCAGGGGCCGTACCCCCTGCCGGGACCGGGAGACGTCATGGTTGAACAACCCCACCTGTCTGGCAGGGGCAAGGCACTTGGGGCTGGGGGCTTAGCGGCCTCGATCGCCTACTTCGGGGCCGGCAGCATCCCTTGGCACGTCTCGTTAGTTGCACTAGTTGCTGTCTCACTGTGGGGTATGCGCGAGCTCTTCCGTCATCGTGAGCGGATGAAGGCGCTGGACAGGGCCTCCGACTCGCCGGTGGCAGACGTCGTCGGCAAGTTCGACCTTCGATAGTGCGAACGCCGCAGGACATCCACTCGGCGGTCCACTCCACAAGCCAACGTGGGGTCGGTCCTGATTCCTCCACCGTGTAGTAAGCAGCACCTGCAGGCACGTTCCGCGTGTGCCGCCGGATACTCCCCGCACAGCGGAACATCACACGCCGCAGAGAACACCCACCAGTTCGTTGCAGTATTAAAGGAGCTTCATGTCGTTCTCGTCATGTGACGCTGTAGATGTGGTGTTCGGCGAGCGCTTGTACTGCTCCTGGTCGGTCAGCGAGACGCTCGGCTACGGTGTCGGTGGCCAAGTCATCCGGCAATGCAGCGGAGAATTTAAGTCCATGCAACGCCTTCGAGTCCACAGCTGGAGCATGAAGCTCCGCTGGGTCGAAGGACGACAGTGCTTCGTCGATATTCTTTATCGACATGTCTGGCCACAGTCGCAACCCTTGGTGGGGCGGGGGCCGGGGGGGGGGGGGGGGGCGGGGGGGGGGGGGGGGGCGGGGGGGGGGGGGGGGGGGGGGGGGGGGGGGGCGGGGGGGGGGGGGGGGGGGGGGGGGGGGGGGGGGGGGGGGGGGG
>NZ_JALBWV010000066.1 GCF_022678645.1 Saccharopolyspora soli | reverse complement strand
CACTCCCATGCAGCCACTGCAGGCAAGAACTCATCAGCCACACCCGGTCCTCCCGGACCGACCAACAACTTACGGAGATCTCATGAAGCTCGTCGCGCCGCTGCGCGAGTTCGGCCGGTCGGACCTCGCGTCGGCGGGTGGCAAGGCCGCCAACCTGGGCGAACTCGTCCAAGCCGGGTTCCCCGTCCCCGACGGCTTCGTGATCACCACCGATGCCTACGCCAACATCGTCCGGTGCGCTGATCTGCGGATCGTCGATCGGATGGACGACGGTGCGGCGATCCGGGCGGACTTCGAAACCGTGACCGTTCCGCCGGATCTGCGGGCGGCGATCATCGACGCCTACCGGCGGTTGGACGGCCCGGTCGCAGTCCGGTCGAGCGCCACCGCTGAAGACCTGCCGGGCGCCGCGTTCGCCGGTCAGCAGGACACCTTCCTCAACGTCGTCGGGGAAACTGACCTGATCAACGCGGTGCGCCGGTGCTGGGGTTCACTGTGGACGGACCGGGCCATCGCTTATCGCCGCAAGCTCGGGATCGACCCCGATGGGGTGCGCATCGCGGTCGTCGTCCAGCGCATGGTCGATGCCGAGGCCGCCGGAGTCATGTTCACCGCCAATCCGGTCACCGGTGACCGGCACCAACTCGTGGTCGACGCGAGCTGCGGGCTCGGCGAGGCGGTCGTCTCGGGTCTGGTCACACCCGACCACTACGTGTTGCGTTCCGACGGCGAGATCGAGCAGTGGTCTCCCGGTCGACGGGAAGTCGTGATCACCGCCGCCACCGGCGGCGGCACAGCCCGGCACACCGACGCCGCGCCGCCGACCGAACCGCTGCCGGAGACCGTGCTGCGGGAACTCGCCCGGCTCGGCACCGAGGCGGCCGCGCATTTCGGACGACCGCAGGACATCGAGTGGGCTTACGCCGACGGCCGCGTCCAGCTGGTGCAGGCCCGGCCGATGACCGCGCTCCCGCCACCACCGATCCGGCTGAACCGCTTCCAGCGGCGGCTTGCTTCGGTGTTCCTCGAATACGTTCCGCACCGGCCGTATCCGATCGACATGTCCACCTGGGTGCGGTACGGACCAGCTGGGCTGATGGGCAAGGTCATCGGTGCGTTCGGGCTGCGCCACGTGTTCGACGGCTTCCTACCGGAAGTCGACGGCGTGGTCGACCGGCTCGTGCCACCGTCGCCACGCCCGACGCTCGGCGTGCTGAAGGCACCGTTCAAGCTGATTTTCCTGGCCAGGCAACATGATCCGGCCCGGTGGACGCAGGATCCGCGGTTCGCCCGGTACCTCGCCGGGGTGCGCGAGCTGGCGGCCCGCGACCTGGCCGCGATGCCGTGGCAACAGCTGATCCGCGTCCCCCGGCAAGCCCTCGACCTGGTCCAGCCGGTCGCCGACTTCCGCATCGACTACCTGCCGCGCACCGGGCTGTCGCTGGTGCGCCTGTTCGTCGCGCTCAAGCTGCTCGGCCGGTCGGCGCTGCTCGGGAAGTTGATCTCCAGCGCGCCAACCCGCACCGCGGACGCGAACCGAGCTCTGGAAACCCTCGCGGCGCGGGTGCGGGAGGACTCGGCGTTGCAGACCGCCGTTGCTGACCTCGACGTGGCGAAGGTGGCGGATTTCGCTGACTTCCAGGCCGAATTCGAGGCGTTCCTCGCCGAATACGGCCACCGCGAGACGGAAACCCCGGTCCTGGTGACACCACCGACCTGGGGCGACGCACCGGAGACAGTGCTCGGCCTGATCAAGGTACTGGCGGCTGCACCACCGAAACCCGCTGAGCCGGAAGACCGTGCGATGGCGCAGCTGCTCGACCATCCGCTGCTGCGCGGCGCCAAGAGCCGCGCTCGCATCCAACGCTGGGTTCAGCAGGCGCGCAGCGGCATCGCGTTCCGCGAGGACAGCCATTTCTACTTCACCCTGCCGCAACCCGTCCTGCGCCGATCCCTGCTGGAAATCGGCAGGCGGCTGGTGCAAGCGGACGTGTTCGACGAACCCGAGCAGGTTTTCCACCTGCGCCTGGAGGAACTGGAAAGCCTCAGCGGGCCACCGGATCGAGCCGCCGCTGACCGGCTGCGCAGCCTCGTGCGGACCAGATCGGCCCGGCGCGAGGAACTTCCCGGTGTCCGGCTCATCGATCCCAACCTGGTCTTCGCGCGCAAGAAAACTGGTGACGCGTTGGTCTCCGGAACGCCCGCGAGCGCTGGCAGCGCCACCGGCCCGGCCAGGATCATCCGCGAACCAGCCGAGTTCTCGCGGCTGAACAGCGGCGATGTGCTGGTGTGCCGGTACACCAATCCGTCGTGGACACCGCTGTTCCAGCGCGCGGTGGCCGTGGTGGTCGACGCCGGTGGGACCGCTTCGCACGCCGCTATCGTCGCCCGCGAGTACGGCATCCCAGCCGTCATGGGCACGGCGGACGGCACGCACCTGCTAACCGATGGCCAGTTGGTGACCGTGGACGGCGACACCGGACGCGTGACCGCAGCGGATTCCTAGCATCGCCGCCTACTCGACGGACGAACGCAGAATCCGTGCCAGCTCGTGCGGTTGGGAGAACATCGGCCAATGGCCGGTGTCCATCTCGACAAGCCGCCAGTGCTCGCTCTTCAGCAGTTCCGCCACGTCGTCCCTCGGCTCGGGGCCGTCGAGCAGGCACTTGATGTACGTCGCCGGGAGCTCGCCGAGCGGGCGCGCCAGCACGGCTGGCTCGGACAGCGTGGCACCCGGATGCGGCGTGGAGCCGCCCACGATCCGGGCGATCTGCTCGTCGGTGAGCCCCTGGTCGTCGTAGTCGGCTGCGGTCAGCGGCATCCAGAAGCCGCCGTTCTCGACCAGCGATGCCGCCACCACCTCCCGAAAGCCCTCGGGCAGTTGCGCCAGGAACGACTCACCGCTGGCCGGGACGTTGGAATCGACGAACACCGCACGGGCCAGCCGGTCGCCGATCCGCTCAGCGGCCTGACCGACCGGGATGCCCGAATAGCTGTGCCCGACCACGACCACATCGCAGATCGAGTCGTTCGACCTCGCTGACGATGTCCTGCACGTGGGTCTGCTGCCCGCCTGGCACGTCCGGCTTGTCAGCGAGGCCGGACAGCGTCAAGGTGTGCGCCGTGCCCGGCCGCACGCAACTCGGGAACCACCTCGTCCCACGCCCACGAGCCCAGCCACGCACCCGCCACCAGTACGAATTCCGCCATAGCGGAAACCTAGCCCAGCACGCCGACAAGGCGACGCGCACGTTCATCTCCGCGCCGGGACCGGTCCCGCACCTGGCACGGTAGGAAATCACCGCGGCATTCCAGCAGCCCGCACGAACGCATCAACCGCTGCCAACATCGAGCGGATGCACATCGCACCGCGTCCCTTCCGGACGAGGTGATGCCACGGCACTCGCCGCGCTTCAACCCGAAGCGCCGCCGGACCGCCAGGAAGGGACACATGTCGCAGGAACCGCCCCCGACGCTCGCCCGGCGGCCGCCGCAGCCGCCGATCACGTTCGGCAGCACCGTGGGTGCCGCGTTGCGCAAATCCTTCCAGGGGTCGGGTCGCGCGTCCCGCAGCGAGTTCTGGCTGTTCACCCTGTTCTACGTCGTCGTGTCGTGGGGTCCGCTCATGATCGGCGGCGCGCTGGACAACGACTGGATCACGGCCGTCGGCTTCATCGCCTACCTGGGCCTGCTGATCCCGTTCATCACCGCGGGCGTCCGTCGCCTGCACGACACGGGCCGCACCGGTGCCTGGGGCTTGTTGCTGCTGACCATCGCGTTCTTCGTCGTGCTCGTCCTGTGGACCGAACCCAGCCAACCACACGTCAACCGCTTCGGTCCCTGAGACTGAGTGCCTGCCATTGTTCTTGTTCTTGAAGCGGCGAAGCCGCTTAGCTCACCCTCGAAACCGGCACCGCCGCGGATTCTCAGAAGCGCCATGCGCCGCACCCCGAGCTATCTCGCGAGGACCTGCACCTGTAGGTCGTGAGTGGTCAAGGCCGCTCCAACGACCATAACCACTCACGACCTCAGCGAAGCCACGACGTGGCGTATCGGACATACATGATGTCGGGGATCCCGAGTCGAGAAGACGACAGCAACTCCCGCAGAGGCCGCCACCCGCACCGCAACGCAAGACGAGTCCGAAGACAGGTTCTGAAGCACGATCCGGTTGAGATGAATGCGAATTCGGGACCGGTCCCAGGTGCCGACTGGTATAGGTCTGGCAGGAATTCGGCGTACTGGCCGACATCGGCGGGAATCCGGCTTTCCCGCTGGTGGCACGAATGCCGATGGCCCGGAGCGGAAGGCAACCATGGAGACCGAGCAGCTGGGGCAGCGAGTAGCCGAATACCGGACCGACAACGCGAGGCGGCGCAAAGTAGGTCTGGTCTGCCTGCTCATCGCGGTTGTCGGATTGGGAGCCGGGATTCCGATGAGCATCGCGTACTTCACCGTGCCTTGGGGCCCCTCGTCCGAGGACCCGCGCTACTGGTCCGGCTCCGGGATACTCCCCAGCGGGTTCACGATGCTCGGCGCGCTGTGCCTCTGCGTCGGGATTCCGTTCTTGGTGAAAGCCGCTCGCACCAGGGGCGAATGCTTCGAGCTCTACGAGCGGGGCCTGGTGCATCGGGTGGCCGATGCGGTTTCGACGATCCGGTGGTCGGACGTCGAGTCGGTGCGGCTGAAGGGCGCGGAACTGCAAGGTGGCCCGCACATGCTGGGCATCGACTTCCAGTGCGCACTGCGGCTCACCAACGGCAGGCGCCTCAAGTTCAACACCTACACCGCCGACGCGACGAAGCTGGCGGCGAAGATCGACGCGGCGGTCAACCGAGGTTTCCTGCCCAAACCCAGCTGACCGCGCGCGAGCAAAGGTTTTCCGGACCGCCGGTACCTTCCGCGCGAGTCCTGACCCACCTGGCGCGAGACCGCGGATGAGCAGACAATGGTGGTCTGCCGCCGGTAGCCCAGGAGCCAGCGATGCACCTAACCAATCTCACCGGCGAGGCCGCCGATTACGCCAACGCCCGCGAGGAGTTGCGGCAAGCTGAGATCGACCTGATGCGCCATCGCGAACGAGTCGCGGACCTGCGCCGCAGGCTGCCGCTGGGCCCTGTCGTCGACGACTACGCGTTCGAGGAAGGCCCCACGGACCTCGACGCCGGTGACGCACCCGTGCGGACCGTGCGGCTGAGCGAGCTGTTCACCCAGCCCGGCCGCGATCTGGTCATCTACCACCTCATGTACGGCAAGCGGCAGACGCAGCCGTGCCCCATGTGCACGATGTGGATCGACGGCTTCAACGGCGTGGCCCACCACGTCGCGCAGAACGTCGATCTCGCCGTGGTGGCCGCCGCCGAGCTGCCCGCGCTCCGCGCGCACGCCCGGAACCGGCAGTGGACGAACCTCCGCCTGCTCAGCGCCGGGGCCAGCACCTTCAAGTACGACCTGGGCAGCGAGGACGACGAGGGCAACCAGGACTCGACGGTGTCGGTGTTCACCCGCGACAGCGACGGGGCCGTGCGCCACTTCTACTCGGTGCACCCCCGGATGTCCGACGACATCGACGAGCGGGGCATCGACCTGCTCAGCCCGGTGTGGCACATCCTCGACCTCACCCCCAAGGGCCGGGGAGACTGGTTCGCGGCGCTGAACTACTAAAAACTAGACTGTTTCAGTCGTGGTTCGCGTAGCGGTACGGGTAGCATCCTGCTCTTGGAGATTCTCGCCGTCTCAACGGCAATCCAGCGCAGCGAGGCGTAGCATCCATCGTTGTCCACAAAGGACCTTGGGATCAAGATAGGGCCCTGGCGACGGCACGCCGAAGAACACTGCCACGACCCAGGCTCGCGTCCGGATGACGGCCAGCATGCCTCGGGTTGCCGAGGCCGCGGCACTGTGACGGAGCTCTCCTTCGAAAGTTTCCCTGTCCGGAATGCCGATTTCACCGGCATTGACCGGGGTTCCGCGGAACTCTAGCCTCGATATCCGAAAGACCTGTGCAAAGTTTTCAAAAAGTTTCAATCGCTGGTCTGGAGGCGCGGTGACCTCGGAAGTCGCGGCACGACATGCCCTGGTGGTGCGCGGAGGATGGGAGGGCCACACGCCGGTGGCGGTCACCGACGCCTTCGCGCCCTGGCTGACCGAAAACGGGTTCACCACGACGATCACCGAGTCCCTGGACGTGTACCTGGACGCCGAACTGCTCGCGCGGACCGACCTGGTCCTGCAGTGCTGGACGATGGGGACGATCACGGCGGAGCAGTCCGCCGGGCTGGCCACCGCCGTCGCCGCCGGGACCGGCCTGGCGGGCTGGCACGGCGGCATCGTCGACTCCTTCCGCGGCGACATCACCTACCAGCGGCTCACCGGCGGGCAGTTCCTGGCGCACCCCGGCGGATTCGTGACCTACTCGATCGACGTCGTCCCGGACCGCGCGGACCACCCGGTGGTCGCGGGCATCGAGCACGTCGAGGTGCACACCGAGCAGTACTGGCCGCTGACCGACGCCGCCAACGACGTGCTTGCGACCACCACGATCCCAACCGGCCCGGAAAGCGAGTGGCCGGAGGCGATCACCGTGCCAGCGGTCTGGACGAGGCGCTGGGGCGCGGGCCGGGTGTTCGTCTCGACCGTCGGTCACCAGTTGTCCGATCTGGAAGTTCCGGAGATCCGCACCATCACCGAAAGGGGCCTGCTGTGGGCGAGTCGTTGAACGTCGGGATGATCGGTTGCGGCACGATCAGCGGTCAGTACCTGGCGACGTTCGAACGGCTCCCGGACATCCGGCTGACCGCGGTCGCCGACGCCGAGCCCGAGCGCGCGCAGGCAACGGCGCGCACCACCGGCGCTACCGCGTTGAGCACCGAACAGCTGCTGGCCTCCGACGACGTCGATCTGGTCGTCAACCTCACGATCCCGGCCGCGCACCTCGCCGTCAGCGCCGCGAGCCTCGACGCGGGCAAGCACGTCTACAGCGAAAAGCCGCTCGGCAGCACGCTTTCCGAAGCATCGCAGTTGCTCCAGAAGGCCGAGAGCAACGACCTGCGGCTGGGCTGCGCTCCGGACACCGTGCTGGGCACCGGAATCCAGACCGCGCGACGTGTCATCGACGACGATCTCATCGGCCGACCGACCTCGGCGACCGCCTTCATGCAGTCGCCGGGCCCGGAGCGCTGGCACCCTTCGCCCGAGTTCTACTACCAGCCCGGCGGCGGGCCGCTGCTGGACATGGGGCCGTACTACCTCAGCGCGTTGGTGCACCTCCTGGGCCCGGTCCGCCGCGTGGTGGGGATGGCGGGACGTCATCTCGACGAGCGCGTGGTCGGCTCGGGTCCGCGCGCTGGGAGCCGGTTCCCCGTCGAGGTCGACACGCACGTCACCGCGCTGCTGGAGCACGTCGACGGGGCGTTGACCACGATGGTGATGAGCTTCGACGTGGCCGCTTCGGAGACCCCGAAGATCGAGGTGCACGGCATCCGCGGATCTGTGTCGGTGCCCGACCCGAACCGGTTCGAAGGCGCCGTGCGGCTGCGGCGCGACGGAGACGCCGAGTGGCAGGAGATCGCGCCCTCCGCCGGATTCCGCGACGGCGGCCGGGGGTGCGGGATCAGCGATCTCGCGCAGTCCCTCCGCGAAGGACGCCCGCACCGGGCGTCCGCAGAGCTGGCCGTGCACTTCCTCGCCGTCGTGGACGCGCTGGAACGGGCCGCGCGGGAAGGGACGGTCGTCGACGTCGAGAACCGGTGCACCAGGCCCGATCCGCTTCCGCTGACCCGCAGGTAGCACACAGCTGAATACCGAGCCGCGCGAGACCGCAGTGGTCCCGCGCGGCTCCGGCGTGCCCGACCAGACCGTCCACTGCGGACGAAGGGCGAAATTCCCCATTGGGACACAAGGGAAATCTTGACACTGTGACGGCCGACACCTAATTTCTTGGTACCGCTTCAACAAGGGCACCACCGGTCGCAACGGCGCGAGTCCGACGTGGACGACGGCATGCTCGCGCACTGACTCCCCCGTCCCAGGAGGAACCAGTGGCTCGGTTCGTGATCCGCCGCCTGCTCTACATGATCCCGACGCTGTTGGCGATCTCGCTGGTCTGCTTCCTGATCATCCAGCTGCCCCCCGGCGACTTCCTCACCTCGTACGTGGCCAGGCTCTCCTCCGAGGGCGAAACCGTCGACCAGGCCCAGTTGGACGCGCTCCGGCAGCGCTACGGGCTCGACGATCCGTTCCTGGTGCAGTACTTCAAGTGGATATCCGGGATCGTGCTGCACGGCGACTTCGGCCAATCCTTCGAATGGGGCCTGCCGGTGTCGGACCTGATCTGGGACCGGCTCGGCCTGTCCATCGGACTCTCCCTGGGCACCCTGCTGCTGACCTGGGCGATCGCGCTGCCCGTCGGGATCTACTCCGCCGCGCGGCAGTACTCGATCGGCGACTACACCTTCACCTTCCTCGGCTTCCTCGGCCTGGCCGTGCCGAACTTCCTGCTGGCCCTGCTCTTCCTCTACCTGTCCTTCGCGTTGTTCGGGCAAAGCGTCGGCGGCCTCGTTTCCCCCGACTACCAGGACGCCGCGTGGAACCTGGGCAAGGTGCTCGACGTGCTCTCGCACGCCTGGATTCCGATGATCATCATCGGCCTGGCTGGCATCGCGAGCCTGATGCGGGTCATGCGCGCCAACCTGCTGGACGAACTGCGCAAGCCGTACGTCACCACGGCCCGCGCAAAAGGACTCAGCGAATCGAAGCTGCTGGTCAAGTACCCGGTTCGGATGGCCATGAGTCCGTTCATCAGCACCGCGGGCTGGCTGCTGCCCACCCTGATCAGCGGCGAGATCATGGTGTCGATCGTGCTGAGCCTGGAGACCACCGGGCCGCTGCTGCTGCAGTCGCTGATGAGCCAAGACATGTACCTCGCGGGCGGATTCATCCTCATCCTCAGCGCGCTCACCGTGCTGGGCACGCTGCTGTCCGATCTGCTACTCGCGTGGTGGGACCCGCGCATCCGCTACAGGTGAGTTGGAGGTGTGGGTATGAGCGTGCCGACCGCACAGGACACCGCCGCGGTCCGGGAATACGTGGCGCCGCAGTGGAAACTGATCTGGTGGCGGTTCCGCAAGCACCGGCTGGCGATGATCAGCAGCGCCATCATGCTGCTGTTCGCCCTGGTCGCGATCTTCGCCGAGGTCATCGCGCCGCAGAGCGCGGACACCGTGGACGAGCGCTACACCTACCTCCCCCCGCAGCAGCTGCACCTCATCGACACCTCCGGCGGTGAACTGGATTTCGGGCTGTACGTCCACGGGTACGACACCGAGGTCGATCCCTACACGCTGGAACGGTCCACTGTGGTCGATACCTCGGCCAAGATCCCGGTCGGCCTGTTCGTCAAGGGCGAGCCCTACGAGCTGTGGGGACTCATCCCGGCCGATGTCCACCTGATCGGCCCCAAGAACCCGGAACAGCCGATGTACCTGCTCGGCGCGGACCGGCTCGGACGCGACATGCTGTCCCGGATCGTGCACGGCGCGCGGGTTTCGCTGTCGATCGGGCTGACCGGCGTCGCCCTGACCTTCGCGCTGGGCGTCCTGCTCGGCGGCATCTCGGGGTACTTCGGCGGGGCGGTCGACACGGTCATCCAGCGGATCATCGAGCTGCTGATGTCGATCCCCACGATTCCGCTGTGGCTGGGACTGTCGGCCGCGCTGCCCGCCGACTGGGGACCGCTGCAAACCTACTTCGCGATCTCGGTCATCCTCGCGCTGATCGGCTGGACCGATCTTTCCCGCGTGGTCCGCAGCCGGTTCCTCGCCCTGCGGGAAGAGGATTTCGTGCGCGCGGCGGTGCTCGACGGGTGCAGCAGGTTGCGCATCATCTTCCGGCACATGCTGCCGTCGTTCACCAGCCACATCATCGCGTCGCTGACGCTGGCGATCCCGCTGATGATCCTGGCCGAGACCGCATTGTCGTTCCTCGGCCTCGGTCTGCAAGCACCCGTGGTGAGCTGGGGCGTGCTGATGCAGGAAGCGCAGAGCATCGTCGCGGTGGCCACCGCACCGTGGGTGCTCACGCCGGGCATCGCGGTGGCGATCGCGGTCCTGGCGCTCAACTTCGTCGGAGACGGACTCCGCGACTCGGCCGACCCCTACAGCAGGTGAGCGATGCCAGACAACGACAACGTGCTGCTGGAAGTACGCGGGCTGAAGACCCACTTCCCGGCTCCCGCCGGGACGGTGCGGGCCGTGGACGGTGTGGATCTGACCGTCCGAGCGGGGAAAACGCTCTGCGTCGTCGGCGAGAGCGGGTGCGGCAAGAGCATGACCGCCCGCTCGCTCATGCAGCTCGTCGAGCCGCCGGGCAAGATCGTCGCTGGCGAAGTGCTCCTGCACCGCCGGCACGAGACCATCGACCTCGCGGGGCTGAGCCCCCGAGGCCGCAAGATCCGCGAGGTGCGCGGCCGGGACATCGCGATGATCTTCCAGGAGCCGATGACCTCGCTGAGCCTGGTGCACCGCATCGGCGACCAGCTCATCGAGGCGATCCGGGTGCACCGCGACGTCGGCAAGCGGCAAGCGCGCGAGCAGGCGATCGAACTGCTCGCCAAGGTCGGCATCCCGCGGCCGGACAAGCTGGTGGACGGCTACCCGTTCCAGCTCTCCGGCGGGATGCGCCAGCGGGCCATGATCGCGATGGCGCTGTCCTGCGAACCGGACCTGCTGATCGCCGACGAGCCGACCACCGCGCTGGATGTGACCACCCAGGCCCAGATCATGGAACTGCTGGCCGAACTCCAGCGGGAACTGGGCATGGCGATCCTGCTCATCACCCACGACCTGGGCGTGGTGGCCGAGATGGCCGACGAGGTCGCGGTGATGTACCTGGGCACGGTCGTGGAGCAGGCGCCGGTGGACGACATCTTCCACGACCCGCGGCACCCGTACACGCGGGCGCTGCTGAAGTCGATCCCCCGGGTCGGTCGGGCCGCGCGGCACCGGCTGGAGTCCATCAGCGGGGCGGTGCCCTCGCCGCACGACCGGCCCACCGGCTGCCCGTTCCACCCCCGCTGCCCGGAGGTCATGCCAGGGCGCTGCGACACCGAGGTGCCCACCGCGGTGCGGCTCGGCGCCGACCGGCACGCGAGCTGCCTGCTGCACGAGCCGATGATCCCCAGCCAGACCCGAGGGAGTGTCGCCGATGACCGCTGACCCGGTTGCCGGTCAAGTCGAACGCCCGCTGTTGACGATCAAGGACCTCAAGGTCCACTACCCGGTGCGCGCCGGGGCGTTCCGCCGCGCCGCCGGTCACATCCGCGCCGTCGACGGCGTGGACCTGACCGTCCGGCGCGGCGAGAACGTCGGCGTGGTCGGCGAATCCGGTTGCGGCAAAACGACTCTCGGCCTCAGCGTGCTCCGGGCCCACGACCGGGTTCGCGGCGAGATCCACTACCTGCGCGCCGACGGCACCTCGGTGGACCTGGCCCGGCTCAGCCGCAAGGAGCTCAAGCCCTGTCGCCGGGAGATCCGGATGATCTTCCAGGACCCGCACTCCTCGCTCAACCCGCGGCTGACCCTGCTCGACATCATCGGCGAGCCGTTGAAGGTCAACGGGGTCGCGACCGGTCAGGAACTGGTGGACCGGGTCGGCGAGATGCTGCGCAAGGTCGGCCTGCGACCCGAGCACATGCGCCGCTACCCGCACGCCTTCTCCGGTGGCGAGCGGCAGCGCATCAGCATCGCCCGTGCGCTCGTGCTCCAGCCACGGCTGGTGGTGGCCGACGAAGCGGTCAGCGCGTTGGACGTCTCGGTGCGCGCCCAGATCCTCAACCTGTTGCAGGACCTGCAGGACGAGTTGGGTCTGACCTTCCTGTTCATCTCGCACGATCTGTCCATAGTGGAGTGCGTCTGCGACCGGGTGGCGGTGATGTACCTCGGCAGGGTCGTCGAACTGGCCGACACCGCGGCGCTCTACGCCCAGCCCGCGCACCCCTACACCGAGGCCCTGCTGTCCGCGGTGCCCAAGCCCGACCCGCGGCTGCGCCGCGCACGCCAGCGGATCGTGCTCCAGGGCGACGTGCCCGACCCGGCGAATCCGCCGTCCGGGTGCGCGTTCCGAACCCGCTGCCGCTTCGCCACGCAGCTGTGCGCCGAGCGGACACCGGAACTGCGGGAGGTCGCGCCGAAGCAGTACTCCGCCTGCCACTACGCCGGTGAGCTCGCGCTGCGCGGGATCCAGTGAGGACACGGGAGGAACCAGCGATGAACGGCATGCCACGGCGGGACTTCCTGCGGTTGGGTGGGATGAGCGTGCTGGTCGGCGCCACGAGCGGCTGCGGGTTCTTCGAGCTCGCACCGGCCAAGGCCGGAGGCACGCCGGTCGGTCCGAAGGGCCGGGAAGCGCCGATGCTCGCCGAACTGGTGAGCCATGGCGAACTGCCGCCGGTGGAGGCCCGACTGCCGAAGAATCCGCTGGTGGTGCAACCGAATTCGCGGATCGGCAACTACGGCGGGGAGTGGCACACCACCATCCTCGGCTCGGCGGACTGGCCGTGGCTGGGGCGCACGGTGGGCTACGAGGACCTGACCCGGCGGACCGTCGACTGGACCGGCACCATCCCGAACCTCGCCGAGGAGTTCCACTACAACGACGACGCCACCGAGCTCACCGTCCGGCTGCGCGAGGGGCTGCGGTGGTCCGACGGGGTGCCGTTCACCGCCGACGACATCGTGTTCGCGCTGAACGACGTCCTCAACGACGGGACCCTGTACCCGAACAAGTCCGCGGACCAGCCCACCGCCGTCAAGATCGACGACCTCACGGCCCGACTCGTCTTCCCGCAACCCAACGCGCAGTTCGCCTCCTACGACAACTTGTCCTATCAGATCGTCAACAAACCGCTGCACTACCTGCGGAAGTTCCACAAGAAGTACAACCCCGACGCGGACGAGTTGGCTCGCCAGGAAGGTCACGGCGGCTGGATGGAGTTGTTCGACGCCAAGGCCGGAATCTCCAATGACGCGTTGTACTGGCAGAACCCCGAGATGCCGTGCATGTACCCGTGGCAGCTCAAGACGCCGCTGGGAACGTCGAACCGGGTGATCCTGGAACGCAACCCCTACTACTGGAAGGTCGATCCGGAAGGCAGCCAGCTGCCCTACATCGACCGGGTCGTGTTCGCCGTGCTGCTCGACGAGGAGGTGATGCTGACCCGCGCGCTCAACGGCGACTTCAACATGCACATGCGGCACTTCACCACGCAGGCGAACAAGCCGGTGCTCGCGCACAACCGCGCGGGCGGCGGCTACCGCTTCTTCGACACCGATCCCGGCGAGATGAACACCTGCCTGATCTCGCTGAACCTCACCCACCAGGATCCGGTGAAGCGGGAGATCTTCAACAACAAGGACTTCCGCATCGGGCTGTCCCACGCCATCAACCGGCCGGAGATCATCCAGGTGGTGTACCAGGGCCGCGGTGAGCCCTGGCAGGCGGCACCGCGCCGCCAGACGCCGTTCTTCGACGAACGACTCGCCAAGCAGTACACCGAGCACGACGTCCGGCTGGCCAACGAACACCTCGACCGCGCCGGTTACGCCGAGCGCGACGGCGGTGGCTTCCGGCTCGGTCCCGACGGCCGACGCATCGCCTTCACCGTCGCGGTCCCGGGCGGGGACCGGCCGGACATGCTCGACTCGATGGATCTCGTGCGACGCCACTGGCGGGCCGTGGGGCTGGACGTCCAGGTGGACACCGAGGACCGGTCGTTGTTCCAGTGGCGCAAGGAGAACAGCAGCCACGACGCCAACGTCTGGCCGGGCGACAACGGACTGCTCGACGCGATGTTCGAACCCCGCTGGTACCTGCCCACCAACAGCACCGAGTCGGGCTACGCGATCCCGTGGGCCAAGTGGTACAACAGCCTCGGCGGCGAGGGTGAGGCCCCGCCAGCGCCGGTCCAGGAGCAGATGCGGCTCTTCCGGGCGTTGCAGGCTGCCGTCGATGTCGAGCTGCGGTACGAGTTGATGCGGCAGATCCTGCGGATCGCAGCCGACGAGTTCCTGGTGATGGGCCTGAACCTCTCCCCGGCCGGATACGGGATCGTGGCCAACAACTTCCACAACGTCCCGGACAAGATCTACGACTCGGCGGTCTACAACAACCCCGCGCCGACCAACCCCGAGCAGTACTTCATCGAAGACCGCTGACCGCGATCCGAGCTGTGGGTGAAGGGCACCTTTCACCAACATACTTGGTAAAAGGTGCCCTTCGCCTCACCTTCGTGTCGTTCAGTCGTCGAGCGACATGTGGACGAGCTCCCAGATGTGGCCGTCGAGGTCCTGGAAGCTCTTGGTGTACATCGGGCCTTCGTCCATCGGCTCGTTGGCAGGCTGCGCGCCCGCGGCGAACGCCTTTTCGGCCATCTCGTCGACCTGCGCCCTGGATTCCACGCCGAGGGCCACCACCACCTCGGTGGCCTTCGTGGCGTCCACCAACTCCTTCTTGGTGAACTGCTTGAAGAACGGTTCCACCAGCAGCATCGCGTAGGCTTCGTCGCTGATCACCATGCACGTCGCGTTCTCGTCGGTGAACTGCTGGTTGAAGCTGAAGCCCAGCGCGGTGAAGAACTCGATGGACTTGCCGAGGTCCTTGACGGGCAGGTTGACGAAGGTCTTGATGGACATGCTTGCTCCTCTTCGCGAAATGAGTTGATCAGCGGTTGACCAGCGGGATGGAACGACGACGTCCCCAGGCGATCGCCAGGAACACCAGGCAGAGGACGAACGGCATCGATGCCAGAGCGGGCGAGCCGAACACGAACAGCTGGGTGATCGTCGCGCCGATCATGACGCCAGCCAGACCCAGCGCGGCCAGTCCGGCCAGCCGGGGCACCAGCAGGCCGATCGCGCCCAGCAGTTCCAGCGCGCCGGTCAGGTAGCGGAACCACTGCCCGAGCCCGATCAGCCCGAACATCTGCACCGTCATCGGGTCACCGAGCAGCTTCGGGACCGAGGCGAACACGAAGAACGCCGCCAGGAGGACCTGCAGCACCCAAAGCGCCACATGCACGCTCCGCCGCTGGGAAACAGTCGCGATCGAGCTGGTAGTCATGGCGTTGCACCCTTTCCGATCTGCCGGGAATGTCGACTACCCGTACAGACCGGAGGAGAAACGAAAACTCATCGCGCCCGGCGGAAAAAATCGCATCAGGCAAGCGGCGTAGCCGCTTCCAGCGGTGAACCGCGCCACCGCGACGAGCAGCTGGACCACAGCTGAGCCACCGCAAGCGCCGAAGGCGCTTAGCCCACCTATGCAACCGGCACCGCCGCGGGTTCTCAGGGGTCGTCTCGGGAGGACAGCCACGACGTGATGTATTGGCATACATGATGTCGGGGATCCCGGACCGAGACGGCCCCTGATGAGGTTCCGCCACCCGCACCGCCACGCAAAACGACCCGAGCTCTCTCTCCCTCACCGGCAGGTCAGTGCGCGACGACCTGGTCCAACACGGTGCTGAACACCTCGCGGTCCACGGTCGCCGGATCCTGCGACAGCCACCGCCCGATGTCCCGCACGAACTGCGCCGGGGTCATCGGCGAAACCGGATCGCCGTCCTGTTCCACGGTGGTGACGTCACCGGCGCGGCTGGGATAGATCAGCACCACACCACGCACCGCGACGCCGGGCAGCAACTCCTCGAAGGTGGCAACACCTTCCGGCAGCCGGGTCGCGCCACCCCGGAACGGATGGCCGTTGCGCCACAACGTGCCCTCGTCGTCGGCGGTGTAGTGGCCGGGCAACCAACTCTTGGACTCCACCAGCACCAGCCGCCGACCGCAGAGCACCGCGTGGTGCACGTCCTCGAACACCGAGTCGGGCCACGACAACCCGTGGAACACCCGCACGCCCGGCAGCCGGGTCAGGTACTTCGCGCACAGCTCGGCGGTCAGTTGCTGGGCCCGCTCGTGCTGCACGTCCGGCAGGCCGAAGACCCGGCGGCCGCCGTACTCCGCGACGAACGACCGGTCGGTGCGGTGCGCCCGGATGTGCCGCCGCAGCAGCAGCACGATCACCACGCCCGAGGCCACCAGCAGGGACAGCCAGACGCCCATCAGCACCGCGGTCAACTCGACGGCGAGCCCGGCCAGCAGCAACAGCGACCAGCCGCCGACCAGCGCCAACGTCGGGGCCCGGTCCGGCCCGATGATCGGCAGGTAGCGGATCCGGGCGTTGGGATCAACGGCGTCCCACCACGGGATGTCGTCCAGCCGCAGCCGTGGCTGCTTCGGCACGTAGGTCGGGTCGTCGCCGAAGTCCCGCCGCCGACGCCGCTCGGCGGCCTTCGGGCGGATGGGCTCCGCGGCGTTGTCGTAGTCGGCACGGCGCACCGGATCGTTGAGCGTCTCGTACGCCTCCTGCAGCAACCGGAAGGTGCCCGCGGTGCCACCGACATCGGGGTGCATGCTGCGCGCCAGCGACCGGTAGGCGGACTTGATCTCCGCTGCCGTCGCGTCGCGGTCCACACCGAGCAACTCGTAGTAGTCGACCCCGCGCACTGCCCTCCCGCCTCCCGCTGCTGCGCGGCAATGATAGGGCTTGCGCCGAAGCCAAGATCAACCGCGTGCGGGTGTTTCGTCCGCGACTTCCGCGATGTCCTGTCCTGGGATGACCTCGGTGCCGTCGGTGAGCAGGAAGCGGGTCACGATGCCGCTGGTCTTCGCTTTGACCGGGTTGTAGGTCTTCACCGCCTCGATCACCGCGATGGTCTGGCCGGGATCGACGTGACCGCCTTCGCGCACGTACGGGTCGGCCTCCGGGGCCGGACGCCGGTAGAACACGCCGGGTTGCTGGGCCTTCACAGTGGACATGTCCGGTACCGTGCCCGCTCCCCCGCCGGGCCGCCACCCGGCTGACCGGGCCGGGGACGAAAAAACCCGCTGACCGACCGGTCAGCGGGCTCTTCCACGCGGGCGGCCGAGACGGCGTGCGCCGTCCCTCCCTTTTGGCCACCCGGGACAGCCGACCGGTCCTCGGTGGCGCCTTGAACCGGCACGGCTAGTTCCGCGGTCGAACGCCGGGTTCGCGGGCCGGAGCGCAGGGATGCTCCGGTCGGCTCGCCCAGCACCGCCAAGTCGTTCGTCGGCGGACGCGAAGTCCGCCCACGCCACCCTAGCCGACGCTGCCCGCCACGTGGGGCACAACGTGACCCACGGCTCCCCGGCGGCGCACCCGGCACTCCCGTCACCGACCGGGAACTCCCGCGAATTCGACCGCCTCGACGCACCGGTGCTATTGATCTTCCCAATCGAGAGCGGAATTCATCACCGGACCGGACAAAACCTCGCAACACGGTATTCGCGTGATCATTCGAGCATTCCGGTCATTGCTCGATCAAGCAGGTCAACGGCCCGCTGGCGAAAGTCGCAGGTCGATGCCACGGTTTTCACAATTGCTTGACACCAAGGTGAGCCTTACCTAGGTTTCGATCGCTCGACAGCTGCGAGAAAAGGAAGACGTGGATGCTATTCAGCAATGCCCTGATCGGCCTGCGCGAAGGGCTGGAGGCCGTTCTAGTGGTCAGCATTCTGGTCGCATTCCTGGTCCGCACCGAGCGCCGCCGAGCCCTCCCACTGGTCTGGGGCGGGGTGGGCGTCGCGGTGGCGTTGTCGGTGGCCGTGGGCGCGCTGTTGACCTACACCGCCGCCACGCTGAGCTTCGAAGCCCAGGAGGCTTTCGGCGGGACCGCTTCGATCGTCGCGGTCGTCTTCGTGACCGGCATGATCTTCTGGATGCGCCGGGCAGGCCGCACGCTGGCCGCCCAACTGCGCGGCCAACTGGACGAGGCGCTGCGGCTGGGCCCGGTCGCGGTGGCCACCTTGGCGTTCCTGGCGGTCGGCCGGGAAGGCATGGAGACCGCCGTGTTCTTCTTCTCCAGCGTGCAGTCCGCCGGTGGCGGCACCGCGCTACCGCTGGTCGGCTTCGTGATCGGCATCGCGATCGCGATCCTGCTCGGCTGCCTGATCTACGTCGGGGCGGTCCGGATCAACCTGTCGAAGTTCTTCACCGTCACCGGCGTGCTGCTCGTCTTCGTCGCCGCCGGGGTCTTCGCCTACGGGGTGCACGACCTGCAGGAAGCCGCGGTGCTGCCCGGTCTGCACACCCTCGCCTTCGACGTCAGCGCCGTCGTGCCGCCGACGTCCTGGTACGGCGCGCTGCTCAAGGGGATCTTCAACTTCTCGCCGCAGACCACCGTGCTCGAAGCCGTCGTCTGGGTCGGTTACGTGGTGGTCGTGCTCCCGTTGTTCCTTCGTCCGCACCGCGGCGCCGCCCGGCCCGCCAGCATCCGCACCGGAGAGGCCAAGTGACCATCAAAGCCCGCGCCACCCTGCTTCCCGCGCTGTGCACCGTCCTGCTCGCCAGCTGCGGCGGGCAACCCGGCGGCAACGCACCCGGCGCGATCTCGGTGCAGGCCGGGGACAACGCCTGCACGCTGTCGACGACCTCCGCCCCGGCCGGGACGATCCGCTTCGACGTCACCAACACCGGCAGCCAGGTCACCGAGTTCTACCTATTCGGCGAAGGCGATCGGATCGTCAGCGAGGTCGAGAACATCGGGCCCGGCCTGACGCGGCAGCTCGTCGCCGACGTACCGCAGGGCGGCAAGTACACCACGGCGTGCAAGCCCGGCATGCAGGGCGACGGCATCCGCGGCGAGTTCACCGTCACCGGTTCCGCTGCCGCCCCGGACGGTGCGGCAGCGCGGTCGGTCACCGATTACAAGCAGTACGTCGACCAGCAGGCCGCCGAGCTCAAGACGAGCACCGCGCGGTTCGCCGAGGCCGTCAAATCCGGCGATGTGGCGCTGGCCAAGCAGTTGTACGCCTCGGCCCGGCTGCCGTGGGAGCGCATCGAACCGGTCGCGGAGAGCTTCGGCGACCTGGACCCGAAGATGGACGGCCGGGAGGCCGACCTGGAGCCGGGCCAGGCGTTCACCGGTTTCCACCGGTTGGAGAAGGACCTCTGGGTCACCGGGCCGCAGCCGGACACCGCGGCGATCGCCGATCAGCTCGTCGCCGACACCGACCAGCTCGTGGCGCAGACCAGCGGTGTCGAGCTGACCCCGGCGGGCATCGCAGGCGGCGCCAAGGAACTGCTCGACGAGGTCGCCACCAGCAAGGTCACCGGTGAGGAGGAAACCTTCTCGCACACCGACCTGTGGGACTTCCGGGCCAATGTGGACGGTGCGAAGCAGGTGATCAGCGCGCTGCGGCCGGTGCTGGCCGCGAAGGACCCGCAGCTGCTGGGCACCCTGGACGAGAAGTTCGCCGCGGTGGACGCGCTGCTGGCGCGCTACCAGGTCGGCGACGGCTTCCGGCTCTACACCGAGCTGTCCCCCGAGCAGGTCCGCGAACTCGCGGCGGCGGTGGACGCGCTCGGCGAGCCGCTGAGCAAGACGGCGGGCGTGGTCGTGCGATGACCGGTGTGTCGCGCCGTCGGCTGTTCGGGCTGACCGGCGCCGGTGTCGCGATCGCGGGCGCGGGCGCCGGAGCCGGGTACGTCGCGAGCAGCCGCCCCGACGAGGCCGCGGCGACGGTGCCGTTCCACGGAGCGCACCAGGCGGGGATCACCACGCCCGCGCAGGACCGGATGCACTTCGTGGCTTTCGACGTGACCACGACCGACCGCGCCGAGCTGGTCGCGCTGCTGCGCGACTGGACTCGGGCCGCCGAGCGGATGACCGCCGGGCTGGAGGCGGTCGACCACGGCGCGGTCGGCGGGTCCGCCGAGGAGCCGCCCGGCGACACCGGCGAGGCGCTGGACCTGCCCGCGTCCGCGCTGACGCTGACCATCGGATTCGGCCCGTCGCTGTTCGACGGGCGGTTCGGCCTGGGCGACCGGCGTCCCGCCGCGCTGATCGACCTGCCGCACTTCCCCGCCGACAACCTCGACCCGGCCCGCAGCGGCGGCGACCTCTGCGTGCAGGCGTGCGCCAACGATCCGCAGGTGGCCGTGCACGCGGTGCGCAACCTGGCGCGCATCGGCTTCGGCAAGGTCGCGGTGCGCTGGTCGCAGCTCGGCTTCGGCCGGACCTCCGCCACCTCACGAGCCCAGAGCACGCCGCGCAACCTCTTCGGCTTCAAGGACGGCACGAACAACCTCAAGGCCGAGGACACCGCAGAGCTGGACAAGCACGTCTGGGCCCAGCCAACCGACGGTCCGCAGTGGATGTCCGGCGGGAGCTACCTGGTAGCGCGGCGGATCCGGATGCAAATCGAGACCTGGGACCGGACGTCGCTGCGCGAGCAGGAGGCCGTCGTCGGCCGCGCCAAGGGCACTGGCGCTCCGCAAGGCGCGGGCGAGGAGTTCGACCCGGTTGACCTCCAGGCCCGCGGACCGGACGGCGAGCTGCGGATCGCCGAGGACGCGCACATCCGGCTCGCCGCGCCCGCCACCCACGGCGGCGCGCGGATGCTGCGGCGCGGCTACAACTTCACCGACGGATCGGACGGCCTCGGGCGGCTGGACGCGGGGCTGTTCTTCGTGTGCTTCAACCGCGATCCGCGCACCCAGTTCGTGCCGGTGCAGCGCACGCTGTCCAAACAGGACGCGATGATGGAGTACCTGGAGCACACCGGATCGGCCATCTTCGCCTGCCCGCCCGGCGTCGAATCCGGCACCTACTGGGGCCAGCCCCTCTTCGAAACCTGACCCCGACGCAGCGCCGCCTGAGTGCCTGTCTTTGGTCTTGTTTTTGACGCGGCGAAGCCGCTTAGCCCACCTATGCAACCGGCACCGCCGCGGGTTCTCAGACCGTGCCCACTGGCGTTCTCTGGAGGACCTACCAGAAACAGGCTCTGCGAGCCCTCTGACGAGGGGTTCTGCTGTCCGGCAGGGGCGTCGTCGCGGCGCGATGATGAGCGCATGGACGTAACCGAAGTGTTGCTGCCGGGGGTCGGCCTGCGCTACGAGTTCACCACCACCGACGGCCAGCGCATCGGCGTGGTGGCTCGTCGACGGGGCGACTTCGAGTTCGTCGCCTACCCCGGCGATGATCCGGACGAGGTCCGGTTGCTGTTCCGGCTCAGCGAGGACGAGGCCGACGCGGTCACCGAAATCCTCGGCGCGCCGCGGATCGCGGAGCGATTCGCCGACCTGACCCGCGAGGTTCCGGGGCTCAACGCCGGGCAGGTGGAGGTCACCGCGGGTTCGGCATTCGCCGGACGCACGCTCGGCGAGACCCGCGCGCGCACCCGCACCGGCGCGTCGATCGTGGCGATCGTGCGCGGCGAGGACGTCATCGCCTCCCCCGGACCCAGCCAGACCTTGGAGGCCGGGGACATCCTCGTGGTGATCGGCACTCACCATGGCATTACCGGGGTGGAACACATCCTGGCGGGGTGAACCGTGCACACCTCGATCGCGCTCCTGCTGGAACTCGGGATCGTGCTGATCGTGCTCGGCGCGGTCGGCACGGTGACCCGGCGCTTCGGCGTGTCCCCGATCCCGCTGTACCTGCTGGTGGGGCTGGCGGTGGGCGAAGGCGGCATCGCGCCGCTGCCCGCGGCGCGGGACTTCGTGGAGATCGGCGCGTCGATCGGGGTGGTGCTCCTCCTGCTGACCCTCGGTCTGGAGTTCTCCATCGAGGAGTTCACCGTCACGCTGCGGCGGCACGTCCCGTCCGGCCTGGTGGACATGGTGGTCAACGCCGTTCCGGGTGCGCTGGCGGGCTGGCTGCTCGGGCTGGACGTCACCGGTGTGGTGGCGATGGCCGGGGTGACCTGGGTGTCGTCGTCGACGATCGTGTCCCGGCTGCTGGACGACCTGCACCGGCTCGGCAACCGGGAGACCCCGGCGGTGCTGTCGATCCTGCTGCTGGAGGACTTCGCGATGGCGGTGTACCTGCCGATCCTGGCGGTGCTGGCCACCGGCGGTACCGCGCTGCACGGCGTGGCCAGCGTCGCCGTCGCGGTGGGTGTGCTGCTGCTGGCGCTGGGGGCGTCGCGGCGGTGGGGGCATCGCGTCGGGCACCTGGTCGACGACCGCGACACCGAACAGCTGCTGCTGCGGATCGTCGGGTTGGCGCTGGTGGTGGCCGCGATCGCCGAGTTGGCCGGTACGTCCGCCGCAGTCGGGGCGTTCCTGGTCGGCTTGGCGCTGACCGGCCCGCTGGCCGACCGGGTGCGTTCGCTGGTCGCGCCGCTGCGCGACCTGTTCGCCGCCGCCTTCTTCCTGGCCATCGGCATTTCGGTGGCACCGGCCTCGCTGGTGCCGCTGCTGCCGCTGGCCATCGCGCTGGCGGTGGTGTCGGCGCTGACCAAGATCGGCACCGGTTGGTACGCGGCGGCCCGCAGCGGCGCCGGGCGGCGCGGCCGGTTGCGCGCGGGCAGCGTGCTGGTCGTGCGCGGCGAGTTCTCGATCGTCATCGTCGGCCTGGCTGCCGTCCCCGGCGGCGCGCTCGGCCCGCTGGCCACCGCCTACGTCCTGATCCTGGCGATCACGGGACCACTGCTCACCTGGTGGTTCAGCCCGCCAAGAGTCGTGAGTGCGAAACCGGGCTAGCCACTCACGACCCCATTCAGGTGATGGGTGAGGGGCACCCTTCACCAAGTTACTTGGTAAAGGGTGCCCCTCACCCCGCCCCGTCAGTGAGGGTTCCAACCGGGGCTGCGGCGGGCGATCTTGACGAGGTCGGCTGCGGCGTGCCTAGGATCGCTGAGCTGGTGCGCCACCGCGTCTGGCCAGGTGAGGGAAAGGCAGGACATGTCGACGAATCCGCTAGCGCCCGGCGTGTGGGGCGTGGTCGCCACCCCGTTCGCCGGATCCACAATGGACATCGACGAAGCCAGCTTGGCCGGGTTGGTCGAGCACTACCAGCGGATCGGCGTCACCGGGCTGACCGTGCTCGGCGTCTTCGGCGAAGCGGTCCGGCTGTCCACCGCGGAGCGGCGCGCGGTGTTGGAGGTGGCCGTCGCGGCCAGCGACCTGCCGATCGTGGTGGGCGCGTCCAGCACCTCGCTGGCACCGGTGGTCGAGGAGGTCGAGCTGGCGACCGAAGTGGTCGGCGACCGGCTCGCGGGTGCGATGGTCCAGGTCAACACACCCGACCCGAAGCAGCTCGCGGTGCACCTCGCAGCGGTCCACGCGGCGACCGGGGCTGGCCTGGTCGTCCAGGACTATCCGTTGGTCACGGGCGTGTCCATCAGCGCGGCGAGCCTCGCTTCGGCGGTGCGCGAGGTCCCGTCCGCGGTGGCGGTGAAGGCTGAGGCGCCGCCGACGCCGCCCGCGATCGCGACGTTGGCCGCGACCACGGACGTGCCGGTGTTCGGCGGCCTCGGCGGCATCGGGCTGCTCGACGAGTTGGCGGCCGGATCCGCTGGCGCGATGACCGGTTTCTCCGTGCCCGAAGGACTCCTCGCCTGCGTCGCGGCCTGGCAGCAGGGCGGTTACGACGCCGCCCGCGCGGCGTACGCGCCGTACCTGCCGCTGGTGAACTTCGAGGCGCAGGCCCGGATCGGGCTGGCGATTCGCAAGGAAGCGCTGCGCCGCCGCGGTTTGCTGCGGGAATCCGGCGTGCGCGCACCCGCGCCGGGCATGCCGGAAAGCCTCGTCGACCAACTGGACCGGCATCTGGCGGCCACCCCGCACGCGAAGATCAGCTGATCGGCCTGGTTCTTTCCGGCTCCCCCGCTCGGTGATCTCGGCAACCGCACCGCCTCGGCCGAGATCCCCGAGCAACGCTCTCGCGTAGAGTGGTCGAGCGAATTCGCCCGCCTGGGCGGATGGCGATTCCTCCGCTGAGACGGAACGTGCGGCCTGATGGGGGTCTTGCTGGTGCAGAATCTTCGGTCCCGGATCACTTCCTGGTTCGCGCGCCGATACCTCGCCCGGATGCGGAACAGGGGTCTCGGGTCCGCCATGCCGGATGCCGCGCTGATGCCGTTGCAGCGCAACGGCCTGGATCCGGTGCCCGACCTGGGACGCACCCGCGAAGAGACACCGATCAGCAAGCTCCCGGTGCCGTTCGGGGCGAACGTCTGGCTGGTCACCGGGTATCGCGAGGCCAAGGCGGTGCTGGGCGATGCCGAGCGCTTCAGCAACGACTTCACCCACCTCGTGGGGCGGATCGGCGTCACCACCGAGGACAACCCCGGCGGTCTCGGCTTCACCGACCCGCCCGCGCACACCAGGCTGCGCCGCCTGCTGACCCCGGAGTTCACCATGCGCCGACTCGCGCGGTTGGCGCCGGAGATCGACGCCATCGTGCGGCAGCGGCTCGACGCGATGGCCGAAGCCCCGCAGCCGGTCGACCTGGTGCGCGATTTCGCCCTGCCCATTCCTTCCCTGGTGATCTGCGAACTGCTGGGCGTCCCCTATGCGGAGCGCGCGCAGTTCCAGCAGCTGAGCGTGACCCGGTTCGACCTGTTCAGCGGGTTCGACGCCTCGCTGGGCGCGATGTCGCAGTCGATGGCGTACCTGCACCGGGTCGTCGAGGAGCAGCGCAGCTATCCCGGCGACGGTCTGCTGGGCGCGCTCATCAAGGAGCACGGCGACGAGGTCAGCGATCGGGAACTGGCCGAACTCGCCGACGGGGTGCTCACCGGCGGATTCGAAACCACGGCGAGCATGCTCGCGCTGGGGGCGCTCGCACTGCTCCGGGACCCGGACCTGCTGGCGCTGGTCCGCGACGACGATGCCGCGGTTCCCGGCTTCGTCGACGAATTGCTGCGCTACCTCACGGTCGTCCAGGTGGCGTTCCCCCGGTTCGCCCGCGAGGACGTGGAAATCGCGGGCACCAGGATCTCGCGGGGCGATGTCGTGGTGTGCTCGTTGAGCGGCGCGAACCGGGACGACTCGTTCGGGCCGAACACCGACCGACTGGACCTGTCCCGTCGCGGCCCGTCGCACCTGGCCTTCGGGCACGGGATCCACCGCTGCATCGGAGCGGAACTCGCGCGCATGGAGCTCCGCGAGGCATATCCGGCCCTGGTGCGGCGGTTTCCGGAAATCCGCCTCGCGATCCCCCCGGAGAACCTCGCGTTCCGGAAAGCATCGATCGTCTACGGACTCGAATCCCTACCGGTCCGGTTGAGTTGACCGGACACGGGGTCACCATGAGGAGATGGCGGCGGAATCGAGCGTGTTGGTGCGCCTCGATCCGGACCTGTGGTTCTTCGCCGCACCGCAGCGCCGGGTCGAGCAGTTCGAGCTGCGCTACGACGGCACGGCCACGCTGGGGCACCTCGCCGAATCGCTCGGCGTGCCGCTGCCCGAAGTCGGCCCGCTGCTGGTCGACGGCACTCCCGCGACACCGGCGCAGCAGCCCCGGCCCGGCTCGACCATCGAGATCGGCCCGGTCAGCCGTCCGCAGCCGGGGCCGCCGCGGTTCGTGCTGGACGTGCACCTCGGCAAACTGGCCCGGCGACTGCGGCTGCTCGGCATCGACACCGCCTACCGCAACGATGCCGCCGACGACGAGCTGATCGCGCAGGCCGAACGCGAGCAGCGGGTGCTGCTTACCCAGGATCGCGGTCTGCTCCGGCGCCGGGCGCTGTGGGCTGGTGCCTACGTGCGGGGCGCCGACCCGGCGCGGCAGCTGGCGGACGTCATCGCCCGGTTCGCCCCGCCGCTGGCGCCGTGGACCCGCTGCACCTCGTGCAACGGCCCGCTCGATCCGGTGCGCAAGCAGGACGTGCTGGGCGAGATCGAGTCGGGAACCCGCCGCTATTACGACGAATACGCGCGCTGCCGCGATTGCGCGCAGGTGTACTGGCGAGGCGCGCACGCCCGGCGGATCAACGCGATCATCCGGGCCGCGCGCCTCGCCCACCCGGGCATCAGCCCGTGATGGCGTTGAGCGTCGGCAGGTACGCCTGGGCGTGCCCGTCGGCGTCCGGGTGGAAGGACTCCACAATCGGATTGCTCGGACCGTTGATCCACTCGTCGGAGCTGCAAACGCCGTGCCCGGCGAACGCGTCGCGGGTGTCGGCGTAGGTGAACCCGGCGGCTGCGGCCCGGTCGGAGATCACGCCCGCCAGCTCATCGGCGCCTTCGTTGAGCCGCTGCCGCTTGGCGTCGGTGAAGCCGGGAATGCCGCAATCGCCGAGTTCGTTGAGCCGCGGGTAGCCGATCACCACGACCTCGGCGTTGGGCGCGGCCTGGCGGATGTTGGCGTAGGTGGTGTCGAGTTTGCCCGGCAATTCGTCGCGGGCCTTGGCGCTGGCTTCGTCGACCGCCGAGTCGCAGCTCGAATCGGTGCCGAGCAGGCAGCTCTGGATGACGTCGGCGAAACCGATGTCGTTGCCACCGATCGAGATGGTGACCAATGTCGTGTCCGCGTTGAGCTGGTCGAGTTGGCCGGAGTTCACGTCGTCGGTGACAGCGCCCGAACACGCCACGAACGCGAAGTTCGCGACGTCGTGCGAATCCGCCCACAACTGGGCGTAGGACTTCGGGCTGCGCAGGCAGTCACCGCTGTCGTCGAAGTACTCCCGCGTGCCGACCCCGGATGCGTAGGAGTCACCCAGGGCTGCGTAGTTGTCGGCGGCGGACTCGGCGAACGCCGGGGTTGCCAGAGTTGTCGTTGCCAGAGCGATCGCCGCGGCGGCACCGGGGATGTGCCTTGAGTGGCGCATGCTTCCTCCGATCGGAGAGCGAAAACGCCACAATTCAAAGAGATCTTGGCAACATACCGGACGATTTGGCGAATACCCGCCAGTAACCGCATGTCCGGCACAGCAGAGGACGCGAAAACAGCCGCCATAAGGGTGATTTCGAAAATCTCGACCAACCACAGTGGACGAATCATGCTGCCCCGATCGGCGGCTCGGCACGATACGGCGGACAGCGCAACAGCGGAGTAGACCAATGCCCGCGATTCGGAGGATCGCACCGAACTGGCCGTCCGGGGCAGACGGCGGGCGGTGTCGCGTGGCATCGTGCTAGGTACCCGGCACCCATCACCCGTCCCAATTTTCGAGGAGGGCGCATGTCGCTCCGGGTTCCTGACCACTGCACGCCGTCGGCCGTGCTCGCCCGTGCGGCCGCGGCGGCGCCGGAAGCCTTCGACGGGCTCAATCCGCGCAACCTGATCGACGGCCAGTGGGAGGCGGTCGGCGAACCGGCCCCGCAGATCACTCCGGTGGACGGTTCGACCTTCTCCCAGCTGCCCAAGATCGACGGCGAAAGCGCAACCCGAGCCGTGCAGGCTGCCGCCCGCGCGCACCGGACCTGGGCGCAGACCACCTTCGAACATCGCCAGACCGCGGTGTCCGTGGCGGTGGAGTCGATGTCCCAGGTGCGCGATGACCTGGCGCTGCTGCTGGCCTGGGAGATCGGCAAGCCGTGGAAGCTGGCGTGCGCCGACGTCGACCGCTGCCTGGACGGCGTCCGCTGGTACCTGGACAACGCCGAGCACATGTTGTCCGTCGACGTCGAGGACGCGCCGTACAAGCGGCAGGCCCTACCCGGCCCGGTCAGCAACATCGCGAGCTGGAACTACCCGATGAGCGTGCTGGTGCACGCCGAGCTGGTGCAGCTGCTCGCGGGCAACGCGGTCATCGCCAAGACGCCGACCCAGGGTGGTGCGGTGACGTTGACCGTCGCGCACGCGCTGATGGCCCGTGCGGGGCTGCCCGCGACGCTGGTCTCCGGCGACGGCTCCCGTCTGTCGGACCCGCTCGTGCGGAGCCCGGAGATCGGTGCGGTGGCGTTCGTCGGCGGGCGTTCCAACGGCGGCAAGATCGCCGCGCAGCTGGTCGACACCGGCAAGCGGCACATGCTCGAACAGGAAGGTCTCAACACCTGGGGGCTGTGGGAGTTCTCCGACTGGGAGGGCTTCGCCGCCCACCTGCGCAAGGGCTTCGAGTACGGCAAGCAGCGCTGCACGGCGTACCCGCGGTTCGTGGTGCAGCGCAAGCTGGTCGACCAGTTCCTCGCCGCATACCTGCCAGTGGTGCAATCGGTGCGTTTCGGACATCCGCTGGCGGTGACCGACGGAGCTGAACTCCCCGCGCTGGACTTCGGCCCGCTGATCTCAGCGGCCAAGGCAACCGAACTGGAAGGCCGGGTCGCCGAGGCGCTGCGGCACGGCGCGGTGCCGCTCTACCACGGCAAGCGCGAGGACGGCCAGTTCCTCGACGGCCAGGACATCTCGGCCTACGCCGCGCCGGTCACGCTGCTCGCCCCGCCCGGCGCGAGCCGCCTGATGCACGAGGAACCGTTCGGACCGGTGGACACGATCGTCGTGGTCGACACCGAGGCGGAACTGTTGGCGCAGATGAACGCCTCCAACGGCGCGCTGGTCGCCAGCATCGCCTCCGACGACGCGGCGTTCGCCACCCAACTGGCCGAACACGTGCAGGCGTTCAAGGTCGGCGTCAACAAGCCGCGCTCGCGCGGCGACCGAGAGGAGCCCTTCGGCGGCCGGGGAGCGTCCTGGAAGGGCGCGTTCGTCGGTGGCCAACACCTAGTGCACGCGGTCACCCAAGGCCCACCGGGGGAACAGCTCTACGGAAACTTCCCCGGCTACCACCGCTACCCCGTGACATGAGGTGAACCAGGTGAGGGGCACCCGTGACCCAGTTACTTGGCCAAGGGTGCCCTTCACCCGTCACACGAACGGCTCACTGCTCGAAGCGACCAGCCTTGACCGCCCGCAAGAAGCTCGCGATATCGACAGCCAGCACCGGCCCGTCGGGATCCTTCGAATCCCGGATCAGCCCATACGGGCTCGACAACTCGACGCAGTGCGTCTCCTGGCCGCTGTAGCTGCTCTTGCGCCAACGCAATGACTCGATCATTCCCTGTCCTCCACCCAACGGAATCACTCACCGCGCAAAGCGACCGGCCCTAACCGCCCGTAGGAACACAGCGACATCAACACTCAGACGCGGGCCAGCCGGATCCTTCGAGTCCCGGATCAGGCCGCGCGGGTTGGATAACTCGACGCAGTTGCCGTTGGCATTGGAGTAGCTGGACTTCTGCCAGGCGTGAGTGCTCATCTTTCCTCCATCTCCGAAATGGTCTTTGCGATGAGGTCAAGCGAGTCGGCTTCATCCATCGCGATCTCGCTGAGCCAGGCCACAGCCTTCTGGTATTCCACGACATCGTGCTCTGTCGGGATGAAAGCACCCGAGCTGTGATGCTCGAAATGCACGACGGGCGAAGCGTCTTGGAACTCGTAGAAGACGAACGGCCCCGCCCACCCCGGATGCCACCCGATGCGCAGCGGCATCAGCTGCACCACCACGTTGGGGCGTTCGGCCATTTCCGCCAGATGCCTGAGTTGATCCAGCACAACGCCGTCAGGACCGATGGGCTCGTGCAGAGTGGCCACCCCGACCAGTGCGTGGAAGCTCACCGGATTCCGCCGAGTTAGAAGCTCGCGGCGACTCACGTTCAGCATCACTCGCAGCTCGATGTCGGTCTGCGACAACCCGGCGGCCTCCTTGACCGCCCTTGTGTAGTCGGAAGTTTGGAGGAGTCCTGGGATCACCATCGGCGACCACTCGACGATCGACGAGGCTGAACGTTCGCACTCCACAACGCCTGCGAGCTGCTGCGGAATGCCGTTCATCCCGACCGTGAGCCAGTTCGGTTCGGCCACGTTGCGCGCCAGATCGAGGATTCTCTCGCGCTCGCGCGGGGAAGCGCGAAGCACGGTCAGAATCATCGCGACCGTTTCAACGTTGGGCACCCGATGACCATTCTCCCAGTGCGAGATCTGGGTATGCGAGAACTCCAGTTGTCTCGCCAGTTCTCGTGAACCCACACCGCTGGCCATTCGGGCTTCGCGAAGAGCCGCCGACAACGCCCTGGCACGCGGCGTACCTGCGGTTGCGGCCATGCACCACATCCTATCGGTTGATCAGCGCAAACAGATCACCCAATTAGATCACTGGTGGTGCACCCTGGCAACCAACCAACATGGTGACAACGCAACCAATGGACAAGTTGCGAACCATGGAGGTGTTGGAGTTGGAGACGTGGCCCCGGTGGTTGCCTTCGCCTGGATTGCGGGCGTTGGACACGCATTTCGTGCTCCGCCGCGGTGGAGGTGGCGCGTGCGGCGCGGAGGTGATGTGGGCCGCCGTCGGGCATCCGGTCACGACCCGGCCGCGTTGTTCGGTTTGCATGCGGATCGCGGAAGCGCACAACAGGGCATCGAATCCAGCCCGATCCGACATCGCCAGGAGCGCGCCAACGCGTCAATTGCGCAAGCGGAAATGCGTCAGGCGGTCGCGCTGATCTGACCATCCACATCGGACGATGATAGGCCGGGAGGACTTGGTGATGTTCTGGTTGCAGCTGGGCACGCTCATCGCGATCAACGTCGTGATCTTCGCGATGCTGCTCATTCCCTCGCCGAACCCGCACCAGCACAGCGGCGGAGGCGAGGAAACCTACGACGTGTGGCAACTCATCGACGACGTGGAAGCCCAGCGCGAAGCCGAATACACCGGCCGCCACCGCCTTCAGCAACCACCGGACGCGGACGAGGAACCCCGAGCCGCGTGACCCCCTGAACCGGATCGGCGCGTCGACCCCTCCCCGACCATCGCGCCGATCCTCCCGGTAGCCGGGCTGCCCCCGCCCGGCTACCGGGCCCACGCGGGTTCAGGTGGGAGTCCCGCTCTCCCAACGGAACGCGCCTACCAGACCTCGCCGTCGCGCCAGTCGCAGGTCGCCAGGTCTGCGGTCAGGTCCAGCGGTGCCGTGACGGGCAGGACGAAGATGTAGCCGTCCTCGTCAGCGGTTCGCTCGAAGCCGGTGAGGGTGAGGATCGAGGTTGGGCCCTGCCACGGCTGCCAACCGCGCGCCGCGTAGAACGCCATCCCATCCTCGCTGGCACCGAGCGCACCCAGTTCGTAGGCTCCGCGCACCACGCGCTCCAGTTCGGCCATCAGCATTGCGCCGACTCCTCGGCGGCGGTAGTCGACGCGGACGCCGACCCCCTCGATGTAGCCGGTGCGCAGCGCCCGCCCGGCGTGCAGCAGTCGTCGTTGGACCACCGCGCCGTGGCCGATCAGAACACCGCCGTCCCACGCCAGGGCGTGGATGCCGCCCAGGCAGTGCTCCCAGTCGTCTTCGGTCATGTCGTCGAAAACTTCCCAGAGCAGCGCTCGGGCGGCCTTGATCGTCGCATCGTCCAGGTCGGCGGTGTGTGCGGTGCGCACTTCGGTCATACCGCCCATCCTGGCAGCGCTCAGCCTGCGCCCGCGACCGTTTTGTCCGCCAGCACCGATCGCCGGTAGCCGTAGAACGCGTACACCAGCAGCCCGACGACCATCCAGCCGACGAAGCGGAGCCAGGTGACCCAGTCGAGTGCGAAAACCGGCTCCAACCGGTTTTCGCACTCACGACCACGTCGCGGGTGCACCAGTGCGGCTCGTGCGGGGACGCCGCGCGGGGATTACAAGGTGAAGCCGGTCGGGAACGGGTCGGTCGGGTCCAGCAGGTACTGGGCCATGCCGGTGATCCAGGCCCGGCCGGTGATGGTCGGCACCACCGCGGGTCGGTCGCCGATCTGTGCGGTGTCCACCAGCCGACCGACGAACCGGGTGCCGATCAGGGATTCGTTGACGAAGTCCGTTTCCAGGTCGAGCAGGCCGCGCGCGTGCAACTGCGCCATCCGGGCGGAAGTGCCGGTGCCGCACGGGGATCGGTCGAACCAACCGGGGTGGATCGCCATCGCGTGCCGGGAGTGCTTGGCGTCGCTGCCCGGTGCTTCGAGGTAGACGTGCTTGCACCCGGCGATCCCGGCGTCCAGCGGGTGCTGTGGCCGCCGCTGCTCGTTGATGGCCGCCATGATCGCCAGACCGGCGTCCAGCATCCGGCCCTTCTCCGCCTTGTCGAAGGGAATTCCGAGATCGGCCAACGACGTGATGGCGTAGAAGTTGCCGCCGAAGGCCATGTCGTAGCCGACCGTGCCGATCCCCGGCACCTCCACCGCGGCGTCCAACTCCACCGCGAACGATGGCACGTTGCGGATGGTCACCGATTCGGCCTGCCCGTCGCGGACCGCCACTTCGGCCACCACCAGACCCGCCGGGGTGTCCAGCCGGACCGTGGTGACCGGCTCTACTACCTCCACCATCCCGGTCTCCACCAGCACCGTGGCGACCCCGATGGTGCCGTGCCCGCACATCGGCAGGCAGCCGGAGACCTCGATGTAGATCACGCCCCAGTCGGCGTCCTCGCGGGTCGCGGGCTGCAGGATCGCACCGCTCATCGCCGAGTGCCCACGCGGTTCGTTGACCAGCAACTCCCGGATGTGGTCGAGGTTATCGACGAAGTAGCGCCGCTTTTCGGCCATCGACGCACCCGGCACCACACCGACGCCGCCGGTGATCACCCGTGTCGGCATGCCTTCGGTGTGCGAGTCGACGGCGCTGAAATACCGTCGCGAACGCATCAGTTCTCCTTGCTCCGCAGGTAGTCGACCGCGCGTCGCATGTCCTCGTCGACCTGTGCCAGCATCGCCTCGGGCAGCGGTCCGCGCGGTGGGCGGCACGGACCGCCGAAGCGGCCGACGATCTCCATACCGCGCTTGATGGCCTGCACGAACTCAGTGCGCGAATCCCACCGGAACGCGGCCACCAGCGGCTCGTACAGCGCCCGCGCCTCCTCGACCTTGCCCTGCCGCGCCAGCTCGTAGAGCCGCACCGATTCGGCCGGGAAGACGTTCGGGAACCCGGCGAACCAACCGCCCGCCCCCATCAGCAGCGACTCAAGCACCACGTCGTCGGCACCCCCCACCACGTTGAGCCGGGGCGCCTGCTCGCGGATCTCCAGCACGCGTCGGACGTCGCCGGAGAACTCCTTGATCGCCACGATGTTGTCGATCTCGGCGATCTCGCGCACCAGATCGGGAGTGAGGTCGACCTTTGTGTCGATGGGGTTGTTGTAGACCATCACGGGCAGGCCCACGGCCGCGACCTGCTCGAAGTGGTGCAGCACTTCGCCGTGGTTGGCGCGGTACATCGTCGGTGGCAGGCACAGCAGCCCGTCCGCGCCGTCCTCGGCGGCCAGTTCGGCCCAGCGCCGCGCCTCGTGCGCGCTCGGTGCGTGCACGCCGACGACGACCGTGGCCCGGTCGCCGACTGTCGCGATCGCGGTCTGCGCCACCTTGCGGCGCTCCTCGTGGGTCAGCGAGGAATACTCGCCGAGCGAGCCGTTGGGACCGACGCCGTGGCAACCGTTGTCCACCACCCAGCGGCAGTGCTCCGCGTAGCGGTCGTAGTCGACTCGCAGCCCGGCCGGGGCCGACGCGTCTTCGGCGTAGGGCAACGCAGTCGCGACGACGACACCGCCGAGGTCCTTGCTAGAGCTCACTTTTCCTCCTCGTTGCTGGTTGGAATGCTTGCCAGGTCGGCGAGCCGGATGGGCGTCGCGATCGGCCTGCGGGCGGGTGTCTCGGGGTCCGGGAGCGGCTCGCCCAGCAGCTGCTCGGCGAGATCGGTGGCGTTGCGCCCGCAGATCCGGCCCTGGCAGGGGCCGAGCCCCACGCGGCACAGCAGCTTCAGCGACCGGGCGCTGTGCGCGGTGCGCTGCAGGACCGCGTCTTTCAGCGCGCGGTACGGGACTTCCTCGCACCGGCAAACCAGGGTGTCCGGTTTCAACCACTCGGACCAGCCCGATCCGATCGGATGTGACCGGGCGAGCGCCCGTGCGAACTCCCGTCCACTCCGGACATTCACAAGCGCCTCGCGCGCCTGTGCCTCCACGGTGTTCCAATTGGTGACTCCGGCGTGCACGGCCGCAGCGAGTCCGGCGACCGCGCCCTCGGCAGCGGCGAGCTGGGCGCCGCCGATCCCGGTCGTCTCACCGGCCGCGAACACCCCCGGCGTGGACGTCCGCTGCGCCGCATCCACCTCGACGAACCCGTCCACGACGCGACAGCGGGCGGCCAACGCCAGCTCCAGCTGCGGTACGAATCCGTGCCCGACGCACACCGCATCGACCTCGATACGACGCTGCGTGCCGGGGATCGGTCGCCACGCGGAGTCCACTTTGGCCGTCACCACGGTGCGAACCCGGTCGTCGCCACGGGCCTCGACGACAGTGGTGCGGATCCGGTACGGCACCCGACCGGCGAACCTGGCCGCATACCCCGCCAGTTCCGCGAGTTTGCCGAACTGCCCGGCGATCGCCGTCGATTGCCGCAGCCAAGCGGCCGGATTCCCGGCCTCCAGCACGCCGACGACCTCGGCGCCCACGTCGAGCAGCGACTCGGCGACCGGCAACAGGAACGGTCCGGTCCCGGCGACCAGCACCCGGCGGCCGACCGCGATCCGCTGGCCCTTCGCCATCGCCTGGGCGGCTCCGGCGCTGAACACGCCGGGCAGGTCCCAGCCGGGGAACGGGAGCACCCGGTCGTGCGCCCCGGTGGCCAGCACCAACGCATCAGCGCGCAACACCGACGATCGGCGATCCAGCGCATCGGCGGATCCACTTTGGACGTGCAGCACGAGCTGGTCGGGTTCGAGCGCCCACACCGTGCTGCGTGGCAAGTAGCGAATTCTCGGGTGCGCCAGGATTTCGTCGCGAAGGGCCAGGAACCGCTGCCAGTCGTGCTGGACCCGGTCCGGCCGCTGGGCCGCGAACTGCGCTGGGAGCTGGCGGTGGAACTGCCCGCCGAGCTGCTCGGCGGAGTCGACCAGCACCACCTCGGCACCAGCTCGCGCGGTCCGCACCGCGGCGTTCATGCCAGCAGGCCCGCCGCCGACGACCACGACGCTCACGACTCACCTCCCGGCAGTTGTGCACCGATTTGGGTGCGGATGACATCGCCGGGCGACACAACGCGCTGGCACGCCCGCACATCCGGCAGCCCGTTGACCACGAGCAGGCAGTCGAAGCACGCTCCGATGCCGCAGAACAGCCCGCGTGGCCGGGAGTGCTGCCTGGTGCTGCGCCACGAGGTGCGACCGATGGACATCAACACCGCCGCGACCGTCTGCCCAGCCCGAGCACTGACCGGTTCACCGTCGACCTCGACGGCGAATTCGGGCGGGTACTGCGGTCGCACCGGATCTTGCCGGTCCGACGCCAGGAACGGGCCGGTCACGCGCCCACCTCCTCGATCAGTTCGGGACGGTCCACCCGGAACGGCTTCGGATCGACGTGCGGCGGGGTCCCGGTGAACAACTCCGCGAGCAGCTGCCCGGTAGCAGCGGCGAGCCCGACCCCGGCGCCCTCGTGCCCGGTCGCATGCCACAGCCCGGCGACTCGGGGATCAGCGCCGATCACCGGCAGGTGGTCCGGCGCGTACGGCCGGAAGCCGCCATATGCGCGCAGCACCGGAACCTGCCCCAGCACTGGGAACAGCACAGCGGCCTTGCGCGCCATCTCGCGCAGCACGTGCATCCGGACGGTGTCGTCGAATCCGATGCGTTCCCGGCTCGATCCGATCAGCACGGTTCCGGCCTGGGTACTCTCGACGACGGTGGAAGTCTGCAGCTCGGCGTCACCGCTTTCCACCGCGCCGACGTAGTCGGCGTCGTAGACCTTGTGCCGCACGGTGCCCGGCGGCACCGGCGCGGTCACCAGCACCATGCCCCGGCGCGGCAGGACGGCGATCGGTGCCCCGGCGGAACTCGCGAAGTCCCCAGCCCACGGTCCGCACGCATTGACCACCGCCCCGCAGGACAAGGAACCGCCGTCGGTGCGCACCCCGGTCACGCGGCCATCGCGGCCGAGCAGCACACCGGTGGCCCTGGTCGCGGAGCGCACCGTGCCGCCGCGCCGTCGCACCGCCGCGAGCAGCGCCGACGCCGCGAGAACTGGCTGCACCTGGGCGTCTTCGGGATAGTGCACCGCCAGCGAGGTGTCCCGTGTGAGGTGCGGTTCCAGGTCGAACACCGCGCCGGATGGCAGCACCTGCGCATCGACGCCCGCATCGCGCTGTTCCGCGGCGAACGCGGTCAGCGCCTCAGCTCCGTCCACTGTGGTCGCCGCGACGACGCCGCCCTTGGCTTCCCACTCGAAATCCGCGATGTCGCCGAGTTCTTCGCGCAGTTTCCGGACCAGTTCCGGCCACCGCCGACGGCTCGCCTGCGCCAGCCGGAGTTCCGCACCCGGCGGTTTGTCCGAAACCAGCACATTGCCCTCGCCGGAGGCTGTCGTGCCCGCCGCGGGCGCACCGCGATCGAGCACATCGACGACGAATCCGGCCGCGCTGAGCGCCTCTGCGCAAGCCGCACCGACGATCCCGGCGCCGACGATCACGATGTCCGGAAGCTGCCCCATTGATCACCACCAACGTTCACTAAAATGAACGCTACAGACGTTAGGCCCCCGAACGGAGCCGGGTCAACCCCAGAATGCGCGTGGGCCAGCCAGGACGCAGCCACATCGGGTCTGTCTTACAAGCGGCGGAAGCCGCTTGCGGTGTGGGATTCAACTCGCACCGCCGCGGGTTCTCAGACGTCGCCTCGGGAGGGCAGCCCCGACTTGGTGAATTGGCATTCATGATGTCGGCGATCCCGGAGTCGAGGCGGCTGCTGAGGTGCCGCCACCCGCACCGCCACGCAGGCCAGCCCTGGAACAGTCCCTAGCCCAACGGCGGGTGGTGCCGCAGCATCGGGCTGTCGGTCTCGCTCGGGTACTCCAGCAGCAGCACCGAGGTCACCGGGCCGCCCACCGTCTCGTAGGTGTGCGGTGCCTGCGCCGGGAAGCACACGTAGTCGCCGGGCTCCAGCTCGAAAGGCGCGTCGGCCGGTCCGACCCGCAGCGTTCCCTCGGTGACCACGACGTGTTCCCGGCCGGGGTGCCCGTCGGAGTGCTGCACCTCGCCGGGGCGCACCCGCTGGTCGTAGACCTCCAGCACCGTCGAGGTCAGGTCGAGGCGGCGCAGCATCCGCAGGTCGACGGCGTTGCTGCTGAGCACCTCCAGCCCGGCCGAGCGCACCAGCACCACGTCCGGCTCGGCGCGCTCGGTCAGCAGGGTCGACACCGGCACCTGCAAAGCGTTCGACAAACTGAACACGGTCTGGATGGTCGGGTTGCCGACACCGGACTCCAGCTGGGACAGCGTGCCCTTGGCGATCCCGGAGCGCCGCGCCACCTCGGACAAGGACAAGTCCTGCTCGGCGCGCAGCGCCCGCAGATTGGCCGCCAGCACCCGAACGGCCTCCACCTGCGCCATCCCCACCTCCAGAAACCAGCGCCTCCCCGCAGAGCCTAACCGGACCAGGCCACGCCAGTCCGCAACCAACTCGTCCGATCGGGCCGAGCCACAGCACGGCCGGGGCTTCTCGCTAGCTGGTCGGCGGCGGTGGGAGGGTCATACGACGTTCTCGGGGTGCCCGCGGAAGAACGCGAGCAAGTTGTCGACCGCTGCTCGGCGAAGTCGCTCGCCCGCTTCGACGGTCTCGAATCCCGAGTGCGGGGTGAGCACGACGTTGTCCAGTTCGCGGAACAGGTTCTCCTCGATCGGCAGTGGATCGAGGTGGAAGACATCCAGTCCTGCCCCGGCGATCTGGCCGTCCTTCAGCGCATCGTACAGCGCGCGCTGGTCAACGACTGTCCCGCGCGCGGTGTTGATCAGCACGGCCGTCCGCTTCATCAGCGAAAGCTCCGCCGCACCAACGGCCTTCTCGTTCTCGAAGGTGCCACGCAGGTGGATGGAGATCGCATCAGCCGTGCTGAAGAGTTCCTGCCGGTCAACGGGCTCGATCCCCATGTCGGCTAGGCGCCCGGAATCCGCCTGGTTGCTCGCGGCTATCACCCGCATTCCCACCCCGCGACCAAGGCGGGCCAAATGCGCGCCAACGTTGCCGACGCCGAGCAGGCCCAGGGTCTTGCCAGCGATCTCTCGACCAGGAACGCGCTGCCAACGGCCATCGCGCATCCAGCGGTCATAAGCACTGATGCTCCGGAACACCGCGAAGACGAGGCCGAGCGCGAACTCCGCGACGGACAAGGAGTTCGCACCAGCAGCGTTGCACACGGTCACCCCATGACGACGAGCAGCACTCCGATCAACGTTGTCCACGCCCGCCGCCATGAGGGATATGACCTTGAGATTGCGCGCGCATCGAAATGCTTCCTCGTCGTACGAGGTTCGAGAAAGAAGGTTGATCACAGCATCGGCGCTCTCGATGCGCCGCAGAAAATCAGCGCGTGAACTCGGCGCCGTTGAGTGGAGTTCTACCCCACCAAGAGCATTGAGCGCGTCAAGAGCCGGGTGTTCCGGTGAGCCGAACACCAGAGGTTCCTGATAATCATCGGGAATGATAATCCGGTAGGAACGTGCCACGGCAGTGCTCCACGATCGGTAGTGCGGCCAAGCCGAAAGCCGGTCGGGCTACTTTTCGCCGGGGTCCGGTGGGTCGTCGGGTGACGGCATCGGTTCTTGGCGTTGGGTCTGCACTTCGAATTCGATCCGGGCTCGGTGCGCGGCCGGATGCCACAACTCGTCGAACGGTCCCATGGTCGAGCCGCCGACGCGGCGGCGACGCATCCGCGTTGCGAGCCAACCGATGCTGCCCAGGACAAAGCCCAGCACGACGACCGTCATGACGGGCACCCAGAAAGCGTCCATACGGTCAAGACTACGTCTGATGCACGGGGCAACGGTGGTGCGACAGACGGTGGACCGGTCCCGACGAACCGCCGCTGCTGGATCTGGTCCACCGCCACGCAAAACAAGTACGAAGACAGGTTCCTACGGCTGGGGGAATTGGGCTGCGTAGGTTTCGACTGCGCTTGCGATGGCTTGGAGGTTTCGGTCCAGGGCCTGGGTGTCGACGTTTTCCACCGTGTCGCAGGCTTGGTGGTAGCAGGAGTCGAATGCTTCGCCCGCTTGGCCACCCCACTTCTCCGCCTGCTCCGGGGTCTTGGACTGCTCCGCGCCGGTGAACGTGCCGCCAGCCGGGATGCCCACCTCGATGAACGGGCCGTAGTCGGAGCGGCCGTCGAAGTCGGTGCCTTCGGTGGCCACCCCGGCGGCGCCGAGCGAGTCGTTGAGCAGTTGCTCGATCTGCGCCGAGCCCTCCGGGCCGGGGCCTGCGCCCTCCCCATCGGAATCGTCGCCGTCGTAGGTGAAGTAGCCAGCGTTCGGCGAGCCGACCATGTCGAAGTTCAGGTAGGCGACGATCTTGCTGCGCTCGGCCTCGGGCAGCGTCTGCACGTAGTGCGTCGAGCCGACCAGACCTTCCTCTTCCGCCCCCCAGAACGCGAAGCGCAGCTTGTTCGTCGGGGTGGCGCCGCTGCCCGCGTAGTCCAGCGCCGCTTGCAGGATCGCCGCGGATCCGGTGCCGTTGTCGTTGATGCCCGGACCTTCGCTGACGCTGTCCAGGTGTGCACCGAACATCACCACGCTGTTGGCGTCACCGCCGGGCGTTTCGGCGAGCAGGTTGTAGGTCGGGCCGCCGAGGGCGTCGAATTCCTGGATCGTGGTGATGAATCCGGCACCGTCCAGCTGCGCCTTGACGTAGTCGAGCGACGCCCGGTAACCGGGCTGGCCAGCCGCCCGATTGCCGCCGTTGGCCTCGGCGATGGCCTGCAACTCCTGCAAGTGCTCCTGCACCGCAGCAACTCCGGTCGCCGGTGCACTGGCCGCGGTGGCCGGTAGCACCAGGACGGACACCGCAGCCAGCGCCGCTGCGGTCGCCAGTAGTGGTCGTTTCGGCATGCCGCGTCCTTCCGTCGGTAGATCCACTCCTGCGAGCGGAACGTAACGACGGGATCGCGGGCCGCGGGTGGTTTGACTGGAACTCGCCTCGACCGTCCGAAACGCGTTTTTCCCGGATTCAGCGCTATCCTTCGGGCACCAACGAGCCGAGGGGGCGTGGTGGGTGAGTCAGGTGCTCGGGGGCGCGGCCCCGCGAAGCAGCACCGCACCGTCAGCCGGGTCACCACCATCCTGGAGACCGTGGCCGCCGACCCGCACGGAGTGCGGCTGAGCGTGCTCGCTGGGGCGCTCGACGCGCCGAAGACCTCGGTGCACGGCCTGGTCAAGGGGCTGGTCGCGAACGGCTACCTGCAGGAGCACGACGGCGCTTACCTGCTCGGCCCGGCCGTCGGCGCGCTGCTCGCCTCGCCGGGTGCGCCGCTGGTCGACGCCGCCCGGCCGACGATGCAGGAACTTCGGGCAGCGTTCGACGAGACGGTCATGCTGGCCACACTCGTGGGGGATTCGGTGGTGTACCTGGAAACCATCGAGTCCACCCAGCTGATCCGCTACACCGCTCCGCTGCGGAAACGGCGCCCGATCTACCCGACCAGCACCGGCAAGTGCCTGCTGGCGCACATGGCCGCGGCCGACCGCGAGGCGTACCTGGGCGAGCACTTCCCCGATCCCGCCGAGCGAGCCGGGGTCGAGCGCGAACTCGGCGACATCGTCACCGAAGAGGTCGCCTACAACCGGGGCGAGACGGTGCCGGACGTCTCCGCGGTGGCCAGCATCGTGCTGGCACCCCGGACCACCGCGTCAGTGGCGATCGCCGGGCCGACCTCGCGGGTGGCCGACCAGCTCGACGAAATGGCCGCAGCGGTGCGCAAAGCGGCCCAGCAGATCACCCACCGACTGCGCTGACCATCGAACGGGTGAGGAGTGAGGGGCACCCTTTACCAACTTACTTGGTAAAGGGTGCCCCTCACCCCGTTCGATCAGTAGGAGCGCGGTAGGCCGAGGACGTGTTGGGAGATGTAGTTGAGCACCATCTCTTGGCTGATCGGGGCCAGCCGCATTAGTCGGGCTTCCCGGAAGTAGCGCTCGACGTGGTACTCCTTGGCGTAGCCCATCCCGCCGTGGGTCTGCACCGCGTGGTCGGCGGCCTGGAAACCCGCGTCGGCGCACAGGAATTTCGCCATGTTGGCCTCTCGTCCGCACGCCAAGCCCTGGTCGTAGCGCCACGCGGCGTTGCGGGCCATCAGCCGCGCGGCATCCAGCCGGGTCAGCGCCTCTGCCAACGGGAACGCCAGCCCCTGGTTCTGCCCGATGGGCCGACCGAAGACCTCGCGCTGCTTGGCGTAGCGGGTGGCGCGCTCAATCGCCGCCCGGCCGATGCCCAGCGCCTCGTGCGCCAGCAGGATCCGTTCCGGGTTCAATCCGTCGAGCAGGTACCGGAATCCCTCGCCCTCCGCGCCGATGCGCGCCGAGACCGGCACCCGCAGATCGTCGATCAGCACTTCGTTGGACGCCACGGCATTCCGGCCCAGCTTCGGGATCGGCCGGATGTCCACAGCGGACGGATCGATGTCCACCAGGAATAGGCTCATCCCGTCGGTCGGCTTGGCGACCTCGTCGCGCGGCGTGGTGCGGGCGACGAGCACCATCTGCTGGGCGTCACCGGCCTTGGTGATCCACACCTTGCGGCCGTTGATGACGTAGGAATCGCCGTCGCGGCGGGCGAAAGTCGTGATGCGGGTGGTGTCGGTGCCCGCGTCGGGTTCGGTGACCGCGAAGCAGATGTGCAGGCTGCCGTCGACCACCTTCGGCAGCACCTCGTGCCGCATTCCAACGCTGCCGTGCTTGACCAGCACGTTGATGCCGAAGATGGTCAGGTGCATGGTGCTGCACCCGTTCATCGCGGCGCCGGACGCGGCCACCTCCTCCAGGAGGATGGACGCTTCCTGGATGCCCATGCCGCCACCGCCGAACTCCGCCGGGATGGCGATGCCCAGCCAACCGGCCTCCGCGAAGGCGTTGTAGAACTCCCACGGGAACCGGTGCTGCTCGTCCTGCTCTGCCCAGTACTCGTCGGGGAACCGCGCGGCCAGTTCCCGCACGGCCCGCTGGATGGTCCGCTGATCGTCGGTGAGTTCGAAATCCATACCGCGATGTCCTCAGTGCTCGTCTTCGTTCTGCTGTCCGCCCTGCTGCGCTGAACCGGTTCAGGCGCAGCGCTTGGCGGGGTCAGGAGTTGACGATTCCGTCGCGGCGCAGCGCGGCGATCTGCTCCGGTGGGTAGCCGAGTTCGGCCAGCACCTCGGCGGTGTGCTGGCCCAACGTCGGCGGTGGCAGCGCGGGTTCGGGTTGGGTTTCCGAGGCGTGCACCGGGAAGCCGGTGCCCTGGTATGTGCCGATGGTCGGGTGCGGCATGCGCACCACCTGGTCGCGTTCGGCGACCCAGGGGTCTGCGTAGATGTCGGCCATCCGGTTGATCGGACCGACCGGCACCCCGGCCGCGCCGAAGGCGTCCAGCCAGTGCCGCATCGGCTTGGCGCCCAACACGGGCTCGACGAGCGCGGCCAGTTCGGCCCGGTGCGCCACCCGCTGCGAATTGCTGGCGAAACGCTCGTCGTCGGCGATGTCCAAGTCGAGCACCTGGCAGAACAGCCGCCACAGCTTCTGACTGCCGACCGCGACGTTCAGCCAGCCGTCGGCGACCTGGTACGCCTGGTACGGCGCGATCATCGGGTGGGCGGTACCGCTGCGCTCGGGCTCCCCACCGGTCTGCAGGTAGCTGCCAGCGGCGTAGATGTGCCAGGCCAACTGGGCTTCCAGCAGCGACACGTCCAGGTACTGGCCGCGACCGTTCTGGTGCCGGGCCTGCAGCGCCATCAGCACCGCGACGATCCCCCAGGTCCCGCCGTTGAGGTCGGCGACCGGCAGACCGACCTTCATCGGCGTCCCGTCCGCGTCGCCGGTCAGGTTCATCACACCGCCCATGCCCTGGGCGATCAGGTCGTAGCCGGGTCGGTCCCGGTAGCGGCCGGTCTGGCCGAACCCGGTGATCGACAGGTGGATCAGCCTCGGGTTGGCGGCGCTGAGCGAGGCGTAGTCCAGGCCCCAGCGTTCCAGGGTGCCGGGGCGGAAGTTCTCCACGAGCACGTCGGCGGCCGCGGCGAACTTCCGGATGATCTCGCGGCCCGGCTCGGTCTTGAGGTCGACGGCGATGCCGCGTTTGTTGCGGTTGGCGGCCAGGAAGTACACCGCCTCGCCACCTGCCAGGAACGGCGGACCCCAGGTGCGGGTGTCGTCGCCGTGCCCCGGCGGTTCGACCTTGACGACGTCCGCGCCCATCTCGCCGAGGAACTGCGCGCAGTACGGCCCGGCGAGGATGCGCGACAGGTCCAACACCCGGATCCCGGCCAGCGGCTTGCCCATCCCCACCTCCAGCAATGTTCGTATTTGCGAACATAGAAACCGAGACCACAGCCGTCAAGTCCAGGAACGACAACCTGATCAGTCGCAGCCGGATTCCTATATACGAATGGACTAGCGGTAGGCGATCAGGTCGCCCGGTTGGCAGCCGAGGACTTCGCAGAGCTTCGCGAGGGTGCTGAACCGGATGGCTTTGGCCTTGCCGTTCTTGAAAGGTGAGCACGCCGAGGCCGGTCAAGAAGACCACGATGGGAAACTCGTTGATGATCGCGCTGAGCGCCTCGGCGTGGACCATCGGCACAATCGCCCGTACCAGCTCCGCCCCGGCGACGGCCTTGATGACCACCGCCAACACCAGTCCGGCCACGCAGAGGTTGAACAACACGGTGGCGAACCCGGCGATCGGCGCCAGCGGGTCCTGCTTCTTCCCGCGCTTTCGTACGCATCCCTCCTCTCTCCATCGATTTATCGAAAAACGATAAACTCAGAGGCCGGTCTTGACCTCCACTTTGGTCGAGGTCATAGCGTTCGCGGTCGTGAGTGCGAAAGCGGGTTCCAACGCGCTTTCGCACTCACGGCCAACAGCGAACCCAGGGAGCACGGCATGCACGCGATTCGGCAGCACGAGTTCGGCCCCGCGGAGGTCCTCCGCTACGAAAAGGTCCCCGACCCGCGCCCAGGCCCCGGACAGGTCCGCATCGAGGTTGCTGCCGCCGGAATCCACGTGCTCGACACGATGATCCGACAGGGGAACCAGCGGGGGCCGTTCCCGCATCCGGAGCTGCCGATGACGCCTGGCCGCGAGGTCGCCGGAGTCGTGGACGAACTCGGCGAGGGCGTGGACGCCGAGTGGCTGGGGCGGCGCGTCGTGGCGCACCTGGGCCAAGCCAGCGGTGGTTACGCGGAACTTGCCGTGCGTGACGTCGAGGCCGTGCAGGCGCTGCCCGACAATGCCGATTTCGACGCAGCTGTGGCGATGATCGGCACCGGGCGGACCACGATGTCCATCCTGCGCAGCACGCCGCTGAGCGCTGATGACGTCGTGCTGGTCACCTCGGCGGCCGGTGGCATCGGCGCACTGCTGGTGCAGCACGCCAACAACATCGGCGCGACCGTGGTGGGCGCGGCTGGCGGCCGCACCAAGGTCGAAAAGGTGCGGGAGCTCGGCGCCGATGTGGCCGTCGACTACACCGCGCCGGACTGGGCGCGCGAGGTGCGCGCCGCCCTCGACGGACGCGCGGTGAACCTGGTGTTGGACGGCGCGGGTGGCGAGTACGGGCGGACGGCGTTCGACCTGCTCGGACCTGGCGGCCGAATCACCATGTATGGCAGGGAGTTCGGCGAGCACCGGTTCACCTCCGACGACCTGATCAGCCGCGCGCTGACCGCAACGGTCGCCCTCGGCCCGAACCTGCTGCGAGTGCCCATGCGGACCCTGGAGAACGAGTCGCTGGCGGCGCTCGCCGACGGCAGCCTGGTGCCGCTGGTCAACCCGCCGTTCGCATTGGCCGACGCCCCGCGGGCGCACGCCGCGCTGGAGAATCGCGAGACCTACGGCAAGGTGGTGCTTCGGCCCCGACGGTGATCCAGCGGTATTCGCCCGATCGGGGAAAGCACGGGCGGCGCAGGTAGGCGCGCTCCGCCGTCCGGCTACACCTTCCCCTTATCCCGCACCCGTTGTTCGCACTGCTGCGAAAATGGAGCGCGTATCCGCGAAGAACCGCTGATCAAGATCGGATGGCGGGCCCCGTCCGGATTGTCGTAAGGTCCCGCCCTGGTCTGGATCAACCCTCGCCTGGAGGTACCGCGTGGAACAGGTGGTTCTGCTCGACGAATCCGGTCAGCCGATCGGAGCCGAGGACAAGGCGGCCGTGCACCACCAGGACACGCCACTGCACCTCGCCTTCTCCTGTTACGTGTTCAACGACCGAG
>NZ_JALBWV010000065.1 GCF_022678645.1 Saccharopolyspora soli | reverse complement strand
CCAGGTTGCGGGCGGCCTGGGTGGTCCAGGCTCCGGTCGGGTGCGCGGTGACCCCGAGGATATGCACGGCGCGGGTGCGGACCTCCATGGCGAACAGGACATACAGCCGACGAAGGCTGATGGTGTCAAGGTGGAAGAAATCGACAGCCAGCAGTCCGGATGCCTGAGCTCGCAGGAAGCTGCGCCAGGACGTGTATGTGCCGCGTGGTGCGGGGCCGATACGGGACTGCCGCAGGATGCGGCGGATCGTGCCCGCACCGACGTGATGCCCCAGGCCGATCAACTCGCCCTGGATGCGCCGGTGCCCCCACCTGGGGTTTTCCTGCGCCAAACGGACGATCAGATCGCGGAGTTCCGTGCTGATCGGTGGGCGGCCTGACCGCTGCTGGTAGGTCCACTTCTTGATGATCAGATGCCGATGCCACGCCAGGAGCGTTGAGGGTGTGACGATCCGCCCCAGTCGCAGGCTGCGAGGCGGCAGGCGGGTCAGCGCGGACAGGATGCCGCGATCCGGCCACGACAGCTGCGGCCGCCGACCGACCTGGCGGCGTAACGCCGTCAGCTCATGCCGCAACACGAGGATCTCGACGTCCTTGGCCGCGGCACGCCGGGTGAGCAGCCCCAGCCAACCGAACATCGTCACCAGTGCCATGTACAGCAGTCGAAACACCATGACCAGCGATCATGGCTTGATCACGGAACTCAGCGAAACCCCAGGTCGCCGACCGAGTGGCGACTTATGGCACGGCACAGGGTGCTCCCCGCAGACGCGGGGATGATCCGTACCAATCCATTGGCGGCAGGCTGGGTATCACGTGCTCCCCGCGGATGCGGGGATGGTCCCTTGCACAAGCCGCGCACGGTGGGGCTGGCCGGGTGCTCCCCGCGCACGAGGGGGCGATCCGTCGATCAGCTTGGAGAGGTTCATGTGCTTGGGGCCCCAGAACGATTCCAGCGCCGTTGACGCAGTTGAGTTTGTGTCGGTGCATGAGTGGCGGTAGCAGCGGAGCCAGGTCCAAGCCGCTCGGGTGTCCGGCGTAGGCGGCTGTGGTGGCGGCAACGACGAGATCTGCGAGTTGCAGGTGAGGAACGTGGTGGCTGTCGGCGGTCACGATCGGCAGGACGACCTGGTCCGGTTTGACGTATTCGGTGCCGAAGTTGGTCAGGTCCAGCGAGTCAGCCAGGTAGTCGAAGGTCAGGATGAGCACGGCCGCGCGGGCCTCGGTGCCGAGTCCTGCGCCCTGAAACGGCATCCTTTTCCGGACTAAGAGTTGTCCGTTATGACTCAGTTAGTTGGTCGTCGCGCCAGCTCTCGTAAGCGAGATCCTCGTCAACCGGGTAGTAGTCCTCGGGGTTGTCGACGTCGAGATGGTGTTCCTTCTCAAGATCGGCGAGGTCAAGCTCGTCGCCTTCGAGTTCCAGGCCACAGACGGCGCAACTGAAGGCGGACGCGTAGATCGTCACCGCAGGCACTGATTCCCCGGCCTCATTCTCGGTGGCATTGCGCCAGTCAACGACTGCACCGTCCGTGCTGTGCACCCATCCGGTGCCCTCGCATGCGGGGCAGCCGATTGACACGTCGTAGCCGGTATAGACGGAGCGAGTTGCCCCGAACGCGGCGACCACGCTTTCCCGTTGCGGCGACGGGAGGTCATCGAATCGCTGCTGGAACGCGCGCTTCGCTCGTGCGATTTTGGCCTCGAACGTGACACGCAGTTCGTTGTTCCGCTCGTCGGCTAGCTTATCGACGAGGGCGGTGTAGTGACCCCAGTAGCGCTCTAGGTCGATCTCGAGCTCGGCCAGGACGGGCGTGGCGATTCTGATGCAGGTGCCGAGCACTGCTCGCGCGGCGTCGGCATCGTGTGTGCCAACATGCGCAACACCGTTCCGAGCTGCGAAGACCCGCTCGAATGCCGGATCGGCGACCGTGATCTTGGGCTTGAGCAACGCTCGCGTGCGATCGAACGCCACCTTCAGCCCGATGGATTTGGTGCGGCTTGCCGGGACGCCTGAGCGGTCGCCGTGCCCGACTGCGTGCAGCAGCGAGGCCCAATGCGTTGCTTCGATGATCAGTGCCGGGTGCAGAGAGCAGAGGTATGCCTTCAGCAGGTGCTCCAAGCCGACGCCGGCATGGTGGACAGCGAAGTCGAGGGACTCGCCGCGGCCGAACGCCTCGAACGCGGCTTGCATCCAGCGTCGCGAGGATGACTGGAGTGACTTCTGGTCCATGGGCCTGACACTAGCCAAGCCCGGGGCAGTGGAGCTGCTGGCGCCCGCAGCACTGCCGTATGCGTCGTGCGTGGGGCTTAGGCTGGTGGGCATGTCGGTGGCGATCGCAGCTGGCCAGCAACCCGATCCGGACGACATCGTCGAGGCGGTGAGCCAGCACGTCGTGCTGCGACAGCATGGTGCTGGTCAGTTGCGCGGGGCATGTCCGTTCTGTGGATCGTCGATGTTCCGGGTGCGACCGAGCCACGGCACCTTCCATTGTTTCGGCTGCGGTGAAGGCGGCGACGCCGCCGCCTTCACCGCTAGGTTCGACCGGCCGTAGCGAGCCCGGTGATCAGGTGGTGATGATCGGTATGCCGAGGTTGACCGGGCCGGTGGGTTGCCGGTCGCGCATCCGGTCGAGGCTGACCAACTTGCGGCTTGCCGCTTCCAAACTGACGTTCAAGCCCTCGATTTCGCCGGACCAGCCGTTGATCTTGGCTTCCTGGATACGTTCGTCCTGGTGCCCAGCAGGGCGTTGACCCGTCAAAACACCGCCCGCAGCGCTTCGTAGTTCATCGGCTGCCGCCGCAACCCGTGCCCGTGATCGCGGCGACGCAGGGTCCACCACACCGGGTCGTTCGGCTCCAACGGTGCGCCCAGATCGGCGAGGTAGAGGCGAAGCCACACGAACGCTTCCGGGCTGGCCGGAAGCCACTGCGTAGCACCACTTCCCTTCCGGCAGACCCGGATCAGCTGTTCACCCCAGTCGACGTCAACGCCACGCATGCCCAGCAGCTCGGCGGCCCGAGCGCCATTGCTGACGGCCAACGCCAACAGGCCCGATCCCGGTTCGACCGAAGGCAGGCGAACAGGTCGTTCCACCGCTCATTCGGCATCGCCCGGGGTTTCGGTTTGGACAGTTTCGGGTTGTAGCGGATCCGGCTCTCCGGCCGGAACGGCCCCAACGGGTTGTGATGCGCATTCGGTCGACGACCGGCCCGGCCCAAGGCGACCGGATTGACCAGCGGACCCTCGCCGCGGTCGATCCAATACTCGTAGAAGCTGCGCAGCACCGCATTCGAATGCCGCACCGTCCGAGCCTCATAGGTATCGCCGAGTTCTGCTTGCGGGTCACCGGGTTCACCTGACCCGCTATAGCTGCCGACCGGGTCCGGGCATGATTTCGCGGCTTCTGTGTCTGCCGCAGCCACAGGACATAATCACGGATTTCCGCCGAGGTCGCCTTGTCCCAGTCCACCTCAATGGCGCGCAGCCAGCGCCACCAGCGCAGCAGGTCATAGCCGTAGCTGTGCAGGTTCGACGTCGAGTGTCCACGAGCCACGAAATCGCGGAAGAACCATTGGATCGGTTCCACTGGTGTTCCGGCGTGGTCGATGACCTGCCAGGGCACTGGGTCATCCACTGTGGTCACCTGGCCCCATCGGGGTAGCACGATCCGGGGGATGTCCCGCTCGACCTCATCCAGCGAACTCACACAACCTCCTATCGGGATAGATCGCGTGACTTCTACCGATCAACCACCAACCGCAGCACCGACCGCCCCGGCGTGTCGCCCCGTAGTCCGGTCAACGGGTCCAAGCCACGACGCGGTCGTGACCCCGGGCTTGATCGCGAACTGGTCAGCGGAGATGCCTTGGAATCCGATCACTTGGCCGTCTCGGCGGATGAGGAAGTTCAGCGACCAGTTCGCGGGGCTGAGGTTCGCGCGATCACGCCAGAGCGCTTGTACCAAGCCCCGGGCGATGTCCTCGGTCGACTCGTCGCGCCACGGCCTGCCCAAGGGCAGCCCGTCCGGCGGGTGCACTGCCGCGATGGCGACTTCGGCGAGTTCGAGCAGTCCTTCGTCGTCATAGGGCCGAGTTCCAGTCGCGGTGTGCGGAGGACGAGGTGCGGAAAGGCCACGGATCTCTCCGGTCAGCCCGCTCGGTCATCGCGTTGCTCCCAACAGAGGCAGGTACGAGTTCACGATGCTATGCAGCGATCAGGTTTTCGGCAGGTCGCCTTCGGTATCGTTCCTCACCACGCCGACTACCGCGTACCCCCACAACGCGGCCCGGACCGGCCGTCCTCCGATCATCGCCGCGTCACCGTCACCGTCACCGTCGGCGTCCGACGAGCAGGCTGGCGTACCTGGAAAGCGAGTCATGAGCGTCCTTGTGTGTCTTGATCCAATTGGGCGATGTAGAAGGGAACCGGTCCGGGGGTGGCCGCCGGTGTTTAGCCTGTGGGGCGGTCGGATTGAACGATTCCGGGGAGGATCGGGGCCTGTGGCGGAGGGATTCCGCGTTGATCTCGCGGCGTTGAAAGACGCGGCGGACGGGGTGGCTGGGACGTTGGAACAGGTGAGCCGCCGCAAGGTCAGTGACATCGACTGCGACAAGGCGGCGATGGGCCATGGTCGGCTCGCCGACACGGTCGAGGACTTCTGCACTCGCTGGTCGCTGGGGGTGGAGAATCTCGCCAAAGATGCCCAGGAGATTTCCGGGCGGCTCGCCGAGTGCGTCACGTCCTACGAGGCGTTAGATCAGGGTGCGCGGGACCGTTTTGATGAGATCCTGCAGGGCAGTGGCGATGATCCGGCGGTCCGGTGATGGCCGAGCTCGGTGAGAGCGGCGACCCGAAGGCCCTGATACCGGGAAACACCGACAGCATCCGTACGACCGTCTGGTCGATGACGATCTACGGCGATCTTCTGCACGAGGCCGGGGCGGGACTTCAACGCATTGACACCGAGGAGGGTTGGAGCGGAGAAGCAGCCGACCAGTTCCGTGACGCTTTCGATGGTGAGCCGGCCAGGTGGCTGGAGGCCGGCGATTGTTTCCACGCGGCGAGCAAGGCGCTGGAGACCTACATCTCGACAATGACGTGGGCTCAGGGCCAGGCCACTGAGGCGATCCGGCTGTGGGACGAGGGGCAAGCCGCTACCCGCCACGCTGCCGCCGAGCACGACAAGGCCGTGCAGCACGCGCCGCCCGGCACTGCGGTGGTTCCCTTTGCTGATCCTGGTGAGGCCACGCGACAAACCGCCCGAGACATGCTCGACCGCGCTCGGGCCCAGTTGGCTACCGCGGGCGAGGTCGCAGCCGATGCCGTGGGCAAGGCCCGCGACCGGGCACCGGAGGAACCCACGTGGCTGGAGCAGGCGGCGAGCGCGGTCGGTACCGCCGGTGCCCACGCGCTGAATGCTCTGGCCTCGGCGGGCAATGCCGCGGTCAACCATCCTGAAATGATCCTCGGCGCTGTGGGTGGGGCGGCGCTCACGGCCGTCAGCGCTGCTGGTGTGGCTGCCAGTGGGGTGCTGGATGCCAGCGGAGTCGGCGTCGTGGCCGGAGGTCCGCTTGGTGTCGCCTCCGCGGCTGGTGTTGCGACCGGAGTCGGCATGGTGGGGGCCTCGATCGCGGGCATGGCCACCGAAGCGGCAGGCGATGACGCGATCGAGCCCATCGACACCGACAACAGTAACGATCTGCCGACGCAGTCCACTGAGGCCACGGCCTGGGACCAGGTCGTCGGGGACACGCCGAACCCGGCCGACATCCATACCCCGGAGATTGATCAGATCCACATCCTTGATGGCGGCGCCGATGGAACCGGTGGTCACTTCTACGGCACAGGAATCCCGAACAAGACCGAGTTCCCCGAGTCTTGGGACGACTCCCAGATCATCGAGGCTGTCGAGGGGGTCGCGAAGAACCCGGACAGCCCGCCAGTGCTCTCGGACAGCGGGAACTACAGGTTCAGCGGAACCAGGGACGGCGTGGAGATCGAGGGCTACGTGACCCCAGAGGGACAGGTCAAAACCGGCTACCCGGTGCGCGGGGAGGGCGTCGTTCAGAACGACGAGTTCGGCAACCCGCACCCGGTACCCTGAAGCGAGTGAGCGGAGACACAACGACCATGCAGGCAGCCAAACTGAACGAGGCGGTGCGGGAGTTGCTGGAGCAGCTCGCCGACCGGCTCCCGCAGCGTCGGTTGGCCTCCTACCGCGCTCTGGGCGAAGCCGGCGAGTCGGTGTCGCTGCTCAACGAAATCTGCAAGATGCTGGTCAGTCGCCGCACCGAAGTGACACCGGCCGAAAAGGAAACACTGGCCCAGCTGCTCGACGCGGCCTGCCCCGACGCCGGCGATAACGACTACGTCCGCAACCGTGACCAGACACTTGCTGCGATCCAGGTCTCCGATCAGCCACGGGTCATCACTCATGATGATCTGCGCAAGCTCAGTACGGATTCGCAGGCCCTCCTAGAGCAGTTGGCCGATCGCCTCCCGTCTGACCGGGTGGAGGAGTATCGGACACTGAGCCGTGTCGGTGAATGGGCGATGCTGATCAACGAGCTGTCGGCAAGCCTCGTTACCCGGCAGATCCCGGTGAATCGTCCTGAACGGGATGCGCTGGCCGCTGTCCTGAACTGGTTCCGCCCCGCGGTGGTCACCGACCTCGCCTACATCCGCGACCGGGAGAACACGCTCGCCTCGTTGAACATCACCGAGCAGCCCTGACACAAACCGCAGCGCACACAAAACCCTGTCCGTCTGCGCTGTGGCACGGCGGCGTCCTCGTGCCGTCGCCATGACCGCTCTTAGCTTGCGTTTTAAGGTGTGGGGTTGGTGTTTGGTGCCTGGTTGTTCATGGCAGCAGCCCTTGGTTGATCATGCTTCTTGCTGATGGAAGAAGATCAACACAAGGGCTGCTGTGAGTAGTGTGCACGATGCCGACCGGGTCAACGGGTGCGGGGAGCTGTCGGGGTTCCGGCGGGAGTTTTACCGGTGTCTGGTTACGCGTTCGGATGCGTTGTTCGAGCTGGCGGATGCTGTGCTGTGCGCCGAGGGGCCGGTGTCGTCTCTGGTGCGGTTGTGCCTGGAGCCGGAATTCCGGCGCGGGCACGGCAGCTTGTATGAGGCATTGGCTCGGAGGCGTATCGATGAGGACGCACTGCGCGCTGTGCTGGCAGCACACCGCCCGGCGGACTGGCCGCTGGTTTTCGCGGTAGACGCTTCCACTGTGGAGCGTTGCGATGCGGAAACCTCACCACAGCGGGGTTTCTACTACCATCCCTCGAAGCACTCGGCGGGACAGCCGATCGTGGCGGGTTGGTCATATCAGTGGATCTGCCAGTTGAACCACGCGGCGAACTCCTGGACTGCGCCGATGGACGCCCAGCGTATCCGCCCCGGCCAGAGCACAGTGGCGGTCACGGTCACCCAAATCCGCACCCTGCTGGGCCGACTCCAGGACACCGGTGGGTTCCCGGTGTTCGTCTTCGACGCAGGTTACGACCCCATCGCCTTGTCCTGGGAGCTACGCGGCGACCGGGCCCAGGTGCTGGTACGGATCAAAAATGACCGGGTATTCCACGGTCCGGCCCCGGCCGTGCGGGCCGATGGTAAGCCAGGCCGTCCGCCCCGCCACGGCCAGCGATTCGCCTGCAAGGATCCCGCCACCTGGGGCACGCCTGACCAGCAGTTGACCATCACCGACAACAGATACGGCCAGGTGAGAGTGCGCGGATGGTCGCGGCTGCACCCTAAACTCGGCTGTCGGGGCCACTGGGCTGGCATGCACCGGCCACCGATCGTGGAAGGCACGGTCATCCGCGTCGACGTACAACGGTTACCCAAGCCCTCGACCCGCACCAACGCCACCACCCTCTGGCTGTGGCACTCCGGGCCCCATACCCCCGACCTGGACCTGGTGTGGCGGGCTTACCTCCGGCGATTCGACATCGAGCACACCCTGCGATTCGCCAAGAACACCCTGGGCTGGACCACACCGGGCGTCCGACTGCCCGAACAAGCCGACCGATGGACCTGGCTGATCGTGGTGGCCCTCACCCAGCTACGCCTGGCCCGTACCCTGGTCACCGACCAGCGCCTGCCCTGGGAAAAGCCCCGCGAGCCACACACACTCACGCCCACCCGAATCCGCCGGGGATTTCGACGCACCCACACCCACCTGCCAGTGATCACCAGACCACCAAAACCCAGCCGACCAGGCCCAGGACGCCCCCCAGGCAGCAGCACAGGCCCAGCACCACGCCACCCAGCAATCAAAACAACCCAACAAAAACCTTAAAACGCAAGCTAAGAGCTTTGTCGAGGATTTCTTCGCCACGGTGCTCTATCGGCAGGGGCAGAGCTTTGCGCAGATCGTCAAGAAAGTGAACCTCTCGAACCGGACCTTGCGGAGTTCGAGGCGCTGGTGCACCGGGAGTTCCCGAACCTCAAAGGCCAGGTTGGGCGCGACTTCAAGGTTGACGTCTGGCTCCCGCAGCCACCGGAAAAGACGACGTTCTTCGCTGAGCACTCGTCGACCTGGGATCAAGCACGACGTGATGCGAAAGGGTGGATGCAGGTGCGTCACTGTCTGGCGCACGGTCTTGCAAGTGGTTGGCGTAGTGAGGTGTGGCCAGGGCCGGTTCGCAAGGACGCGCCTCCAGCGTCGTCTGTCCTTCGCCAAGCCCAGAACGGGAAGTACTCGTTGGTGCTGGCCGGAGCGATCACGTGTGCCCGCATCTACATCGCTGGCGCTCAGCACATCGCCGATGTCGTGGCGGCTCACCTGGGCGAATCCCTGAACTGGTCAGACATCCCGGAGTTTCCGCTGAACCCGACAACCGGATGACCCACCGCTGACGAACCATTGGTAGGGCCGCCTGGCCTATGGCTTCTCTGGTTATTGTCGCATGTGGATTCAGCATCAAGGATGCGTTCAGCGTTTATTGAAATTAATTTTGTGGGCCGCGGTGTGGTCTGGTTGAGCGAGTGGGTGTGATTCGCTGGTGAGGGCCGCGAGTGCGGTGGCGATTTCTTCGATGGTGGCGCGGATGTAGGTGGTGGTGGTTCCAGCGTCGCCACTACTGCTTTCGGTGTGGCCAGCGTACGCGCGGGCGATGGCGTAGCCGAAGTTGCGTTCGACCCAGGTGAGGGTGGTGTGGCGGAGCCAGTGGGTGGAGATTTGTTGGGTGGCGGCCCAGGGGAGGCGGGTGCCGATGCGGTTCCAGAGGTGGTCGTAGCGGCGGGTGGTGATCGGTCGGCTGTTGGTGTAGCGCAGTAGCTGCCCGGTGCGTGGGGCGCCGCGTTGTTCGGCGTGGTGCTGCAGGTGGGTCATCAGGGTGGGGGAGACGGGTTGCCAGCGGACGGTTTCGCCTTTTTCTCTGAGGAAGATCAGGCATTGGGTGGGGTCGAGGTCTTGGGGGCGTAGGGCGAGGGCGCCGCCGCGGCGGCAGGCTGTTTCGGTGTGGAGTCGGAGGATGAGGGTGTCGAGTGCGGGGTCGTTGCCGGTGGTGGCGGCGATGTGGTTGATTTCGGCGAGTCGGGTGTCGGCGACGGCTTGGCGGGTGGAGGGGAGTCGGCGGGGTTTGTCGACTTTGCTGGCGGGGTTGTTGGCAGGGGTGATGAGTGCGTCGTTTTCGGCGTGGCGGTAGAGGCATCGGAGGGCGGCGATGAGGTGTTCGCCGGCGCTGCGGCCGCCGCGTGCGTTGCGGCGGGCGACGACGTGGGTCTTGATGTGCTCGACGAGCTGCTTGATTTCCGAGGGGGTGGGTTCGTCGAGACGTCGATGGCCCCAGTGGTCGTGGATGCGGTTCCAGTAGGAGCCATAGACGCGGCGGGTGCCGTCGGTGACCGCAGCCGAGACGATCGGGATGTATTCGGCGAACGTGGGCACCGGCGGCCCGTCCGCAGGCGTGGTGAGAAGCTCCTCGGCCGACACGCCCATGCGGGCCAGCAGCAGCCGTGCTGCGTCCAGATCAGCCGAAGACGGGTTCGACGGGCCTGTGGGGTGGGGAGTCATGCGAGATCACCGCCCAGCAGCCTGGAATGGCAGTCCGCGACCATGTCATCCAGCACAGCGGGCGGATGAACGACGAGGACGCCCCTGGCGGGTTCGGCGGTCAGAAGGACCCGGTCCCCAGGTCGTAGGTCGCAGCAGTGCCGGACCGGAGCGGGAAGCCGCAGGTGCCCCTGCTTGGTGACACGGAACACGCCGTGGGAGTCGGTCTGGATGATCAGGAGGTGATGGGTCTCGCGGATGGCCAGCCGTGTGCCGGGTGTCCAGCCGAGGGCACGCAGCACTGCGTGATCGGCAACCCGGCCCCGGCTGTCGACAGCCGCCAGCCCGTAGACCGCGTCACGGCTGCGTGGTTCCGGGATTGCGGGCAAGGGGAGCGCTCGCCGGGCACCAGTGGCCCCGGAGCGACCTGTGACCGACTGGTTGCCCTGCCGCACGGGGGTCGTTGATGGAACCACCGGCTTGATCATGGGAACCATCCCCACCACAGACGGCGGGGTAGCCATGGGGGCGCTGATTCAGCGTGTTGGAGTGCCTTCAACCACTGGCACGTGAGATGTAGCAGGGATGCCACATTTTTGTGTCCGAGGGGGGACTTGAACCCCCACGCCCGTTAATAGGGCACTAGCACCTCAAGCTAGCGCGTCTGCCATTCCGCCACTCGGACGCTTCAGGGCCGCCCTTTGGTGGGCAGCCCCGTTGTGTTGTGTGACTAGGTTAGCCCATGGTCAACCTATGCCCAACGGGACCCCCCTCGTGGTTGCTCAGGTGATAGAAATGCCTGGTGAGCGAGCGCGATGTGGGTATTTCCGGGACTGATCACGATGCTGGGTTGCAGGTGGCCGAGGACGAGGTGGTTGGTCTTGCCAGCGACCTGATCGGCATCGATACCACCAATACGGGCGACCCCGAGACCCTCGTTGGGGAGCGGGTTGCCGCTGAGTACGTGGCGGGCAAGCTCAGCGAGGTCGGGTACGACGTCACCTACGTCGAGTCCGGTGACCATCCTGGCCGGGGCAACGTCGTCGCGCGGTTGCCCGGTGCCGATTCGGCGCGTGGTGGGCTGCTGGTGCACGGGCACCTGGACGTCGTGCCCGCCGATCCCGCCGAGTGGTCCGTTCATCCCCTCTCCGGGGCCGTTCAGGACGGTTACGTGTGGGGGCGCGGCGCGGTTGACATGAAGGACATGTTGGCCATGAGCCTCGCCGTGGCACGGCGGCTCAAGCGCGATGGCATCACCCCGCCGCGGGACGTCGTCTTCGCTTTCGTGGCCGACGAGGAGGCCGGTGGTTTCCACGGGGCGCAGTGGTTGGCCGATCATCGCCCCGAGCTGTTTGAGGGTTGCACCGAGGCGATCAGCGAGGTTGGCGGGTTCTCCGTCACTCTCAAGGACGGCGTGCGCGCCTACCTGATCCAGTCCGCCGAGAAGGGCATTCGGTGGTTGAAGCTGCGGGTGCGGGCTCGCGCCGGGCACGGCTCGATGGTGCACGAGGACAACGCCGTCACCAAGCTCTCCCACGCCGTTGCCAAGCTCGGGACGCACCGCTTCCCGCTGGTGCTGACCGACTCCGTTCGCGAGTTCCTCGATGGTGTCACCGAGATCACCGGTTGGGACTTCCCGGCGGACGACATCGAGGGTGCGGTCGCCAAGCTCGGCAACCTGTCGAGGATCGTCGGCGCGACGCTGCGCGACACCGCCAATCCGACGATGCTCACCGCCGGTTACAAGCACAACGTGATTCCTTCGGTCGCCGAGGCCGCCGTGGACTGCCGGATCCTGCCCGGTCGGGAGGAGGCGTTCGACCGCGAGCTCGCCGAGTTGCTCGGCCCCGACGTGGAGCGGGAGTGGGTCGGGTTGCCGCCGGTGGAGACCAAGTTCGAGGGGCGCATCGTCGATGCGATGACCGCCGCGCTGCTCGCCGAGGATCCCGGCGCGAAGACGCTGCCCTACATGATGTCCGGTGGGACCGACGCGAAGTCGTTCAGCCGGTTGGGCATGAACTGCTACGGGTTCTCGCCGTTGCGGCTGCCCGCCGACCTCGACTTCAGCGCGTTGTTCCACGGCGTGGACGAGCGGGTTCCGGTGGAGTCGCTGCGGTTCGGCACGCGCGTTCTGGACCGGTTCATCCGCAGCAGCTGAGTGTCGGTGCGGTCTGGTTTCATCTACCCGAGTTGATCATCGGGGAGGTGCTTCGTGGACGTCGCGCGCTTGATCGAGATCTACCTGGAACACCTGCAGGCCAGGAAGCTCGCGGCCAACTCGCTGCGCGCTTATCGCCGCGATCTGGAGTCGGTGGCCGGTGAGCTGGTGGACCTCACCGGCACCGATGCCGACCGGTTGCCGGTGGACCGGGTAAACGCGTCGGTGCTGCGGTCGGCGTTCGCCCGGTTCGCCGCCGCTCGCTCCGCGTCGTCGGTGACCCGTGCTTGGTCGACTTGGAACGGGTTCTTCGGGTTCCTGGTGGTCGAGGGTGCGGTGCCGGGCAATCCGATGCAGGTGGTGCCGAAGCCGCGCAGCTTGCCCGCCACGCCGAAGCCGCTGCAGGGCGAGGACACTCCCGAGCGGCTGCTGCGGACGGTCGCCGCTGGGGCTCGGCGGGCGCGCAATCCGTGGCCGGAGCGCGATCTCGCCCTGCTGTCCACGCTGTTGTGCACCGGGGTGCGTTCGGCCGAGTTGTTGGAGCTCACCGTCGCGTCGTTGGCCGGTCGGGCTGGGGACCGCCGGTTGCACGTCCACGGCAAGGGCGGGAAGAACCGGTCGATTCCGATCGAGGACAGCCTGGATGCGTTGATCCAGACCTATTTGCGGTCGCGGCGGTCTCGGTTCGGCGATCGGCTGCCCGGTGGTGAGCCGTTGTTCGTCGACCACCACGGCGAGCCGCTGCGCCGGGGCGGCTTGCAGTACCTGGTGCGGCAGTCCTTGCGTGCCGCGGGGCTTTCCGATCGGGTGCAGCCGGGGGCGATGGTGCACGCGCTGCGGCACACCTTCGCGACCCGGCTCGCCGAGGACGGGGCGAGCGCCGCCGAGATCGCCAAGCTGCTCGGGCACTCCTCGATCAACTCCAGCCAGACCTACATCGACGTGACCGCCCGCGAGCAGCGGCTGTCCGTGCGTGCGAACCGCACGCTGCACGTCCTCGGCGAGTTGTTCTAGCCCCAGGTGTTGCTGCTGGCCAGACCGATCGTCGCCCCAGCCGGGTCGGCGATCACGACGGTGTGGCCCAGCAGTGGGTGCTCATCCTGGTCGGTGATCGTGCCGCCGAGTTCGAGCACCTGGGCACCGGCGGCGTCGACGTCGGTTACCGCGAAGAAGCACAACCAGCCCCAGCCCGCCGATCGCCGCTTCGTGCGGGAGGCCAGCGGCCGTCCGCCGACCACGTAGTCGGAGCCTGGCCGATCGGTGCGCACCACCCAGTTCAGCGTGTCGGCCCAGAACAGGTCGGCGCGTTGCGGGTCGGTGGTGCGCAGTTCGATCCAGCAGGGTTCGCCCGGTCGTGGCCTCGGTGCCCAGGGGCCGTGCTGGGCGCGTCCCTTCGCGACCAGTGCGGTCGTGTCGTCCGGGCCGGTCAGCGAGCCGTCCTGGGAGGTTCCGGCGAACACCAGCCGCCAGCCGGGCTGTTCGTCGGCTCGTGGCGCGCGCATCACCGCGCAGCGCCGGTTGCCCACCCAGCAGTCGAGGCCGATTCCGGCGGGCGCCGGTGTCCAGTCGAGCAGCGCCCGGTAGAAGACCGCCGAAGCCGTCGGATCCAGGCTGATCAGTTCGGCGCGGCGCAGGCCGCGGACCACGGGACGTGCGGGCACCGTCGATTCCTCGCCACCGATGGGGACCAACTCATCTTGGTCATCCCGGCGGGTACGCACAATGCTCCGTTCGTCCTCACCTCAACCGTTCGAGTTCGCATGCCACGTCCACGACTTGGCACGCGAGCTTGCGCAACTCCGCGTGGTCAGCGGTGTCCTCGACCGCGGTGACGACGTCTTCGGCCGCGCACCGCAGTTGGAACAGCCGGTCCTGCAGGTCCGCGAGCTCGGCCGCGGAGAGCACCACCGAGTCTTCCGGCAGACCGCCGCGCTGCACTGCGGTGCGGCGTTCGTAGGCGCGCTGGCGGCAGGACTGCGCGCAGTACAGGCGTGGACGTCCCTGGCGTCCGGATTCCGGGACACGCCGCCCGCACCAGGCGCAGTGCCGGACTTGACGCTGGCGGCGTGGCGGTGGTGCCGAGGTATCCACGATCGATCACGTTAGTCAATGGCCCCGCCTGCGCAGCGCAGGCACGCCGATCAGGCAGAGTTGCGGGCGTGACGCATCCTTTCTTGCTCGGTCCCCGGCCCCGCGCGTTCGCCCACCGCGGCTGGCATCTCGGAGAACTGCATGATTTGGAGAACTCGCTGAGCGCGTTCCGCCGCGCCGTCGCCGAGGGGTACCAGTACATCGAGACCGATGTGCACGCGACCGCTGACGGCGTTGTGGTGGTCAACCACGATCCGACTTTGGAGCGCACCACCGACGGTCGCGGCACCATCCGGCGGCTGCCGTGGTCGGCTGTCAGCTCGGCGTTGATCGGCGGCCGGGAACCGGTGTGCCGGTTGGACGCCGCGCTTGAGGAGTTGCCGGAGGCGTTCTTCAACATCGACGTCAAGGAGGATTCGGCGGTGGGGCCGGTGCTGCGGACGCTGCGCGCGCACGACGCTTGGGATCGGGTGTGCTTGGCGTCGTTCGCCGAGCATCGGGTGGTCGCGCTGCGTCGCGGCGGCGGGCCGAAGTTGCTGACCTCGACCGGGCGCCGGTCGGCCGGGCTGCTCTGGCTGGCTTCGAGGTGGGGTGGGTGGCCGCTGCGCTCGGCGGTCATGGGCGGGGCTGCTCAGGTTCCCCCGGAGGTTGGGCCGTTGCGGTTGATCGATTCCGGGTTCGTCCGCCAGGCTCATCGTTGGGGGCTTGAGATCCACGCCTGGACCGTCGACGACGCCACCGTGATGCGGTCGCTGCTGGATCTCGGCGTCGATGGGCTGGTCACCGATCGGCCAGACGTGCTGCGTGAGGTGTTGCGGGAGCGCTTCGGCGAGCCGCAGCCGGAATTCGGCGGATAGGGAAGTGCGACCGTGCTCAACTGTGCATTTCGACGTCAGGCCAGCCCTTCGGCGGCAGTTCCCGTGTCGCGGGAGTCCTGGAGCGCGACGGCGTCCGAGATTTCCCCTCGAAGCGGGGCGGCTCGGGTGCTTTCTGCGTGGAACTACGCATTGTCCCCGCACGGACCTCCGCCGTATTCGTTGAGCCAGTAAGGTCCGATTACCCCCAATCGAGTGACATTGGCCGGAGGACCGAACGGATGAGCCTGATGGACAGCGATCTGGCACCGGATGCCGCGCGGAGGCGGCGCCGGGAACAGCGCGGTTGGTGCTGGTACGACTGGGCCAACTCGGTGTTCCCGACATCGGTGACCACGGTCTTCCTGTCGCTGTACCTGACCTCGGTGGCCACCGAGGCCGCCAGGGCGGACGTCGCGCGCAACGGCCCGGACGCCTGCCCGCAGGGCAACTCGTTGGTGCAGTGCGACATCTCGGTGCTCGGGCTGACGTTCCCGGCCGGTTCGCTGTGGGGCTACCTGCTGTCGGTGGCCACCGTGGTGCAGGTGGTCGTGCTGCCGATCACCGGTGCGATCGCGGACCGGACGCAGAGCAAGCGGCTGATGCTCGCGGCCTTCGCCTTCGGCGGCGCGGCGACCACCGGGCTGTTGGCGCTGGTGGGCGGCCAGGACTGGCAGCTCGGAGTCGCGCTGTTCATCCTCGCCAACATCTGCTTCGGCGCTTCGGTGGTGGTCTACTACTCGTTCCTGCCGGAGATCGCCGACGCCGACGAGCGGGACCAGGTGTCCACCCGCGGCTGGGCCATCGGCTATCTGGGCGGTGGTGTCGCGTTGGCCATGCACCTGGTGATCTACCTCGGGCACGACTCGGTCGGGCTCGACTCCGACGCCGCGGTGCGCCTGATCTTCCTGTCGTCGGGCATCTGGTGGGCGGTGTTCACGCTGCTGCCGCTGACCGCGCTGCGTCGGCACCACGCACCGGAGGGCACCGAGCGCGGAGCTTCTGCCGTCACGGCTGGTTTCAAGCAGTTGATCACCACCTTCCGGCAGGCGAAGCACTTCCCGCTGACGCTGGCGTTCCTCGGCGCGTACTGGATCTACACCGACGGGATCTCCACGGTCGCCCAGGTTTCGGCCCAGTACGGCAACCTGGAGCTCAAGCTGCCGCAGGACTCGCTGATCATCACGCTGCTCATCGTGCAGTTCATCGCCTTCGTCGGCGGGATGCTGCACGGGATGGTGGCGCGGCGCATCGGCGCGAAGAAGACGATCCTGATCAGCCTCGCCACCTGGCTGGTGGTGCTGGTGGCGGCGTACTTCGTGCAGGCCGGGCAGGACATGCAGTTCTACGGCCTGGCGGTGGGCATCGGCCTGGTGCTCGGCGGCACCAACGCCTTGTCCCGCTCGCTGTTCAGCCAAATGGTGCCACCCGGTCGGGAGGCCGAGTACTTCTCGCTGTACGAGGTGGGCGAGCGGTCCACGTCGTGGTTGGGACCGCTGGTGTTCGCCGGGGTCGGGCAGGCGACCGGATCGTTCCGGCTGGCGATCATCTCGCTGGTGGTGTTCTTCGCCGTCGGGTTGGTGCTGGTCGCGCTGGTGCCGGTGCGGCGGGCGATCGAGGCGGTCGGAAACCCCGCGCCGAAGGTCCTCTGAGCGGCGCGGTGGCGACCGTGCGTGTGCGGTGTGTAACTATCCGCACCTGCCTCGCCACCGGGGCCGCATTGCTCCATGCTGGTGACGGGCCCGTCCGGAGTCGGCAGCCTTCTTGGAATATGCCGGTACACAGCGTTGTGACAGCAAGGAACCAAATGCCGCTACATTCAGTTACCGATTTACTTGTCAAGCCTGCCGTCCGTGTCGTGATCTCCGTCCCACTCTGGCCGGTTTCCCCAGGCCTGGCTTGGCCATAGTGACTCACCATCTGGCACTATCACCCGTTCGAACGCACCTATAGATTGCGAGTGGGATAACGCGTCACGAACGAAGACCGACTGCATCTCTAGGAAGAAGCCGTCGTTGATGGGTGAACAACGTCACCGACGGCAACCAGAAGCACTGCACCGGGAACAGATGGCGGGTCCTCCGTCGTTGCACACGGTGAGCACAACCGCCCGGGCTCGGCCCCGGGCCGAAGTGAAAGGAACCGTCATGGCCGACCGCGTTCTGCGTGGCAGCCGGCTCGGAGCGGTGAGCTACGAGACCGACCGTAACCACGACCTCGCACCGCGCCGGACGGTGCGCTACGCCTGCCCCAAGAGCCACGAGTTCGAGGTGCCCTTCTCCGACGACGCCGAAGTGCCGCCGACCTGGGAATGCCGTCTGCACGGCACCGAGTCGAAGATCATCGACGGCAACGAGCCGGAGCAGAAGAAGGCCAAGCCGCCGCGCACCCACTGGGACATGCTGCTGGAGCGACGCACCATCCCGGAACTTGAGGAGCTGCTCAACGAGCGCCTGGACCTGCTGCGGGAGCGGCGCGGCTAGCCGTTGAGCACCGGATTCGACGAAGCGCCTGGGACAGTTGGGTCCAGGCGCTTCGGTGTGTTCAGCGCAGGAACGACCGCAGCACGTCGGCTGCTTGGTGGCCGCGGCGGCGCAGGCCCCACGTCGTCACCCGCAGCAGCGCCTCGCGCACGACAGCGCCGCTCATCTTCGAGCTGCCGATCTCGCGCTCCACGAACGTGATCGGCGTCTCGACCACCACGAACCCGGCCTGCACCGCGCGCAACGTCAGATCCACCTGGAAGCAGTAACCCTGCGAAGCGATGCTGTGCAGCCGGAGCTTCTCCAGGACCTCGCGCCGGTACACACGGTAACCGGAAGTGATGTCGTTGACCGACAGGCCGAGCGCCAGTTTGGAGTAGACGTTCGCGCCGCGGGACAGCAGCTCCCGGTACAGCGGCCAGTTCACCGTCCGCCCGCCGGGCACGTAGCGCGAACCCAGCACGACGTCGGCGCCGGTCCCGTCCGGTCCGAGCATGCCGATCAGCCGGGGGAGGTCCTCGGGTGAGTGCGAACCGTCGGCGTCCATCTCGACGATCGCGGCGTAGCTCCGGGCCAGCGCCCATTCGAAGCCCGCCACGTACGCCGCGCCGAGCCCGGCCTTCTCGGTCCGGTGCAGCACGTGCATCCGTTCGTCGCCCGCGGCGAGTTCGTCGGCGGTCTCGCCGGTGCCGTCCGGGCTGTTGTCATCGACGACCAGCAGGTGCGCCGTAGGCACGGCGGCGAACAGCCGTCGCACGATCGGCTCCAGGTTGTCCCGCTCGTTGTAGGTGGGGATCACCACCAGCACCGAGTCGGTATCACCTTCGGGGGCTTGCTGGTTCGCCATCCATGTCCTCCTGGCCGGTTCGCTCGACCGGCTGTGCGCTCGTTTCGATCGGGATCAGGCGTCGACTGCCCGCCGGGGCCGCCACCAGGTGAGCAGTACCGCGCCGACACCGAGCACGACCAGCGTCCACATCGGAATGCTGCCCAGCATGGTGGCGGGGGTTTGCGTCGAGCGCAGCGGGACCTCGGCGACGAGGTTCTGCGCGGTGAACTGCTGGGTCTGCTGGGTCACGCTGCCGTCCGGTAGCACCACGGCGCTGACCCCGCTGGTCGCCGACACCAGGACCGCCCGCCCGTGCTCCACCGCGCGCAGCCGGGACATCGCCAGCTGCTGGTAGCTCATCTCGGAGTGGCCGTACCAGGCGTTGTTGGTCGGCACCGCGAGCAGCGTCGCGCCGTCGCGCGCCGCGCCGGTGAACACGTCGTCGTAGGCGACGTCGTAGCAGATCCCGACGCCCAGCTTGACGCCCGCGACGTCGAGCACGCCGGGCTGGTGGCCGGGCATCATGTCCTGGCGGAAGCGGTCCACGAACGGGCTGACCAGCCGTGCCACCGGGCGCATCGGAATCGTCTCGGCGAAGGGCACCAAGTGCTGCTTGATGTAGCGCTGATCGGCGCCGGAAACCGGGTCCCACTTGAGGATCTCGTTGTGCAGCTGGCCATCGCGGTCCTCGCCGAGCCCGCCGACCACCAGCGGGACGCCGAGTTGCGCGGCGATGCTGGACAGGTCCGGGTCGGTCTGGCTGGGGCCCCAGCTGCCGACCTGTTCGGGCAGCACGACGAAGTCCGGTCGCGGCACCCGCCCGGCCGCCACGTCGTCGACGAGCCGCTGCGCGGCGTTGATGTGGTTGGTGTGCAGGACGTCGTCCTCGTAGAGCAGGCCGAGTCCGAGGTTCGGCGCGTTTCCCTGCACGATCGCGACCTTGGCCGTTCCGGCGTTGGGGTCGGTGCCGATGAACGGCAGCATGGCCAACCCGGCCACGACCGGCACGAGCACGGCCGCCAGCGGAGCTGCCCAGCGGCGCGGGGTGCGCACCCGGCAGGCGAGCTCGGCCAGGCCGCCGCCGACGAGGGCGACCACGAACGACACCAGTGCGGTGCCGCCGAGCGCAGCCAGCGGCAGGAACACGCCGGTGTCTTGGGTGAACGCCAGTCGTCCCCACGGGAATCCGCCGAACGGCACGGCCGAGCGCAGCGCCTCGGCGGCGACGAACACCGCCGCCATCCACACCGGGGCGCCCGGCAGTCGGCTGACCCGCGCCATCCCAGCCCCGGCGAGTCCGATGAACAGCGCCTGGACTCCGGCCACCCCCAGCCACGGCCACGGGCCGAAGTCCGCGCCGAGGAAGTCCTGCAGCCAGCCCAGCAGCGGCAGCAGGTAGGCGAATCCGAACAGCAGGCCGTAGCCGAACCCGGCGCGTGCCCGCCGACGGGCGACCACGGCGGCGAACACCGCGAACGCGATCGGCGCGACCCACCACAGGTCGCGCGGCGGCGATCCGGCGTACAGCACGAACCCGGCGACGACGACCGCGAGCATGCGCAACCAGACCGCACCGGCGGATCGCCCTCCAGCCTTGCCGCGACCCGGTCGTGCCGCGCGTTCCGTACTAGCCGTGGGGACAACCACCCGATCAACCTTCTCGGTGCCGCGGTCCCAGCCAGGCCAGGACGGAAACGTACTCGTGCTCGTGCGCGGGCAGCCCCAGCGCGCACCAAACAAATGTACGCCGCGCCGCCCGGCCGCAACCGTCCTGGGCGTACCGGGCACAACGGGTCAAGTGCGCGAACCGTGTTATTCGGGCGAACTGTGAACGGTTGGGCTCGGGTGACTCGTGGGGCTCGTCTTCGACGTGGCCGTGGCGAATCGACCATGTCTTGCGCAACGCGGGCGACTACGCGATCGATGAAACCCTGGTGGCACTCGCGACCAGCATCGAGACCTTCCTGGCTGGTACCGGGGCCCAGCGCGGGCGCTCAAGGCGGGGTGCGTGCCGGTCGATAGCCCTGTGGACAGCCAAATCCACTGTGGATGGAGAGATCGGATGACGAAACCCCCTGCGCGCCTGACCGTTGCGGTTCTCGCTGCCGCCGCGATCGGGCTGGGAGCGCCTGCTGCCTACGCCGCTTTCGGTGACGGGACACCGGCTTCCCAGTCCGACGGCAGTCCGTACCTGGCGACCAGCCTGTTCTTCGGCACCGCTCGTCCCGACGGCGGGCAACCGGTGACCGACGAGGAGTTCCGGGCGTTCATCGACGAGTTCGTCACCCCGCAGTTCCCGGCGGGACTGACGGTTCAAGACGGCTACGGCCAGTACCGCGACGTCCACGGGGTGATCGAGCGGGAGCGTTCCTACGAGCTGACGTTGCTGTACCCGGTCGCCGAGCACGATGTCAACGACCCGAAGATCGAGCGGATCCGCGCGGCGTACAACCAGAACTTCGGACAGGAATCAGTGGCCAGGGTCGACGACCGGACCGCCGTCGACTTCTGAGGCTTCGACCGGGCAACGGCGTGGCGGGCCAGAAGATGGTCTCGCCCGCCACGCTTCATCGCCCTGCCGGTCAAGCGGTGAGCGGGCTCCAGGTGCTGCGGTAGGGGTCCAAGCTGGCTGCCACCAATACCTTGGCGGGTGCGCCGCCCATGTCGTCGTAGACGGCGACTTCGCCGCCGCCTTCGTCGGCGATTCGCTGGCACGCGGCTTCCACCGCCGTCTGGCGGTCGCTCTTGATCGCGCACGCCTGGGTGTATCCCGGCGTGAGGACCTGCCATCCGCGGCCCGGTACCGGCCGTACGTGCCACGTCGCCATCGCCGAACTCCTTCACCGCAGGACTGGGGCTTTGGGCTGGGGCGGAGCCACTTCGAAGTCATCAGGAACTGTCCGCCGCATTGACCAGCTATGTACACATGTACACATGGGCCTGCCGGGACTGTCTATGTGTTGTGCATCACACGTATGACGCGAAGAGGTGGCGGATCCCGGTCGGGGTCCGCCACCTCACGTCGACTGCGCCGGGTCAGGCCACCGCGTCACCGATCTTGCCCAGCACCCACTCGTGGAAGGCGCCGATGTGGTGTTCGCTGGGCACCAGGACGCCGCCACGGGAATAGGCGCGGGAGTCCATGGCCAGCTGGCAGCGTTCGCAGGCGTCGAAATCCTGTTGGTTGACCCGGTGGAAAAGCTCGACCGAGCGGGACAGATCGCACCCGGAATCCACCACGTCCGGCAAGTACAACCAGTCGCACTCGACCAGCGTGCGGTCCGGCGCGATCGGGAACATCCGGTGCAGGATCACGTGGTCCGGCACCAGGTTGATGAACACCTGCGGGCGCACCGTGATCGCGAAGTAGCGGCGGTCCAGGTGATCGCCCACTCCGGGCAAGCGTTCCAGGCCCGCGCTGCCGTCGACGGTGAACCCCGCCACTTCGGCGCCGAATTCGGCGCCGTGGCCGACGTAGTACTGCGCGGCGAAGCCGTCGGCGAATTCCGGCAGCACCTCGGTCAGTTCGGGGTGGATCGTCGCGCAGTGGTAGCACTCCATGAAGTTCTCGATGATCTGCTTCCAGTTCGCCCGCACGTCGTACTCGATTCGCCTGCCCAGGCGCAGCGAACCGATCTGGTAGGCATCGATCGCGTTGGCGTCGCCCAACCGCTCGGTGACATCGGCGATCACGGTGTCCTCGAAGGACGGTGGCGAGTCGGCCAGGCACACCCACGCGTAGCCCAACCATTCCCGCAGGTGCAGCCGGTGCAGGCCGTATTCGGCCCGGTCGACGTCCGGCATGCCCTGCAGGTTAGGGGCGGCGATCAGCTTGCCGTCCAGACCGTAGGTCCAGGCGTGGTACGGGCATTGCAACGAGCGCCTGACCTGGCCTGCCGACTCGGTGCACAGCCGCGCTCCGCGGTGTCGGCACACGTTGAGGAAGGCGTTGAGCGAGCCGTTGCGGTCGCGTGCGATGAGCACGTTCTCCCGACCGATCCGCACAGTGCGGAACGCGCCGGGGGAGGCCAGGTCGTCGCAGCGCACCGCGCAGCACCAGCTCGATTCGAAGATGCGGGACTGCTCCAGCGAGAAGATCGCCGGGTCGGTGTAGTACTGGCCCGCCAGCGTGGCCATCAGGCTCTGCGGCAATCCGGTCGCGGTCATCGGATGCACCTCGATTTCGGGAGCGGGGATTCAGCGTCGGATTCGGGCCATTTCGGGGTCGAACAGCGGTTCCGCGGCGACCGTGGCCGGGAGTTTTTCGGCGAAGTATTCGACCTCGACGCGGGTGCCGGGCGCGGCGGCGGGCGCGGGCAGCCAGGCGTAGGCGATCGAGCGGCCGATCGTGTAGCCATAGGCGGCGCTGGTGACGTAGCCGATGGCGGAGTCCGCGAGGTGCACCGGTTCCTTGCCCAGCACCACGTGTTCCGGGTGGTCGAACAGCAGCGGGACGAGCCTGCGACGCGGTGGCTGATCGGCGAGCTCGGCCAGGGCGCGGCGGCCGACGAAATCGCCCTTGTCCAACCGGACCGCGAAGCCGACACCGGCCTCGTACGGGTTGTGCTCGGCGGTCATGTCCGTGCCCCAGGCCCGGTAGCCCTTCTCCAGCCGGAGGCTGTTGAACGCGCTGCGACCGGCGGCGGCGACGCCGAGGTCCTGCCCGGCCTCCCACAGCGCGTCCCACAACCGCAGGCCACCGTCGGCGTCGGCGTAGAGCTCCCAGCCGAGCTCGCCCACGTAGGACACGCGCATCGCGGTCACCGGCACCCCGGCGATGGTGGCGCGTCGCGCCTTGAAGTAGCCCAGGCCCTGGTGCGAGAAGTCCTCGCGGGTCAGCGGCTGGACGAGGTCCCGCGCTCGCGGTCCCCACACGCCGACGCAGCAGGTCCCGGCGGTGATGTCGCGGACGAGCACAGAACCGTCGGTCGGGGCGTGCCGCAGGAGCCAGTCGAGGTCGAGGTTGCCGTTGACCCCGACCTGGAAGTGGTCGTGCGCCAACCGCGCCACGGTCAGATCGCTGCGCACTCCGCCAGCCTCGTCGAGCAGCAGTGCGTAGCTGACCGCGCCCGGCTTGCGATCCATCTGGTTGGTGGTCATCCGTTGCAGGAATTCCAGCGCGCCGGGACCGGAGATTTCCAGGCGCTTCAACGGAGTCATGTCGTACAGCGCCACCCGCTCGCGGGTCGCCCCGGCTTCCGCCGCGGCGATCGGCGACCAGTACCGCGAGGCCCACGCTCCCCGCTGCGGCAGGGCGAGTCCTTCGGCGAGCGGAGCGTTGGCCTCGTACCAGTGCGGGCGTTCCCAGCCTCCTGCTTCGAGGAAGAACGCGCCGAGCTCCTGCTGGCGCGGGTAGAACGGGCTGGTGCGCAACGGTCTCGGGTGCTCGGCGGGTTGCAGCGGGTGCAGGATGTCGTAGACCTCGACGAAGGACTGCGCTGCGCGCTCGTGCACGTAGTCGTCGCCGAGCTGCACCTGCTCGAAGCGGTGCACGTCGCACTCGTGCAGGTCCGTCGTCGAGCGGCCGTCGATCATCCACTCGGCGAGCGCGCGGGCGACCCCGGCCGAGTGCGTCACCCAAACCGCTTCGGCCAGCCAGAAACCGGGCACCTGCCGGGATTCGCCCAGCAGCGGCATGCCGTCGGTGGTGAACGACATGATCCCGTTGAAGCCTTCCTCGACCTTGCTGTCCCGCAGGGCTGGCAGCAGCTCGACCGCGTGCTGCCAGGAGGGTTCGAAGTCGGCGTCGGTGAACTCCAGCATCGACGGCATGCCCCGCGCTTCCGCGGAGCTGGGCAGTTCGGCGAGGTCGACCGGCATCGGGCGGTGCGCGTAGGAGCCGATGCCGAGGCGGTCGACGTGCTCCCGGAAGTACAGGTCGGCGTCCTGGTGGCGCAGGATCGGGCGGCGCGCGTCGTGAAATTCGTCGTTGCGCCCGGCGAGTTCGGCGAGTTGCGTGGTCTTGGCGTACTGGTGGGCCATCGGCAACAGCGGCACGTCCACCCCGAGCATCCGGCCGATCTTCGGGCCCCATAGACCTGCGGCGCAGACCACGATGTCGGCCGGAAGCGCACCGCAGTCGGTCACCACGCTGCTGACGCGACCGCCACGCTGCTCGATGTCGAGGACCTTGTGGTGCGCCAGGAAAATCGCGCCCCTGGCGATCGCGCGGCGGGCCTGGGCTTCGCACGCCCGCAGCGCTTTCGCCAGGCCGTCCTCCGGGGTGTGGAAACCGCCGAGGATCCGCTCGCGGTCGATCGTCGGCCACAGCCGCACGCATTCCTGCGGGGTGAGCAGTTCGGACCGGATGCGCCAGGAGGTGGCCAGTCCGTGCTTGCGCTGCAGGTCGTCCCAGCGCGCTGGGGTGGTGGCCAGTTCGAGCCCGCCGACCTGCTGGAAGCAGGGCTGCCCGGCCAGGTTCAGGCCGCCGAACTTGCGCACGGTGTAGTCGGCGAACTCGGTCAGCGTTTTGGCGGCGTTGGTCCGGAAGACCAGGCCGGGTGCGTGCGAGCTGGAGCCGCCGGTGGCGAACAGCGGTCCCTGCTCGACGACGGTCACGTTCGTCCAGCCGCGCTCGGTGAGTTCGTCGGCGAGCGAGCACCCGACGATGCCAGCGCCGATGATGACCACTCGGGGTACGGGAGGATGTGTCACCAGCACTCGTCCTTTCGAAGACCTGTTCTGCGAGCTCGGGTTTGCGCGGCGGATGGCGGCACCGGCGGCCGTCGCGCTGCGGGGATCTCCGACAGATGGCCGCTTCTGGGAGGGCCGAGATCGTGCATAGTTGCGTATCACACGACTAGTTGCTTAATGCGAGACAACTGTGCGGATCACCTCGTCCGCTGTCAAGAGGTGTCGCGCATCGGCGTCACGAACCCCGCCGGAGGTGGTTCTGGTGTTACTCCCCGGCAACAAAGTCCATGTGGCAAGTGGAAAAGACGACCGGACGAGCATCGCTGGACCTCTTGACGGCCATCCGCCGCTGATGGATTCTGTTGCGTATAACGGTCTATGTTCTGTTATACGCAACAACCAAGGAGGGCTGACGATGGTCGCGGTCTGCCGTGTCGAGGAGTTGCCGCCCGGCGAGTCGATCCGGTTCTTCGCCGATGTCCCGATCGCCGTGTTCAACGCCGACGGGGAGTTCTACGCGGTGGATGACACGTGCACGCACCAGGATGCGGCACTGTCCGACGGCTTCGTCGAAGGCTGCTTCGTCGAGTGCCCGCTGCACGCGGCGTCCTTCGACCTGCGCACCGGGATCCCGCTCAATCTGCCAGCCAAACGCCCAGTGCGCACCCACCCGGTGACCATCGACGGCGGCATCGTCCACGTCCACGTCGCGGCACGGGCCCACGAGCTCATGCGCGAAGTCGAGGGCGTCGCCTGAAAGTCCGTTTTCGTACTCGCTTTGCGTGGCGGTGCGGGTCGGAACCTCGGAAGCCTTTTTCACTGTCGGTTTCCGTTGTGGATCGGTGCGTTGTCAGACCGGGAGCAGTCGGGCGACGAGTTCGCTGAGTCGGCGGGCGTTGCGGCATTGGTGCATTTCGACGGCTTCGGCGTAGGCGTCGGCCGCCGAGTCGCCCGTTGACCAGCGGGCGGTCGGCTCGGGGTTGAGCCAGTGCACCCGGCGCGCTTGGTCGACGATCCGCCGCAGCGCGGGCAGGTTCGGGTCCCAGCCGTTCGTCCGGGCGTCGCCGAGGATGAGCACCGAGGTGCGCGGGCCGACCGCTTCGATGTGGCGGTCGGTGAATTCGCCGAGCGCCGCACCGTAGTCGCTGCTGTCGTGCCAGCTGGTCACCACCGCCTCGGTGCGGATCCGGCGGCCGAGTTCCACCGGATCGGCGTCCCCGGTGGAGATCAGCCCGGTCACCTCATCGGTGCGGTTGACGAAGGCGAACACCCGGACCTTGCTGAACTGGTCGTGCAGCGCCTGCACCAGCAGCATGGTGAAGTTCGCGAAACCGGCCACCGAGCCGGAGACGTCGCACAGCAGCACGATCTCCGGGCGAGCCGGTCGGTGGCGGCGGTAGACGGGGTGCAGCGGAACCCCGCCGGTGGACAGCGAACCGCGCAGCGTCCGGCGCAGGTCGATCTGACCGCGCGCGGCCTGCCGACGGCGCGCCGCCAACCGGGTGGCGAGCTTGCGGGCCAGCGGCTGCACCGCCCGGCGCAGCTCGGCCAGCTGGTCCCGGCCAGCGTTGAGGAAATCGATCCGGTCAGCGCTGGGGGTGATGGCGTGCTGCGCGATCCGCTCCGGCCCGCGCAGTTCGGCCATCCGGCGGCGGGCTTCGGCGCGCACCCGATTGCGGAAGGCTTCGATGCGGCGGCGGATCTCGTCCCGGTCGAGCCGATCGGTGAAGTCGGGGGCATCTCCGGCGCGCAGCGCGGCGAGCACGCGAGTCAGCAGCGTCTGCGGTTGCAGCCGGTCGAGCGCCTGGTGCGCGGACCAGCCGTCCGAGCCGTTGGCGGAACCGAAGCGGCCGAGCGTTTCCACCGCCTCACCGGCGAGTTGGGTCAGCGCCGCTTGATCGTTTGCGGCGAGTGCGTCGACCAGCCGCTGATCGAGGCTGGCGGGTTCGGAATCGGAGCGCGCACCTTCCGGTAGACCGACGCCCAGCGGGAAGAAGAGGTCGAAGGTCGCGTCGAACACCGGCCGCTGCCCGTCAGCGTGCAGCAGCGCCGCGGCCAGCCCTTCGCGGACCCGTTCCCGGTCGGCCAGGCCGAGGACCTCCAGCGCGGCAGCGGCGTCGACGGTTTCGCCGGGACCGATCGAGATCCCGTGGGACCGCAGCGCTTCGGCGAATCCGGTCAGCCGCTGGGCAACGCCGCCCGCGATCCCGGTCATGTCACAGCCAGCTTTTCGGCTGCTTTGCGGACGTCGTCCTGGTGCTTGAGGACCACGCCGAGGCTGTCGCGGACGACCGCCTCATCGAGGGTGTCCGCGCCGAGGGCGAGCAGCGTGCGGGCCCAGTCGATGGTCTCGGCCACCGATGGGGCCTTCCGCAGCCCCATCGCGCGCAGCGCGCCGACGACCTCGACCAGGGAGTTGGCCAGCACGTCGTCGAGACCAGGCACCTTGAGCCGGACGATCCGCTGTTCGAGTTCGGCGTCGGGGAAGTCGATGTGCAGGAACAGGCAGCGGCGGCGCAGCGCCTCGGACAGCTCGCGGGTGGCGTTGGAGGTGAGCACGACGAACGGGCGGCGGGCCGCGGTGATGGTGCCCAGTTCGGGCACGGTGACCTGGAAGTCGCTGAGCACTTCGAGCAGCAGCCCTTCGACCTCGATGTCGGCCTTGTCGGTCTCGTCGATCAGCAGCACCGTCGGTTCGCTGCCTCGGATGGCGGTCAGCAGCGGGCGCGCGAGCAGGAATTCTTCGCTGAAGATGTCGGTGCGGGCCTCGTCCCAGGTCTCATCCCGCCCAGCGGTGATCCGCAGCAGTTGCTTGGCGTGGTTCCACTCGTAGAGCGCGCGGGCCTCATCGACGCCTTCGTAGCACTGCAACCGGACCAGGCGCGCGCCGCCGACCTGGGCGACCGCCTTGGCCAGTTCGGTCTTGCCGACGCCAGCCGGACCTTCCACGAGCAGCGGCTTGCCGAGCCGGTCGGCGAGGAACACCGTGGTGGCGACCGCGGTCGAAGCGAGGTATCCCGCCTCGGCCAGCTTCGCGGACACGTCGTCCACGGAGCTGAAGAACCCGGTCCCGGCCATCCGCGCGCCGTCGTTGGTCATCCGCTCAACTCCCGTCCGCACCAGCCCTCGCCGAACGGTTGCCTAGATGGACCCGCTTGTCAATGTGATGCGGAGCCGGTGCGGTCATCGGCGGGGAACGCTGCCCCGGTACGTTTCGGCTTGCAGGAAGCGGAAGTCGCAGCCCTCCTCGGCTTGGGTGACCTGGTCCGCGTAGAGCTTCGCGTAACCCCGGCGCGGCGCGGTGTCCGATGTGGACTGTTCGGCGTCGGCTCGGCGCTGGAGTTCTTCGTCGGGCACTTCCAGTTCGAGCACGCGGTCGGCGACGCTGAGCCGGATCACATCGCCGGTCCGGACGTGCTTGAGCGCACCGCCAATGGCGGCTTCCGGTGAGACGTGCAGGACGATCGTGCCCGCTGCGGTGCCGGACATGCGGCCGTCGGAAATGCGGACCATGTCCTTGACGCCCTGGCGGGCGAGTTTCTTCGGGATCGGCAGGTAACCGGCCTCGGGCATGCCGGGAGCGCCGATCGGTCCGATGTTCTTGAGCACCAGCACGTCCTCGGGCTCGACGTCGAGGTCTTCGTCGTCGATCCGGTCGGCGAGGTCGGCCGCGTTTTCGAAGACGACCGCGCGGCCCCGGTGTTCCAGCAGGTCGGGGGAGGCCGCCGCCTGCTTGATGATCGCGCCACCTGGAGCCAGGTTCCCGCGCAGGACGGCGATTCCGCCGGTCGGGTAGATCGGGTTCGTGCGCGGCCGGATCACGTCCTGGGGGAAGGTCGGTGGTGCCTCGGCGAGTTCCTCGCCGAGGGTGCGTCCGGTGACCGTCAGCGCGTCGAGGTTGAGCAGCTCGCGCAGCTCCTGCAGCACTCGCGGTACCCCACCGGCGCGGTGCAGGTCCTCCATGTAGTGGTTCCCGGCGGGTTTGAGGTTCACCAGCACGGGAGTTTCCCGGCTCATCCGGTCGAAGCGCGCCAGGTCGAGGCTGAATCCCAGCCGCCCCGCCACGGCCGCCAGGTGGACCACGGCGTTCGTCGACCCGCCCACCGCCAGCAGCACGCGCAGCGCGTTCTCGAACGCCTCGGCGGTGAGGATCTGGTCGATCGCCAGGCCCTCCCGCGCCAACTCCACGGCTCGCCGTCCGGTGAGTTCGGCGATGCGGGACCGGTCGGCGGTGACCGCGGGCGGCGCGGCGCTGCCGGGCAACGCGATGCCCAGCGCTTCGGCGATGCAGGCCATCGTGCTCGCGGTTCCGGCCACCGAACAGGTGCCCACGCTGCCCACCAGGCGACCGTTGACCTCGGCGATCTCCGCGTCGTCGATCTCCCCGGCTCGGTAGTGCCCCCAGAATGCGCGGCAGTCGGTGCAGGCGCCGACCGTGCGGCCGTGGTGCGAGCCGGTCAGCATCGACCCGGTGACCAGCTGGATCGCCGGTTTGCCCGCCGAGGCCGCGCCCATCAGCTGGGCGGGCACGGTCTTGTCGCAGCCACCGATGAGCACCACCGCGTCCACCGGCAGCGCCCGGATCATCTCCTCGGTGTCCATCGACATGAGGTTTCGCAGGAACATGCTGGTCGGGTACGAGAAGCTCTCGTGCAGGGAGATCGTCGGGAACTCCACCGGAAACCCGCCGGAGAGCAGGACACCGCGTTTGACCGCGTCGAGCAGCTGCGGCACGTTGCCGTGGCACGGGTTGAATCCGCTACCGGTGTCGACGATCCCGACGACCAGCCGATCCAGCACGTCGTCGGTGTACCCGGCACCTTTGATGAATGCCTTGCGCAGGAACAACGAGAACTCGGCGTCCCCGTAACCGACCAGACTGCCCCGCATGCCCGACTGCGCACCCGCCATCTTCGACTCCTCCGGTTGAGCACCAACCACCCGATCTTCGCAGGCAGGTGCCCGGGAGTCCTCAGCCGATTTGTTCGGTGCCTGGTGTGGTGAGCTCGGCCTCCACCAACTCGCCTGGTTGACCGGCGCTGGCCGGGCGCATCAGGCCGTCGTGCACGAGTCGGCGTGCCGTGTGCTGATCGCAGAACGCCATGCCGTCGATGTACAAGTCCGGCTCACAACTGCAGGTGATCTGGACGCGACCCGCGGCGACCGCGCGCAGGGTGGCCCGTTCCCGGTTGTTGAGTTCGAATAACGCGTCGGGCATCGCCCCCAGCCCCCTCCCGACGTCGTCGACATCCAGCCGCCAGTGTGGCAACGTCGCGGCCCGGTCGGCAGGGCGGAAAGGCCCGACCAGCAACCGTTATCCGGTGCAGGTGAACTGGACCGCGTGCCAGCCGGTGGCGCCGTCGGGCACGACCGGTTGTCGTTGCGGCGTCTGCGTTTCGCCGGTGCGGTCGGTGGCCCGGCATTCCACGACGTGCTCGCCCGGCGGCAGGTCGAGGGTGGTGCGCCACATCCGCCAGGTGTCCCGGCTGACGTCGGTGGCGAGTTCGGCGGCTTGCCAGGCGCCGTCGTCGGCCCGGACCTCGACCCGCTCGACGCCGGTGTGCTGCGCCCAGGCGATACCGGCCACGGTCACCTGCCCAGCGGCCACCGACGCCTGTGCTCGTGGTCGGTCGATGCGGGATTCGGTCTTGATCGGCGCCTGCTGGGACCAGCCCCGCTGCTGCCAGTAGTGCGCGCGGTCGAAGGTGGTGACTTCGGCGTCCACGAGCCACTTGGTCGCCGAGACGTATCCGTAGAGCCCAGGAACGACCATCCGGATCGGGAAACCGTGCTCGGTGGGCAGCGGTTCGCCGTTCATGCCGACGGCCAGCAGCGCACCCCGGTCCGGTTCCAGCAGCACGTCCAGCGGCGTACCCGCGGTGTAGCCGTCGACGCTGGTGGTGAACAACTGCTGGGCACCCGGTTGAACTCCGGCCTCCAGCAGCAGATCCCGCACCGGTACGCCGACGAACGTCGCGGTGGAGATCAGGTCACCACCCACCTCGTTGGACACGCAGGCGAGCGTGATCTGGCGGGCTTCCAACCGGCGCTGGATCAGTTCGTCGAAGCTCAGCACCAGTTCGCGCCGCACCATCCCGTGCAGCCGGAAGCGCCAGTCCTCGGCGCGCAGTTGCGGCACGACCAGGGCGGTGTCGATCCGGTAGAAGTCCCGGTTCGCGGTCAGGAACGTCGGTGTGCCGGACGCGACGAAGTCCGCGCCGGGCGGGACCGGCGGAGCCGGGACCTTCGGGATCCGCGCCGCGACCGCGAGCTGCGAGGACGTCACGCCCGCACCCCGCTGCAGGAAGCCACCGGCGACCCCGGCGGCGCCCGCGCCGAGGACCACCAGGGTCGAGGTGATCAGGAACCGCCGCCGGTCCTCGCTCACCGCCACCGGGCTGGTGGCCGCCAGTCCGGCGACGTGGTGCAGCCACCCGAACGCCACGACCCCGACCACCAGGGCGGTCAGCGACGCGGCCACCTCGGCTTCCGGCCCGGTCAGCGTCGCCGCCACCCCGACCAGCCCGAACACCCCGATCACGGTCGCACCCGGCCACCAGTGCCACCGGGACAGCAGCCCGGCCGCCACCGCCAGCGCGGCGATCACGACGGCCATCCCGGTCAGCAGCACCAGCTTGTCGGCGGTGCCGAACAGCCCGATCGCGAAGTCCTTCACCGCAGGCGGGGTCAGGTCGATCGCGGCGTCGCCGACGGCGATGAACGGCGAGGTGCGGGCGGACGCGATGCCCGCCACGAGCTGGCCAGCACCGAGCGCCGCGGCGGTGGCGAGCAGACCGACCACGGCGGCGCGCAGCCGTGGCAGGGGAACCGGGGTCATGCCACCATTCGACGTCCCCGGAACGGAATTCGCCACCAGCGCAACCGCACTCGTAAGACAAGCGTAAGGGTGTGGCGAAATCTGACGGAATGATGACGTCGCACCGCTCGACCCGTCGGATGGTGCTGGTCGGCCTTACCGTCGGGGCGTGCGAATTCTGGTAACCGGCGGCGCCGGGTTCATCGGATCAGCGGTCGCCGACGCGTTGGCCGAGCGCGGCCACGACGTCGTGCTGCTCGACGCTTTCCTGCCGCAGGCGCATGGCACCATCCTCCGGTCGCGGCACCGGTTGGTGCACGGCGACGTCCGTGATTCCGACGTGCTGACCAGGCTGCTCGACGGGGTGGACGTGGTGTGCCACCAGGCCGCGATGGTCGGCCACGGCGTCGATCCGTCGGACATGCCCGACTACGCCTCCCACAACGACTACGGCACCGCCGTGCTGCTCGCAGCCATGCACGGGAGCGGGGTGCATCGCCTGGTGCTGGCGTCGTCGATGGTCGTCTACGGCGAAGGCCGGTACCGCTGCCCGCAGCACTCGCTGGTTCGTCCCGCGCCGCGACGCGCCGAAGATCTCGACGCCGAGCAGTACGAGCCCCGATGCCCGAGCTGCGACGCGTGGCTGGAACCCGAATTGGTGCCCGAGGACGCCGTGCTCGACCCGCGCAGCACCTACGCGGCGACCAAGCTGGCCCAAGAACACCTGGCCGCCGCGTGGGCCCGGCAGACCGGCGGTGGCGTGTGGGCCTTGCGGTACCACAACGTTTACGGGCCGTGGATGCCCAGCGGCACCCCGTATGCGGGCGTGGCGTCGCTGTTCCGTTCCGCGCTGCACGACGGCCGAGCGCCGACCGTGCTGGAAGACGGCCGCCAGCGGCGGGATTTCGTGCACGTCACCGATGTCGCCGCCGCCAACCTCGCGGCGGTGGAAGCCGAGCCGCCGTCCGGTGCGCTCGACGCGCTCAACATCTGCTCCGGCCAGCCGCACACGATCGGCGACCTCGCGCGCGAGCTCGCCCGCGCGTGCGGGGGACCGGCGCCGCGCATCGTCGGTGGCGCGCGACCCAACGACGTGCGGCACATCGTGGCCGATCCAGCGAAGGCCGCGCGCGTGCTGGGTTTTCGAGCCGAGGTTGATTTCACCCGCGGGGTCAAGGATTTCGCGCACGCCCCGCTGCGCGAGTCAGCCGCGGTGCGCGGGGGACAGCGGTAGTCGGACCTCGAAGCGGCAGCCGGGGCCGTGGTTGTGGGCGGTGATGGTGCCGTGGTGGGCCTGCACGAGTCCGCGCGCGATCGCCAGGCCGAGCCCGGCGCCCGCCGGTTCCAGCGCCGCGTCGTGCCGCGGCCGCGACTTGTTGCCCCGGAAGGCCACGTCGAAGACCCGTTCCAACTCGTTGGGCGCGATTCCGCCGCAGGCGTCGTCGACGCGCAACCATGCCTGCGTGCCGTCGCTACCGGCCGCCAGCACCACGGAGCCCTCCGGCGGCGTGTGGCGGATCGCGTTGGACAGCAGGTTCCGCACCACGCGGGCGAGTTCGGGATCGCTACCGGTGACCACCGGCCAGTCGCTGGTCTCGGTGCGCAACCGGATTCCCCGGCGTTGCGCCAGCGGGTTCTCCACCGCGACCGCCTCGCTGACGACGTCCCGCAGCGGGACGGCGGAGAAGTCGAGCTCGACCGCGCCAGCGGTGATCCGGGACAGCTCGAAAAGATCCTCCACCATGCCCGACAACCGTTCGGTCTCCGCCCGGATGCGGGCGGCGTAGTCGCACACCTCGCTCGGCTCGTCGACCACGCCGTCGGCCAGCGCCTCGGCCATCGCGCGGATCCCGGCCAGCGGGGTGCGCAGGTCGTGGCTGATCCACGCGACCAGTTCGCGCCGGGACGCTTCAGCGGCCCGTTCCCGCGACCGCGCCTCCCGTTCCCACACACTGCGCCGGGCGATGCTGCGGCCGAGCAGCACCGCGACGGGCACGGTCACCACGGCGACCGCCGTGCAGATCACCACGACCGTCGTCAGCAGCGGGCCGAACATGAACCCGGTGACGCCGAGGACTCCGGCCAAGGTGGCCACCAGCGGGACCAGCACGAGCACGGTCAACGCCGTGGCCAGCGAGCGCTGCCGCAGCACGTAGAGCAACCCCGCGCCCACCAGCGCGACCGGCAGCGACAGGCCGACCGCGTAGGGCACGACGTGCGTGAGTTCGGTGATCACGTCCATGGTGCGTTCTCATCCTGCTCTTCGACGGTCGTGAGTGGTTGTGGTCGCTGGAGCGACCATTGCCGCTCACGACCGGTCGTACCGGTAGCCCACGCCCCAGACCGTGCAGATCCGGCGGGGCCGGGCGGGGTCCGGTTCGATCTTCTCCCGCAATCGTCTCATGTGGACGGTCACGGTGGAGTGGTCGCCGAAGCTCCAGCCCCACACCGCCTCCAGCAGTTCCGCGCGGGTGAAGGCCCGGCCCGGATTGCGCAGCAGGAACGCCAGGAGGTCGAACTCGCGGCCGGTCAGCGACAGCTCGGCACCGTCCAACGTGCACCGCCGCGCTTCCAGGTGCAGCCGCAGATCACCGTCGGCGAGGGTTTCGTCCGCGGCGGCAGGCGCGTTGCGGGAGCGCCGCAGCACCGACCCGACCCGCAAGGCCAGTTCGCGCGGGCTGAACGGCTTGACGACGTAGTCGTCGGCACCGAGCTCCAGCCCGAGCACCCGGTCGGACTCCTCGCCCAGCGCGGTCAGCATCACCACCGGGACCTGGCTGCGCGCCCGCACCCGGCGGCACACCTCCAGCCCGCCGATGCCCGGCAACATCAGGTCCAACACCACGAGATCCGGTTCCCGCTCGGCGAACTGCCGCAGCGCGGTCTCGCCGTCACCGGCCAGGCCCACCTCGTACCCGGACCGCTCCAGGTACCTGCGGACCACGTCGCGGACGGCGTGGTCGTCGTCGACCACCAGCACCCGTCCCGCCTCGGCTTTCGTCATCGGCTCACCAATTCGTCGCGATCAAGTGGTTCACCGCCAGCGCGGTCACCGCCTGCCCGGCCAGCCACCACCGGTGGTGCCGGGTGGGCAGCAGCGCGGCTCCGGCAGCGAACCACACCGCGAACGGCAGCCAGATCCGCTCCACTTCGGCCTTGCTCAGCCCGGAGATGTCGGCGGCCAGGATCGCCACCGCGGCGGCCCCCACCAGCCACGCCGCCGCGCCCCGGTCCAGGACTGCGCGGCGGACTGCCACAGCGGCCAGCGGACCGGCTGAGATCAGCAGCGCGGCGATGTTGCCGCCCACCCAATAACTGTACGGCCGTTGGGCGTAATCGCCCTGGTGGTAGCGCTGGACGACCAGGTGGTAACCGTCCAGCCACCAGAACCCGTGCAGCGCGAACGCCGCGACGACCCCGACCACGCCGACGGCCGCGAGCAGCAGCGCACGGATCCCACGCGTGCGCAGCACCACCACGCACACGAATGGCAACATCAGCACCAGGCCGTAGTTCAGGAACAGCCCGAACCCCAACAGGACTCCGGCGAGCAGCGCCGCGAGGTCGGCCTTCCAGCCCATCCGGATCGATGCCACGGCCAGCAGCGCCACTCCGGTGGTGGTGATCCCGGTGAACATCCCGTCGGCGGACACCCCGACCCACACCGCGCCTGGGAACAGGACCACGAACGGCAAGACCGCGCGGGCCGCCGCCACCCCGGCCAGGGCTCGCACGGTCACCGGTACCGCTACCGCCGCCAGCGCGCCGATCAGCATCGACACGATCGCGGCCGACGCCCCGCCGCCGAGTCCGATCCGGTCGAGCCAGACGTAGCTCAGCAGCACTCCCGGCGGATGCCCGGAGACGTGCACCGTCCAGGAATCGGGCCGACCAGCCAGGATGTGCTCCGTGAAGCCGCGGAGCATGGCGCCGATGTCGGTCACCCGAGGGACATCGTGCAGGTACTCCGTCCAGTCGGTGAGCCGCTCGGCGATGCCGTGCTGCCAGCCGTCGATCATCGCCAGCGAGAACGTCCACAGCAACGCGGCGGGGTACCCAGCAGCCAGCAGCCTGCCCCACGAGAGGCGGGCGGCCAACGCGGGTCCCCAGACGACGACGGCGACCGCGGTGCTCAGGGCCAGCGGTGTACCGGGTCCGACATGGGGTAACCAGTACCCGAACAGCGGCGCGGCGTCCGCGTAGAGCGGGGCGCCCGCGCTGTTCAGCAGGAAACCGGCAACCGCCGCTGTCGCGACCGCGATGACAGCGACGGCGAGCGCGATCAGATCGGCGCGCGACCGCTGGTCGGTGTTGCGCCGGGGGAGGAGTTGCACCGCTGCGAAGGTAATCCCGCCGAAGCCGCGTGCCAACGCCTCGGCGCGATTCGTCAGAACCTCGTAATAACCTGATGGGCGTAATGATTCCTTAAGCACGGTACGAGTTTTCGAACAGTCCACAGTGAGCTTCACTGACTGCCATGGACGACGTGGACGTGGTGTTGCCGTGCTTGGACGAGGCCGCCGCACTGCCCGGTGTGCTCGCCGCGATGCCGCTCGGGTTCCGCCCGCTGGTGGTGGACAACGGATCCGAAGACGGTTCGGCGGACGTGGCGCAGTCGCACGGCGCGGTGGTGGTCCGCGAGCCGCGGCGCGGTTACGGGGCGGCGGTGCACGCGGGTCTGACGGCGGCCACGGCTGAGTTCGTCTGCTTCCTGGACTGCGACGGCTCGATGGACCCCGGTGTGCTGCCCGCACTGGTCGCCTTGGTGCGCCAGGGGAAAGTGGATCTGGCGGTCGGACGGCGCGTCCCGGTGTCCGCGGCGGCGTGGCCGTGGCACGCGCGGGCGGGCAACGCGCTGATCGCCGGACTGCTGCGGCGCCGGGGTCTGCCGGTGCACGACATCGCCCCGATCCGCGCCGCCCGGCGGGTCGACCTGCTGCGGCTGGAGATCGCCGACCGCGCGTTCGGCTACCCGCTCGAACTGCTGTGCAAGGCGGCGGAAGCGAACTGGCGGGTGCACGAATTGGACATCGCGTACCGGCCCCGCGCGTCCGGGACCCGCTCGAAGGTCTCCGGTTCGGTGCGCGGCACGGTCCGTGCCGTGCGGGACATGGCGGGGGTGTTGTGGTGAGTACGACGGCGCTTCTGGTGGTGGCGAAGGCCCCCGTTCCCGGCTTGGCGAAGACGCGGCTGTGCCCGCCCGCGACGCACGAGGAGGCGGCTCACATCGCCGCCGCGAGCCTGCTGGACACATTGGACGCGGTGGTGCGCACACCTGGTGTCCAGCCGGTGGTCGCGATGACCGGGGACCTGAACGCGGCAGCCTGTTCGACCGAGCTGCGCGACGCGCTTTGCGGATGGACGTTTCTCGCGCAACGCGGCGACAGCTTTCCCGAGCGGTTGGCCGCCGCGCACGCCGACACCGCGGCTGCGCACCCCGGCCTGCCGATCGTGCAGATCGGGATGGACACCCCGCAGGTGACGCCCGAACTCCTCGCCGAGGCGTGCGCCGCGACCCGCGTCGCGGACGCCGCGCTCGGTCTGGCCGACGACGGAGGGTGGTGGGTGGCCGGGTTCCGTTCGGCAGCCACAGCTTGTCTGCTGCGCGGAATTCCCACCTCTCGCAACGACACTGGCGCACGGACCTTGGCAGCCCTGCACGCGGCGGGTCTGCGGGTCGCACCGCTTCCTGAACTGTCCGATGTGGACACCATGGCGGATGCGCTGCGCGTCGCGGATTCGTTGCCGCGGTCCCGCTTTGCGGCGAGCCTGCCAGCTGGCTGCCGCCGATGAGCAGTGAATTCGACGTCGCCCTGCGAGGCGGCCACTGCACCCTGCTCACCAACGATGGCACCGTCCGGCCGCTGTCCGGGCACCGCTGGTCCGCGGCGCCCGATGCCGCCGACGAGTACCTGTTGCGCGCCTGCCGAGGCCCGACGCTCGACATCGGTTGCGGGCCCGGTCGGCTCACCGCGGCGCTCACCGGTAGTGGGGTGATTGCCCTCGGCATCGACACGTCACCGCTCGCCGTCCACCTCACCATCAGCCGGAGGGCCGTGGCGCTGTGCCGTGACGTGTTTCGCCCGGTTCCGGGTGCGGGCAACTGGCGCGAGGCGCTGCTCATCGACGGCAACATCGGCATCGGGGGAGATCCGCGAGCGCTGCTGCGCCGCGTGCACCAGCTGTTGCGGCCCGGTGGGCACGCCTGGGTGGAGGTCGAGCCGCCGGGGACCGGGTTGTGGCGGGGAACCGGTCAAGTCGTGCACATCGACCGGCCCGGCCCCAGTTTCCGCTGGGCCATCGTGGGCGCGGACGCGATCGGTCCGCTGGCGGTCGCGGCCGGGTTCGAACTGCACGAGATCGCGGAGCACGACGGCCGGTGGTTCGCGGTGCTGGAGTCGGCTCGGATGACTCGGGCGGAACGCACTGCGGTGCGGGCGGAGCAGGCGCACGACCGCTGACCGCCACGGTGTGTCATTACCAACGTTGACTTCAACCTGCGGCGGCGTTGATGATCCAGCGATGCGGGTCCCTTTTATGTCCTTTGTGGATTATCGACATACCGGTAGGAAGCGGCAGCTTTCGCCAGGATCGCACGTTTGTGAACAAATCGGTCTATTGACGTGAAACTCCTTTGTTGGTCGGCACTTCTGCTCCGAATGGGCGCATTTTCCAATGTATTGCCGGAATTGTCGCAGTAGTCACCTTGGACCCAATGCCATACAGTATACTGCATGCAAATTGCCGGAATGGGATCTGGCAAATCGGACCAAAAGCGCCGGAACGGACCTCCGGCCCTGACGCGTGCTGGTGTACGGAGGTGACGTCTCGATGAACTTCCCGGTCTGGGTGTGGATCGCGACTCTGGCGGTGCTGGCCGCCCTGATCGTGGGGGACTTGGTACTCGTCGGGCGCCGACCACATGCGGTCGGGGTCAAGGAAGCGAGCCTGTGGGTCGCGTTCTACGTCGCGCTCGCGGCCGTCTTCGGTGTCCTGCTGCTGGTCTTCGCCGGGTCCACCAGTGGGGCCGAGTTCTTCGCGGGTTACGTGACCGAGTACAGCCTCTCGATCGACAACCTGTTCGTGTTCGTGATCATCATGTCGCGGTTCGCCGTGCCGAAGGAGCACCAGCACCGGGTGCTGTTCATCGGCATCGTGCTGTCCCTGGTGCTGCGGGCCGTGTGCATCGCGGCCGGGGTCGCCGCCCTCAACGCCTTCAACTGGGTGTTCTACATCTTCGGCGCCTTCCTGATCTACACCGCGGTGAAGGTGGCCAGGGACGGTTCCGGTGACGAGCCGGAAGATCCGGACAACGCGGTCGTCCGGGCCCTGCAGCGGGTGCTGCCCACCACCGATTCCTACGACGGCGGCAAGATGATCACCCGCGTCGACGGTCGGCGGATGTTCACCCCGATGATCGTGGTGGTTTCCGCGCTCGGGTTGGCCAACGTCATCTTCGCGCTGGACTCCATGCCCGCGATCTTCGGGCTCACCAAGGACGGCTTCATCATCTTCACCGCGAACGCCTTCGCGCTGATGGGGCTGCGGCAGCTCTACTTCGTCATCGGCGGCCTGCTCGACCGGCTCGTGTACCTCAGCTACGGCTTAGCGGTGGTCCTCGGGTTCATCGGGCTGAAGCTGATCATCGAAGCGCTGCACGGCTCGCACATCGACGAGATCCGCTTCGCGATCCCGAACATCGGCATCGCCACCTCGCTGGGTTTCATCGTGCTGACCCTCGGGGTGACGACCGTCGCGAGCCTGCTGCGCTCCCGCGCGACCGCGAAGGCGAAGGCCGCCGAAGAATCGGCCGAGGAACTGGAGCCCGCGCACAGCGGCGACCGCAACGCCTGACGATGGCAGAGACGAGGTGAGGGGCACCCTTTACCAAGTAAGTTGGTAAAGGGTGCCCCTCACTCCTCACCTGAATGGGGTCGTGTGGGCGTAACCGCGCACTCATGGCCCGGAATAGGTGGCTGGGCGGGTGCGTTCACCTTCTTATGAACGACCGGCCACCGCGGGGCGTGCCGTCCGGTCTGGAGCAGCGGGCGGCGCAGGAACTGCTGGCCGAGGAACGCGCGAGCGCGATGGCGCGGATCGAGGCGCTGCAACGCCACTTGGAGTCCATCGGCGACGTCTCGACGTGGACGGGCACCGACGACGAGCACGACCCGGAGGGCGCGACCATCGCGTACGAGCGAGCCCAGCTGCAGGGCATGCTCGTGGACGCCAGGCGGGACCTCAACGCGCTGGAGCGGGCGGCCGCCCGGTTGGACGAGGGCACCTACGGGGTGTGCGAGCGGTGCGGGAAGCCCATCGCTCGCGAGCGACTGGAGGCGCTACCGGCCACCACGACGTGCATCGCCTGCGCATCGGCCGCCCGGCGCTGAGCCGGGATCAGGCGGAGCTCAGCGCGCCGGAGAAGGTGCGCCGGTAGTCGCGCGGCGTGACACCCACGATTCGCCGGAAGTGGTGGCGCAGCAGCGCGGCAGTGCTGAAGCCGCACTCGCGTGCGATTTGGTCGAGGCCCAGTTCGGTGTCTTCGAGCAGCCGCCGGGCGTGCAGCACGCGTTGGGTGGCGAGCCACTGGTTCGGCGTGGTGCCGGTTTCGGCGACGAACCGCCGCGCGAACGTGCGCGGTGACATCCGAGCCCGCTCGGCGAGGTCCGCGACGGTGTGCTCGGTGTCCAGCGTTTCCTGCAGCCAGGTCAGCAGCGGCTGGAGGCTGTCGCCGGTGTACTCGGGCACTGGCAGGTCGATGAACTGCCGCTGCCCGCCGTCGCGCTGCGGCGGAACCACCATCCGGCGGGCGATGGTCGTCGCGACGGCCGAACCGAGTTCGCGGCGCACCAGGTGCAGGCAGGCATCGATACCAGCGGCGGTACCCGCGCTGGTGACCACGTTGCCGTCATCGACGTAGAGCACGTTGGGATCAATCTGGGCGGTGGGGAACCGGCGGCGGAAATCGGCCTCGTGGAACCAGTGGGTGGTGCACCGCCGACCGTCCAGGATCCCGGCGGCGCCGAGCACGAACGCCCCGGTGCACACCGAGAGCAGCGTGGCCCCGTTGGCCTCGGCGTCGCGCAGACCGGCGAGCAGCTGCGGCGGGTAGACGTCCCGGATCCGGCACGCGGGCACCGCCACGACGTCGGCTCCGGCCAGCCCGTCGAGGCCGTGGTCAGGCACGATGCTCATTCCCACGGACGTGGCCAGCGGCGTTCCAGGATGTGGTCCGCACACCCGGAATTCGATGGGCGGCACGCCGTCGGCGGTACGGTCGAGGCCAAACACCTCGCACAGCACGCCCAGTTCGAACGGCGCGGCGCCGTCCATGACGACCGCTGCCACGGTGCGGAGCATGTCTCAAACATAGCTGGCAGGATTTTGTCGCACAACGGCATCGCTGCCACTGTTGGCAGGAAATGGTGCACCGCACACTTAGTGCCATCACGCATCCACCCCGCACTTCAGGGATGACGCACCATGAACGCGCCACTTCAGGACAGGCCACCGCACAACTCGTTCGCCGGAATCCGGGAGTACATCGCGATCCAGAACTGCCTTTGGTCCCAGCACCTCGCGAACTTGCAGCCGTGGGAACAGGAGGACGAACTGCGCTGGGTCCGCAATCCGATCACCCGCCGCTGGACGCTGCGCGGCGGAGTGCTCCCGCTCGCCGAGTCGTGATCAGCTCACTGCGCGGCCAAGCGCGCCAGCCGCTGCTGGGTCGGCCACCGGACGTGGCTGACCCAGCCGAACTTCTCGAAGATCCAGATCAACCGCGCGGAGATGTCGATCTGGCCGGGCTGGACGCCGTGCCGCGCGCAGGTCGGATCGGCGTGGTGCAGGTTGTGCCACGACTCGCCCATGCTCAGCACCGCCAGCGGCCAGAAGTTCGCGGCCTTGTCCCGGCTGTGGAACGGCCGATCGCCGACCAGGTGGCAGATCGAGTTCACCGACCAGGTCACGTGGTGCAGGAAAGCGACGCGCACCAACCCGGCCCAGAAGAAAGCCGTCGCAGCACCCCACCAGGTGCCGGTGATCAGCCAACCGGTTAGCGCGGGCAGCGCGAAGGTGAGCACCGTCAGCGGGCCGAAGAGCCGGTGGATAAGGCGAATGTCCTTGTCCGCCAACAGATCCGGCACGAACCGCTGCTGGTTCGTCAGATCCCGGTCGAAGATCCAGCCCAGGTGCGCGTGCCAGAACCCGCGCACCAGCGCGGCGGGGGAGGTGCCGAACGCCCACGGCGAGTGCGGATCGCCCTCCCGGTCGGCGAACGCGTGGTGCCTCCGGTGGTCGGCGACCCAGTGCAGGATCGGCCCCTGCACCGCCATGCTCCCGACGACCGCCAGCGTGATGCGCAGCCAACGCTTCGCGCGGAACGCGCCGTGCGTGAAGTAGCGGTGGTAGCCGACCGTCACGCCGAGGATGGTCAGCACGTACCAGCCGAGCGCGAGCAGCGCGTCCCACCAGTGCAGCCCCCACCCCCACGCGATCGGGACGGCGGCGATCAGGCCCAGCAACGGGCCGAGGATGAACACGTAGACCGACAGGTGCGGGGCGAGTGGGCGACGTCCGGCCAGCAAGGGCTTGCGGCCAGCCGTCCCAGTGGCGTCCATGGCAGTGGAACCTCGAATCGGCCAGGCCGGAACTCCGGCGGCGGTCGCTGAACACCACGAAACCCGCAAATGCCGCCCCGGACAACGAACTGCGCCGCAAGCGAAGGTGAACTGAAGTTGATGCCCCGCTACATCCGGTCGCCAGCGGCGCGCTCGCCTGGGGCTCAGGCGTCGATCACGAGATCTTCCATGGGCTTCGCGCAGCACAGCAAGATCTTGTCCGCCGCGCGGTCGCGAGGGCTGATGCCGCCGTTGTGCCGCATTTCCACCGATCCCTTCACCAAGGTCGCTCGGCAAGTGCCGCACATGCCCTGCCCGCACGAGGACGGCAGGGTCAGGCCGGAAAATGCCGCCGCATCGAGCACGGTCGTGCCGGTGTCGCACTCAACGGTCCGGCCGCTGCGGGTGAACTCCACGGTGAACCGACCATCCGCGCTGGACGTTTCGGCAGCGGGCGCGGTGCCGGTGAAGCTCTCCTGGTGGTGGCGATCCATCGGGAAACCGACTGCGGCGAGCATGGTTCGCACCGCGCTCAGATAGCCCGTCGGACCACAGGTGAACACTTCGCGGTCGAGGAAGTCGGGCGCGATCCGCCGCAGCAGTTCGACGTTCAGACGACCGCGGTGGCCGTTCCACCGCTCGGTCGGCCCGTCTGCTTCGCAAACGTGGCTGACCCGTACCTGTTCGGCGGTCGCCTCGATGAACGCCAACTCCTGCCGGAAGATGATGTCGTCCGGTGTGCGGGCGCTGTGCACGAAGACCACGTCGGCGGGCCAGGCCAGGTCGTGGATCGTCCTGGTCATCGACATCAGCGGCGTCACTCCGCTGCCCGCGGAGAGGAAGAGGTATTTGGCCGCGGGGTGCCGGATCATCGAGAACTCGCCGAACGGCCCCCGCGCGCGCAGCACCGCGCCGGGCACCAGGTGATCGTGCAGCCAATTCGAGACCAGCCCACCGGGCACCCGCTTCACGGTGATCGCGACGCGGTGCGGCCGGGTCGGCGGCGAGGAGATGGTGTAGCACCGGCGGATCTCCTGACCGTCGATGTCGACCGCGATGGTGAGGTGCTGGCCCGGGTCGTGGTGGAACAGCGCTGGCTCGACGGGTTCGAGGAGGAACGACTTCACGTCGCCGGTGACGCGCTGGACCTGCTTGCAGACCAGCCGCTGATCCGCTGCGCCGTCCCAGACCTGCTGACCGACCAGCGCTCGGAAGGTTCGCACGTCGCTCATCGCCGCAGATGCGCTCGGAGACGGGTGATGTACCAGTTGCAGAACGCCTCGACCTGGTACTCGGTCGGTGCGTACGGGCCGGGTTCGTACGCTGGGCTGCTGACGCCGCGCTGCGCGCGGGCGACCAGTTCGGCGTCCTGCTCGTTCGTGGCGGTCCAGACCTTGAGCAGCGTGTCCGGGTCGTAGTCCACGCCCGGCACGGCTTCCGGATGGACGAGCCACGTGGCGCGCAACAGCGTCCGGTCCGGGGCGAGCGGGAGCGCCGAGAAGGTGATCGCGTGGTCGCTGACGAAGTGGAACCACGCGTTGGGCTGCAAGTGCAGGGACAGGTGCCCGAGGCGTGGTGTCGGGAAGTCGCCCAGCAGGCGTCGGCACGCCGCTGTGCCGTCCGCGGTGAAGGATTCACCGGCGAGGTCGAGCGGATCGCGCTGGATGCGGAATCCGGTGGTGCGGGTGTCCAACTCCTCGATGAGCTGGTAGGGGAGTCCGAGCTGTTCGCAGGTCTGGCGCAACTCGGCGTCGACCCGCAGGTAGCGCTCGTGCGCGGGGCGCAGCCGCGGTGGGAGGTTGTCCTCGGTGTAGCCGTAGGTGGGGAAGAAAGAGCGCAGCAGTTCGGGATGACCGTCGCAGTGGTAGCACTCCCGGTTGTTCTCCATGGCGAGCTTCCAGTTGCCCTCCTCGACGAGGTCGACCTGCGCCGCGACCTTGGCTTCGCGCAGCCGGTGCGGCAGCAGGTACGGCTCGATGCGTCCGGCCACGTCGACGAAGTCGGTTGGCGGTTGCTCGGCGAGGCAGACGAACACGAGCCCGGCGACGCTGCGGACGTGCACGGGTTTTAGCCCGAAGCAGGCGGGGTCGAAGTCGGGCGGCTGGGACGGCGCGTGCAACAGCGTGCCGTCCAAGCCGTAGGTCCACTTGTGGTAGCCGCAGACGATGTTGCCGACCGACCCGCGCTCCTGGTCCAGGACCCGCGACCCGCGGTGTCGGCAGACGTTGTGGAACGACCGGAGATTCGCGTCGTCGTCGCGCACGATGATGACCGAGTGCGGTCCGAGCGCCACACTGCGGTAGTCGCCCGGTTCGGGCAGTTCGGCATCGGTGGCCACGAAGATCCAGTGCGCGCCGAAGATCGCCGCGATGTCGAGGTCGAAGAAATCCCGGCTGGTGTAGAACGGCGCTTCGAGGCTGCGGCCGACGGCTCGGCGGGCGATGAGATCCGGCGCCGTTGTGCTGGTGTCCGCCAGTGTCACGTCTGAACTCCTCTCGAATCCTGTCGTTGGGGTGGGGGGGGGGGGGGGGGGGGGGGGGCCCGCCCCCGGCCGGCCCCCCCCACCCCACCCCCCCCCCCCCCAACGAGCGACAACACCCCCCCCCCCC
>NZ_JALBWV010000064.1 GCF_022678645.1 Saccharopolyspora soli | reverse complement strand
GTCCACATGATGAACCCTCAACACCGTGTCGGACAGATTTCGACGACCTACGCGCAAAGATCACCCAGGAGAGGGTGACACGATCGTTCTGCGCTGCGGTTTCGAGGTGGACGCGGTAGTTGTCGCCACGCATCCAGATCCTCGGACCGTGCGCTACCTCGCCGAACGGGCTTCCCGCCGCAATGAGCGTCGCTTCGAGGCAGCGGTGGCTCAACCCTGACCTTCGACTACGTTCTCCCGGCAGCGGTCGGCTCCGCGACTGCGTGCCCAGGAGCCTTGGTCCGGGCGATCGAATCGGTTGGTGTCAATCGCCGGTGGGCTGCACTCCGGCTTGTTCGATCATGAGCATGGTCGTGCGTTCCGGCGCGATTGGCCGGTGCTGGAGACCTTGGGGAACGGTGACCCCTTGTCCTGGCAGGAGCTCAACGCTGTCTCGTCCGTCGAGTTCGATGATCAGCCGCCCGTTGACGACGTAGAAGAACTCGTCTTCCGCATCGTGCTGGTGCCAGTGGTACTCACCCTCGACGACCCCGAGTCGCACCAGGGAGTCGTTCACCTGGCACAACGTCTGGTTGAACCACGGCTCGGTGACCGCCCGTGCCAGTGCTGGGACGTCGATGTGGTCGAGCGGCCGGAATTTCGGATCCATGTGAATGGTGTACGGCGGTGAATCAGGCACGGTTGGCCTCCATGTCCCGTCGGATCTCGTTGTTGGCAGGTTCGGTGGGACGCTGGGCGATCGGGTGCACCCGCGGCTGGGCGATCCGGCGGTAGTCCTCGGTCGCTAGCGCCAGGGACCGGTCCAGGCGTGCGGCGTTGAAGAAGATCACGTCATGGCGCAGCAGCAACGGATCGACGACGAGTTCAAGTTCGTCAGTGAACGTCACGGGCAAGATCGTGCCGCTGACGCTGGTGGCCAGCCGTTCGGCGGTCGCGTTGTCGGCGAACCCGGCGTACCGCCCGTTGTAGAGCGCCTTGAGTGCGTCGAGGTCCACGCGGACGTGACCGGGTACGACGGCCAGCACGTACTTCCGTGTCTTCTTGTCCACTTTGACCAGCACGACGACGCACTTGGCGGCCTGTTCCACCGCATGTCCGCGCAGACGGCTGACCAGGTCCGTCCGCCCCTCCGGCGCATGGTCAATCGTCCGATACGAGGCGCCGTGATCATCCAGCAGGTCGATGAGCCGCTCATACGTACTCACATCAGCACGATCGATAGACACATCCACGTCCCATCACCAATCACGTTGGAAGGCTTGCTTGACTTCCCGGATCCGGTCCTCGTTGCGCCGGTAGAACACCCACTGCTTGATCCTTTTTCCCTCGATCAGCCCTGCTGCGACCAGCACTTTCAGATGCTCCGAGGCTGTCGGCTGACTGACGTGCAGCTTCTCGGCGATCAGAACCCCGCAGACACCGTCGGTTTCCAGATCCCCGTCCACCTGCGGCGGGAAGTGCGTGCCCGGGTCCCGCAGCCACTCCAGAATCTGCAGCCGCCGCTGGCTGGCCAACGCCTTGAGAACCTCAACCTCCATCACTTAGAGAGTTTCCTAAATCCCTAAGTCTCTCGTCAAGCGACGGAGTGCACGACCAGGCATCGGTCGCCGCGGCCGTGCCCAAGATCGTCGAGACTGCGGCGCGGCTGCGCGCCGACGGAGCCACCGCGATGCTGATCAGCTGTGCTTAGCAGCAGTCGGGTCCGCGCGATGCGGGCGCGGCCCGCCCTGTGCTGACCTCGAAACCGGGGAGCCGGACCGATGTGGTCGTGGCGGGCTGAGCGCACCTGGGTCCCGACCGCAAGCGGTGTTGCCTGCGGCTTGTTCCCGATCCGGACCCGGCGTTGTAGCGTGAGGACGCCGACCGCAGTCCGCAGGAGGTGACGTGCGTCCCACACTGACCTGGTTGCTGGGGCGTCGCGAGCTGGGGCTGCACAGCGCGGTCGACGTCGACCTGGCCCGTTCGGTCAGGTGGGTGCACACCAGCGAACTCGCCGACCCCACTCCGTTCCTCTCCGGCGGCGAGTTGCTGCTCACCGTCGGCATGGTCGATCCGGACGATGGTTGGGCCGAATACGTCCGTCGGCTCGCGGAAAGCGACGTCGCCGGGCTCGGGTTCGGCATCGGCCTCGGGCATCGCGAGGTCCCGGCCGAACTGCTCGAAGCCGCCCGGCGACACCGATTACCGGTGCTCGTGGTGCCGCGGACCACGCCGTTCATAGCCATCAGCGAAGCCGTCGCCGGGGCCATGTCCGGTGTGCAGGAGCGGGCGCTGACCGCCGCGGTGGAAGCGCAGCGCACGCTGATCATCGCGGCGCTGGGCAAGGGCGGGCCGCGGGCCGTGCTCGATGCCTTGGCCCGCGCCCTGGACTGCTGGTGTCTGGTGCTCGACGAGCGCGGTGCGCATCGGCACGGTTCGCCGCCGCACGCGCGGCGGCATGCCGACCTGGTGCGGCTCGATCTGGCGCGGCTCGGGTCACCGCTGCACAGCGCCTCGCTGAACCTGGGCAGCGAACAGGTCGCAATCCTGCCGATCGGCTCGGATGGCCGCGTCGACGGTTACCTCGCCGCCGGTCGACAGGACGCGTTGACGCCCGCCGAACAGTCCGTGCTGGCCAGCGCTGCCGGGCTCCTCTCGCTCGATCTCGCCGGGCAGAACGCGGTGGCCGGGGCGCGACGTAGTGCGCGGTCCGCGGTGTTGCGGCTGGCCACCGGCGAGCACGCGGAACTGACCGAAACCGTGGCCGACACGCTCGGGGTGCCGTTGCCCGCCGCGCCGGTGCGGGTCGCGGTGTTGGGCACCGACCGGCCAGACACCAACGACCTGTTGCGGGCGGCCGAGAACCACCAGGCGCTCGACCAGGCCAGCGCACTCATCGCGGCGCACGATCAGCACACCGTGGTCCTCGTATTGCCTGTCGCGGAAGGGGATTCGCAAGCACTGGAAGAGGTGCTGCACCAGATCTCCGGGGCACGCGGCGCGATCACCGACGGCGTCGCCTACAGTGCGCTACCGGATGCCCTGCGGCTGGCGAGATCCGTGTACTTCGGCAACGCCAACGGCGCCGCGCGGCTAGTACCGGCCACCGCCGTCTCCACGGCCGGGCTACTCGCCCAGCTCGACACGCCCGGCGCGCGGGGCTGGGCCGAGGCACTGCTGGAACCGCTCGATCGGCACGCCGCTCGGTCCAAACTGGACTTGATCGCCACGCTGCGGATTTTCCTGGCCAACAACGGGCACATCGACGCGTCCGCGGCGATGCTGGGAATCCACCGGCACACGCTGCGCTACCGGCTCGGGCGCATCGTCGAACTGCTCGGCGCCGACCTGGACGACCCGACCGCCCGCGCCGAGCTGTGGCTGGCGCTGCGCCTGCGGGAGAACCGGTGAGCCGCCCGGCAGCGCTGGGTACCTTCAACCCGCCGCACGGGCCGGTCGTGACCTACCGGCCCGCCGGAGACCAGTGCGTGTTGATGGAATACGGCAGTGCGGAACCGGATCTGGCGCTGAACTTCTTCGTGGTGCGCGCGCTGGCCGGGCTGACCGCCGATCCGCCACCGGGTTTCATCGAAGCGGCCCCCGGATTCCGGTCCATACTGGTGAAGTTCGACCCGACCCGATGCTCCCGCGCGCTGCTGCTCGACCACCTCACCGTGCTGCACGAGCGGCAGCCGGACATCTCGTCGCTGGTGGTGCCCAGCAGGCTCATCACGCTGCCCATCGCGTTCGACGACTCGGAGACCCGGCGTGCCGTCGAGCTGTACGCACGGACCATCCGGCCGGACGCGCCCTACCTGACCGACGACCGCGGTATCGGATACAGCAACACCCAGTACATCGTGGCGCAAAACAGGCTTTCCGGACCAGAAGAGCTCTACCAGCGAATCCTGGGCACTGAGTGGTGGACCGCGTTCATCGGGTTCGCGCCAGGGTTGCCGTTCACCTTCTCGCTGCGCGATCCGACCGGGCTGTCGGTGCCGAAGTACAACCCGACCCGGGCGTGGACTCCGGAGGGCGCGGTCGGGATGGGCGGTCCGTGCCTGGCCGTCTTCCCCGTCGAATCACCCGGCAGCTACCAGTTGCTCGGCCGCACGCTGCCGATCTTCGACATGCTCGGCCGCAACGCGGTGTTCCGGGACAGCCCGTTCCTGGCCCGCGCCGGTGACCGGCTGCGGTTCGTGCGGGTCGAGGAGGACGAGCTGGCCGACGTTCGCCGACAGGTGCTGGAGGACCGCTACCGCTACCAGATCGAGGACGCGCCGTTCGTGGTCGCCGACTACCTGGCGGGGACGCGGTGAGCATCGAGATCATCGAGGCGGCCGAGCAGATCGGCGTGCAGGACCACCCCGGCCGGATCGGGCTGCAGGCGCACGGTCTGTTCCCGGCGGGACCGCTGGACAACCTGGCCTTCCGGCTGGCGAATGCCCTGGTGGGCAACGATCCTTCCGCGGCGGGGTTGGAGATCCCGATGGGCCGGTTCACCATCCGCGTGCACTTCGCCGGGCTGGTCGCGCTATGCGGGGCGGACGGTGCCGAACCGACGATCAACGACCGACCGCTGCCGATGTGGGAATCGGTCGCCCTGGAGCCCGGCGACGTCCTGGCTTGCGGCGCGGTGAAAGGACCGGGTTTCCGTCTCTACCTCGCGGTTTCCGGTGGCATCGACGTGCCGCCGGTGCTCGGCTCGCGGGCTCTGCACACGCTCGGCGGCATCGGCGGACTGGATGGGCGGGCGCTCATCCGCGGAGATCTGCTCCCAGTCGCCAGCTCCGCCGGGCCGCCGCGCAGGCGGCGGGTGCCGCAGGCGCTGCGGCCCGGCTACCACCGGGACTGGGAGATCGAGGTGGTGCGCGGACCGCACGCCGATCCGGAGTTCCTGACCGCCGCGGACTGGCGGGAGTTCACCACGGCGCGGTGGCGGGTCAACGTCAACGCCGGTCGCCTCGGTGTGCCGCTGAACCCGCACCGGTTCCAGTGGGCGCGCGCCGGTGCCGGTCCGGCCGGGGACCACCCGTCGAACGTGCTGGACGCGAGCTATCCGCTGGGCGGGATCATCGTCAACGGCGACGTACCCACCATCCTCGGCCCGGACGGCCCGACCTCCGGCGGGTTCACCGTGATCGCCACCGTGGTGCACGCGGCGCTGTGGAAGCTCGGGCAGCTGCGCCCCGGCGCGGACACCTTGCGCTTCCGCGAGGTCGGCCTCGACGAGGCCGACGCGCTCGCCCGACACGTCGAATTTCCCTTGACCCACCTGGAGATCCTGCCCTGAAGTCAGGACAACCGCGGGTCATCCGCGCCGGGACAGGACCTCGGCGATCGGGGCGATGGTGACGCGGGCGGCGGCGAGACGCTCCCGGATGGCGTTGGCGATCTGGACCGCGTTCGGCCGGTCACCGTGCAGGCAGATGGTGTCCGCGTTCACCGCGATCCGCTTGCCGTGCACCGAGGTCACGCTGCCTTCCAGGATCTGCAGCACCCGGTCGGCGCAAGCCTGCGGATCTTTCGCCTTCGGCTCCGGCTCGATGATGATGTTGCCCTCGCCGTCGTAGTCCAGATCGGCGGATGCCTCCCGGGCCACCCGGAAACCGCCCGCCGCCACCCGATCCGCGGTCGGACCGGCCAGCAGCACCACCGGCAGCTGCGGATCCACCGACCGCACCGCCTCGGCCACCGCATCGGCGATCTCCGGCTGCCGCATGGTCAACCCGTAGAACGCGCCGTGCGGCTTGACATGCGTGACCGGCACCCCCAGCGCATCGGCGAATCCGCGCAGCGCCCCGTACTGGTACAGGCACGCGTCCGCGGCGTCGGCCGGTGACAGCGCCATCGACCGGCGGCCGAAACCGGTCAGGTCCGGCAGCCCGGGATGCGCGCCGAGTGCGATCGAGTTGTCCCGGGCGATCTCCACCGACCGCCGCATGGTCGCCGGGTCCCCGGCATGCCAGCCGCAGGCCACGTTCACCGAACTGACCAGCGGAAGCAGGTTCTCGTCGTCACCGAGCCGCCAGCGCCCGAAGCTTTCCCCGGCATCGGCGTTCAGATCGATCAGCGTCTTCACCTCGCCACCCTCCGGCCCGGCGGACGGGCCCGGCAATTCGCCGAGTTGGCCAACTCCACCGCCCGCACCTGTCCCGGATGTCCAATAGCCCCCCGGCCGGTCAGCGACGAGGGTGAGCACACCGTGAAACCGGGCGTGCCCCGAAGGGATCCCTCGAGTCAGGAGGCGTCGTTGACCCCGACAGAACTGGTGATGCCCGCAGCGCGCTACGAATTCGGCGGCGACGAGTTCGTCTTCGTCGAAATCGACCAGGCGATGAGCCTGGAAGCGAACTTCAAGGCCATGACGATCACCGCGGCGCTGCGGGAACGCGCCGTCGACGGCGTGATCGACATCTGCCCATCCAACGCGTCGTACATGATCCGCGTCGACCCGGACGTGGTGCACCCCGCCGAGCTGGTGGAACTGCTGCGGTCGCTGGAGAGGTCAGCGGCTCGGCTGTCCGCCGACTTGGTGCTGCCGACCCGTGTGATCGACGTTCCAGTGCTCTACGACGACCCGTGGACCCGGGAAACCCTGATGCGCTTCCGCGACCGGCACCAGGACCCGGAAGCCACCGACCTGGAATACGCGGCCCGGATCAACGGCTATCCCGGCGTGCCGCAGCTGATCGACGCGCTCTCCGGCGCGCCCTACATCGTGACCATGCTCGGTTTCGTGCCGGGACTGCCGTTCTGCTACCAGATGGTGCCCCGCGAGCGGCAGATCGAGGTGCCCAAGTACGTCCGGCCGCGCACTGACACCCCGGAGCGTGCTTTCGGCTACGGCGGCGCGTTCGCCGTGGTGTACCCGGTGCGCGGCGCAGGCGGCTACCAGCTGTTCGGGATCGCGCCGGCGCCGGTGCTCGACCTGTCCCAGACCTTGCCGGACTTCAATGAGCACGCGGTGTTCCCGAAGGCGGGCGACATCATCCGCTACCGCTCGATCGACCAGGCCGAGTTCGACCAGATCCGCGGCCAGGTCGAGACGGGCGAGTTCCGCTACCGGATCCGCCAATTCGAGTTCAAACCGGGCGAATTCCTCGCCGACCCGGATGCGGTGAACAACGAGCTGCTGGAGGTGCTGTACCGGTGAGCGAAGTGATCGTGCGATCGCCTGGCCTGTACACGACGGTGCAGGACACCGGCCGGGACGGGCACTACGAGATCGGCATGCCGCCATCCGGCGCGATGGACCAGTTCTCCTACCGCGCGGCGAACCTGCTGGTCGGCAACGCCGAGGACGCCGCAGCGCTGGAGGCCACCTACATCGGGCCCAAGCTGGAATTCACCGACGACCGGGTGGTGGCGGTGACCGGCGCGCAGGCTCCGGTGCGGCTGAACGGCGAGCCGGTGCCCGCCTGGCAGGCATTCCCGGCGCGCGCCGGTGACGTGTTGTCCTTCGCGATGCTCACCGCGGGGTGCCGTATCTACCTCGCGGTCAGCGGCGGTATCGATGTGCCGCAGTACCTCGGTTCCCGGTCCACCTACACGCTCACCGGGCTCGGTGGTTTCGAAGGCCGCAAGCTCGCCGAGGACGACCGGTTGCCGCTGGGCGACGGCACGGGTGTTCCCGGCCCTGGTGTTCCTGAGGAGCTGCGGCCGGAGTTCGCGGCGGTCACTGAGCTGCGCACGGTGGTCGGCCTGTGCTCCTACCGGCTCACCGAGTCCGGGATGGACTCGTTCCTGGGCACCGACTGGAAGATCACCAAGGACGCGGACCGGGTCGGCTACCGGCTGCGCGGCGGACGGCTGGACTTCGTCGAGCGCGAGCAGCCCTTCGGCGCGGGCGGCGACCCGGCCAACGTCGTCGACCTCGGCTATCCCATCGGCTCCATCCAGGTGCCCGGCGGCGACGAGCCGATCGTGCTGCTCAACGACGCCGTCACCGGCGGCGGTTACGCCACCATCGGCACCATCATCTCCACCGACCGCGACCGCATCGCGCAGACCAAGACCGGCGACAAGGTGCGGTTCGTCCCGGTCGACCTGGAAACCGCCCTGGCCGCCCGCCGCGACCGCCGAGCACGCCTGGAGAAGATCCGGGCTCTCGTGTCAGTTTCCTGAGCGGCGAAGGCGCTTTCTCCTTTCGCCACGTGACCGACTCGCACCGCCGCTGGCGAGGACAGCCCTGACGCCGTTGGCATACATAAGGAAAGATTCCCGCGGCCAGGGGGCCGCTGACGTTCCGCTACCACTTTCTTCGAGAGCAAGGAGAACCATCCATGCAGACGATCAAGGCGACCATGCCCGGTGTGTTCTACCGCCGTCCTTCGCCGGATGCTGACCCGTACGCCACCGAGGGCGGCATCGTGAACACCGGGCAGACCATCGCGCTGATCGAGGTGATGAAGACCTTCAACGAGCTGAAGTCCGAAGTGGACGGAAAGATCACCAAATTCCTGATCGAAGATGGGGACGAGGTGGAGATGGGGCAGGACATCGCGGAGGTCGAGGCGTGAGTTCGCTGCGCCGGGTGCTGATCGCCAACCGGGGTGAAATCGCGCTGCGCGTGCTGCGGGCCTGCCACCACGCCGGAATCGAGGCGGTCGCGGCCTATTCCGACGCCGACAAGGCCGCGCGCTGGGTCGAGCTCGCCGATGATGCGGTCCGCCTGGGCGGATCACCAGCTGCGAAGTCCTATTTGGACCCCGATGCAGTGCTGCGGGCGGCGCACGAATCCGGGGTGGACGCGGTGCACCCCGGGTACGGATTCCTCGCTGAGAACGCCGATTTCGCCCGCAAGGCGGGGGAAGCCGGGCTGGTGTTCATCGGGCCGCCGCCCGCCGAGGTGATCGAGCAGCTGGGTGACAAGGCCACCGCACGCCGGATGGCCGAACAGGCCGGGGTCCCGGTAGTGCCGGGCAGCGGCCCGCTCACCGATCTCACCGCGGCCACCGAGGCTGCCGCGAGCATCGGTTTTCCGCTGCTGGTGAAGGCATCGGCCGGTGGTGGCGGTCGGGGCATTCGCCCGGTGCGCAACGCCGCGGAACTCGCCGAGGTGCTGCCCACCGCGCAGGCCGAGGCCACCGCGGCATTCGGCGACGGCACGGTGTACCTGGAACGCCTGGTCACCAACGCCCGGCACATCGAGGTGCAGCTGCTCGCCGACGAGCACGGCACCGTGCTGCACGCCCTCGAACGGGACTGCTCGGTGCAGCGGCGCAGGCAGAAGCTCGTCGAGGAGGCCCCGGCACCCGGGTTGGCTCCGGAAACCCGGGCCGCGATCGCCGATGCGGCGGTGCGGCTGGCCCGGCACGTCGGCTACCGCAATGCCGGCACTGCGGAGTTCTTGCTCGGCGAGGACGGCGAGTTCTACTTCATCGAGATGAACACCCGCATCCAGGTCGAGCACCCGATCACCGAGTGCATCACCGGTCTGGACCTGGTCGCCGAGCAGTTGCGGATCGCAGCCGGTGATCCGTTGCGCGTCACGCAGTCGGACCTCACGCCGGACGGGGCGGCCATCGAGCTGCGGCTCAACGCCGAGGACCCCGACCACGGCTTCCGGCCCTCGCCCGGTGAGCTGACCCGGTTCGACCTGCCCGGCGGGCTGGGCGTGCGAGTGGACTCCGGATTCACCGCCGGGGACCGGATCAGCCCGTTCTACGACTCGATGCTGGCCAAGCTGATCTGCTTCGGCGCCGATCGCACCGAGGCACTGGCCAGGGCACGGCAGGCGTTGGCCGAGTTGCGCATCGACGGGCTGCCGACCACCGCGAGCATGCACGCCCGCATCCTCGCCGACCCGGAGTTCAACGCGGGCCCGGTGCACACCGGCTGGCTGGAACCCTGGCTCGCCCGCGAGCGCTGACTGTCGATCTTGCCGATGCCGAAAACGGCGTGTACTTCCCTGATCGTCGGCTTCGACCTGTTCGGCTGTGCCCGGCACGCCGCCGTCTACAGGGCCCAGCGGATCCGGTGAGGATTTTGGGATCGGGTGTCGAGATACGGTCGGTCCGTTCGTCATCCTCTTCGACCGACCGTGACCCGGGTGAGTGGAGGACGAATGCAGTACATGCTGTTGATCTACGGTTGTCAGCGGCCCGAGCCGGACGATCCGGGTTTCGCCGAGGCCCTGGCCAGGGTGAACGCGTTCGCCGACGAGTGCCGCCGACGCGGCGTGTTCGTCTCCGGGCATCCCCTGCAGGCCGAGCACACTGCCACCACTGTCAGCGTGCGGGACGGTCGGACGCTGATCACCGACGGTCCGTACGCCGAAACGCACGAGCACCTCGGCGGTGCCTACGTCCTTGACTGCCGCAACCTGGACGAGGCCCTGGAGTTGGCCGCGATGTGCCCGATGGCCGAGCAGGGCGGGATCGAAGTGCGGCCGATCGCGGGTGTGCCCGGCCTGGACCACCGTCCGGCGAACCTGGGGGCCACCGGCGAATGAACGCCGCGCCGGTCCTGCAGCAGGTCTACCGCGAGCACCGGGCCCGGATGCTCGCTGCCCTGATCCGCGTCCTCGGCGACTTCGAACTCGCCGAGGACGCGCTGCAGGACGCGTGCGCGCTCGCGCTGCGCACATGGGGAGAACCGGTGCCGGACGACCCGGTGGCGTGGCTGCTGACCACCGCCCGCAACAGCGCGATCGACCGGCTGCGGCGGGCCCGGCTCGGTCGGGAGAAGCTCGCCCAGCTCAGCGTAGCGTCCGAGGCGGTGACGACGATGACGAACTTCGGCGAGGACAGCCTGCTTAGCATGGGTGACGAGCGGCTCAGCCTGATCTTCACCTGCTGTCACCCCGCCCTGGCCGAGGACGCGCGGGTCGCCCTGACCCTGCAGGCCGTGGCCGGGCTGACCGCCGGGCAGATCGCCCGGACGTTTCTGGTCAGCGAATCGACTCTGGCCCAACGCCTGGTGCGCGCGAAACGGAAGATCCGGGATGCCGGCATCAGCTTGGAGGTCCCCGCCGACCCGCTGCTGCCCGAGCGGCTTTCCGGCGTTCTCGCAGTGATCTATCTGATCTTCACGCAGGGCTACACCGCCGCCCACGACCGGCCCGAACACCGCACGCTGCCCCGGGAGGCGATCAGGCTCGGTAAGCTCGTCGCCGCTCTCATGCCCGACGAGCCCGAAGCGCTCGGCCTGGTCGCATTGTTGCTGCTGCACGACTCGCGCAGCGCCGCCCGCTACAGCGCCTCCGGTGATGTGGTGCTGCTGGCCGACCAGGACCGGTCCCGCTGGGATCACAAGGAGATCATCGAAGCCGTCGGTCTACTGGACCGAGCGCTGCGCCTGGGCAGCCCGGGCCCGTACCAGTTGCAGGCAGGGATCGCCGCGCTGCACGCCCAGGCTGTTTCCGCCGATCAGACGGACTGGCCCGGCATCGCCGCTCTCTACGCCCAACTGCTCGTGCTGACCCCGTCGCCGGTGGTGGCGCTCAACCACGCCGCCGCCGTGGCTATGGCCACCACCCCGGACGAGGGACTGGCGCTGATCGACCGGATCGATGGGCTCGACCGCTACCACCTGCTGCACGCCACTCGCGCGGACCTGCTGCGCCGTCTCGGCCGCACCGTGGAGGCGGCGTCGGCGTACCGGCGTGCCCACGAACTGGCCACCAATCCCGCCGACCGGCGATTCCTCGCCCACCGACTGCACGACCTCGACGTGACGGAGTCCCGATGAGACTGTCCATCCTTGACCACGGCCACCGCCGCCGCGCCAAGCTGTTCCTGGCGCTCACCTCCGCGATATCACGTGTGGACAGCCCGGACATCGTGAAAATGCTGCTGTACCGGCCTGGCTTTCTCACCCGTCCGCTGCTGGAGCTAACCGCCGACGCGATGCGCGGGCCGTCGTACTGGACCGCGGGGGAGCGCGAATTCCTCGCGATGTGCACCGCGCAGCTTCACCAGTGCCCGTTCTGCATCGACTCGCACGCCGAGCTCACCCGCATCGCTGGCCACGGCGAAATCGACCCGGACGATCCCGCGTCTGCCCGGCCGCACCTGCGCGCTGTCCGGGAGTTCCTCGACCTGACCAGCCGGACGCCGGACCGCGCGAACGCCACCGAGGCCACTGCCGGGGTCGCCGACCTGCCCGAGCACGCGTTGCACGAAGCGCTGCGCGTCAACCTGGTGTTTAACATCGTCAACCGCCTAGCCAACGCGTTCGGCTTCACCCTCCGCGAGGGCCAACTGCACAGCGGTACACGCGCGCTGCACCGGTTCGGCTACCGCTTTCCGTCCTTCCTGCTCGCCGACGGCTCTGCCACCGATCACGGTGACGTGGTGGCCAACCTGCGCCACGCAGTGCTGGACGCGCCCGCCATCACCGACCGGGGGCTGCGCGCCGCCGCCGCGGTGGGTGAAACGCTTCCCGAACCGTGGCAGTCCTACGCCGCGACCGTCCGCGACGCCTCGTACCGGATCACCCACACCGACATGGACCGGCTCACCACTGCCGGATACTGCGAAGACGAGATCTTCGAGGTCACCGTCGCGGCGGCGGTCGGCGCGGCGCTACGTAGCTTCGATGCCGGCCAGAACGCACTGAAGCGGAAAGCCACAGGCTGAAGCGAACGGGCCTGTCGAGAACGGCTACCGCTGTTCGTCCTCCGGTGCGTCAACCGACGATCCACCGAAAGGACCAAGCAATGCCTGGACAGATCAACTGGGTCGAACTCCCCGCCACCGACACGACCAAGGCCCGTACCTTCTACAGCGGCCTGTTCGGCTGGGGCACCAGCGAATTCGGCGGCGACTACCACGTAATCGACAACGGACCCGCAGGCGCGATCGCCCCCCGCGAGGATGGTTTCATCCACCCGCGGGTGTACTTCGGCACTGAAGATATCGACGCCTCGGTCAAGCGTGTCCACGAGCTCGGCGGCACCAGTGAGGGGGTCCACACCGTTCCCGGTGTCGGGCGGATCGCGCACTGCCACGACGATCAGGGCACCCCGTTCAGCCTCTACGAACCCGCCCCGCAGAGCTGACCGACCCGGTGTGGGAGAACCCGGTCAGGTTCTCCTACACCGGTGCTCTCACGCCGGTACCGGCTGCGCCTAACAACGCGCCAACATGTCGGCGAGTGCAGCTTTCTCCGTCGGATCAAGGGTCAGCTGGTAGTGGTGCTTGACCTGGATCCACGACTCGGCATACGTACACCAGTAGGACTCCAAGGGCGGTCGCCAACTCCCCGGGTCTTGATCACCCTTTTCTTGGTTGACATTGTCGGTAACGACGAGAAGCTGCGGATGTTCCAGGTCGTTGGCGAACGCCTCACGCGCGTCCTTCGACCACTGCGCCGCACCGGAACGCCAAGCTTCGGCTAGCGGAACCACATGGTCGATGTCAACGTCGGACGACTTGGTCCACGTCGCACCGTCGTAGGGACTCCTCCAGGACCCATCAGTCACGGCACACGTTTCCGGATTCACCGTGGCGCTTCCAGGTTCAGCTGCGCGCTTGAGCGCCTCCTCCCGGGTGTCGCATGAGCCCGCCACGGTTTCCCAGTGCGGGAAGGCATCCCGGTCGTATCCGTCGGCGGAACCTTCTGGCGCGACCGCCAGTTCGTCGAGGAGGCGTCTGCCTTCAGCAGGCGCAGGGGTCGCACCGGTCGGGTCCGCGACGTCAGCCGAAATACCGCAGGCCGAGACGAGGACGGCCGCAGCAGTAGCCACTGCAACGGATAAGAACGGTTTCAGCGTCGGGTGTTTCGGTTCGCCCAATGTCGTTCTCCTCGGTGTTGATTCAGCGACTCACCCCGGCTAGCCGCACACAGCCCGCAGCAGGTAGTCACGCGCCGCTGCCTTCTTTGACCAGAACATCAACATCTCCGATGTATTTCAATGTTCCGCGTTGTCGAAGTCCCGACGAGCACTTGCCCCGATCATCACCAGCAGACAACGTTTCTCCTGGTCCACAGGCACCCTTCAGGTGGATGCCGCCGACCCGCTCGCGGCAATGTTCGGCGACCCGCACGACGCAGGCAGGTGACGTATCAGCGCCCGGATGATCTCCTTGAACCGGGGGCGGTGGCGCACTTCGTCTCGGCCAGCACCGCCGCGGTGAGCTGCTGCTCGTCCTGGATGATCACTTCGGTCTTCTCGCCCGGCAGTGCGTGCTCAGGCCAGCTCGACGCGGACCGGGAGCGATTCCCCGGCGCGCAGCGTGTTGTTGTGATGGCGTTTGACCGGTCCGACGGTGTCGATGCGTTCGGCCCGGTTGGCGAGTGCCGTCAGCAGTGCCTCGGCTTCCAGCCGCGCGACGTGCTGGCCGACGCATTGGTGCAGCCCCATACCGAACCCGACATGACCGGAGGGATCGCGGGAAAGGTCGAAGGAGTCCGGATCGGCCCACTTGCGAGGGTCACGGTTCGCGGCGCCGAGGAACATGAGGATCTTCCTGCCTTCGGGATGACGGTGCCACCGATCTCGACGTCATTGGGTTCTCGATCGGCTTCGTACGGGTACAAGAACGGATGTGGCGAAGCGGGTGATGTCTTGTGGGCCGAGTGGCCGGTACGCCTACGACGCTACGGTACCCGCGCCTGAGACAGGTTTCCCGGTCGCGCACCTGCTGGTCTCGGTGACACGCCGGGCATTCAGCATGACCTGGCCGTCTTCAGCGACGAGTTTATCCACTTTGGACATTCCCTGGCGGTCGACCACAGCTCGGTCATAGCGTTGGAGCTGTCGATCATTTGCTCCAAGTCGCACGGCCAGCGCTGCCAGCGATTCGGCGGCCGTCGGAGTAGCCGATGAGGACGGTGCCTCCGGGCAGTTTCGCGGCGATGTCTCGCGGAAGAAGGGCAGCACGACCACGCACACCGGCCCAGTGCTTCACCATTGTTGCAGCAGGAGACCAATTGCCGTGGCGGCGGTCGCGGTGCCTGCCGCGATCATCCAGCCATGCGGCAGCAGCGGCCTGGCCCCGAAGAAGTGGCTCAGGCCGGGCGTCTGGACGACGGCCGCCAGCGCCACGAGGGAACCGAGCGCACACCCCACGACCAGCGGTGTCCGCCCGCGCACCACGAGTGTCTGTCCTAGTTGGGCGGCGACCAGTGCCACGAGTGCGACAGTGTTTGCCTGGCGCAGGGTTCCGGTCGCGCGGCCCAAGACCCACGCCACGATCGCAGCCCCAGCGGTCACCGCGGCGCGCCGGTAGATGTCCCGGGTCAGTGCCGTTCCCAAGGAGGCTTCGGGGCCTTCGGCCAGCAGCATCTCCGCAGTGATCATCGGAGGCGGGCGCACCGCGATCGCCATCGCGGGCAGCACATCGGTGAGCAGGTTGACCAGCAGCAACTGGCGGGCGTTGAGGCTACCGCCGGCGCTGATCAGCCCGGAGACGACGGTGAAGCCGATCTCGCCGAGGTTGCCGCCGAGCAGAATGGCCAGCGCGTCCCGGACCGACGCCCACATGGCGCGGCCCTCCACGATGGCGTCGACGATGGTTTCGATCCGGTCGTCAGTGACGACAAGGTCGGCGGCCTCCCGAGCTGCTGGGGTGGCCCGCTCCCCCAACGCGATCCCGATGTCTGCCAACCGGATCGCCGGAGCGTCGTTGGCACCGTCTCCGGTCACCGCGACCACGCGGCCATTGCGCTGCAGAGCGTCGACGATGCGTGCCTTCTGCGACGGGCTCACCCTCGCGAACACCGCGACGGAGTTGACTTCCGCCTCCAGTTGGTCGGCGTCCAGCGAATCCAGTTCGGTACCGGTCATGACGCGGCGACCGTTGAGCGCGTTGAGCTCCGCGGCGATCGCCTCGGCAGTGCTCGGATGATCACCGGTTACCATCACCACCTCGACCCCCGCCTGCTGCAGCTGCGCCACAGCAGCGGCTGCAGTGGGACGGACCGGGTCGGCCAGCGCGACGAACCCGATCAGCCGCAGGTTCCGGATCCGGGACTCGTCCAGATCGCGGCGGTCCGAGGCGGCTCGCTCGGCGACCGCCAGCACTCGATATCCCTGCCTGGCAAGGTCTTCGGCGACGCGCTCGACATCTCGACGAGCGGTTTCGTCCAGCGGGATGTCGCCGTCCTCCCGGCGCCAGCGGTTGCACTGGGCCAGCACGATCTCCGGGGCGCCTTTCACGCTCAGCAGGTTGCCGCCGTTCCAGTTGCCGAGCACCGCGTGGTAACCACGGGAGGGTTCGAACGGCATCTCGTCGATCGGCATCCAACCCTCCTTGCCTTCGTCCGGGTTCGCTCCGGCGCCGCGCGCACCGTCGACCACTGCGCGATCGGTCGGATGCGGCAGCAGTTCTCCTTTCTCCACCAACGGACTCGCCCGCAGCACACCCGCGAGCACTCGACTCTCCACTGTGGACCTATCTTCCAGCAACCGGCTCGACGCGCCGTCCGACACCCGCCGCAACGCGATCCGACCTTCGGTGAGGGTGCCGGTCTTGTCGAAGCACAACACCTGCGCGCGGCCCAGCGTTTCGATCGTCGCTGAATTGCGCACCAACGCACCGCGTTTGGACAGCCGCCGGGCGGCGGCGAGCTCGGCGACGGTCGCAACGAACGGCAGCCCCTCCGGAACGGCCGCCACCGCCAGGCTCACCGCCCGTCCCAGGGACGTCCCGAACGGACGCCTCCGCAGCAGATCGGTGACCAGCAGCACCCCACCCGCCCCCACGCAGATCGGCACCGTCACCTTGGCCAGCGACCGCAGGCGGGCTGCGACGCCGTCGCCGTACCTGCGGACGTCGGAAACCACCGCGCTGCTCGCCTCGGTGTCGGGGCCGGTCGCGACCACGACGCCCACGGCCCGTCCCGCGGCTACCGCCGTACCCCGATAGATCATGCACGTCCGGTCTGGCACGGCCACCGCCGGAGTCGCCGTCACTTCCTTGGTGACCAGCAGCGACTCGCCGGTCAGGCTGGACTCGTCGACTTCGAGCCCGTCGGCCTCCAGAAGTCGGCAGTCGGCCGGAATCGCGTCTCCGGCCAGCAACTCCACGACATCGCCCGGCACGAGCTGGTCAGCGGGCAACTGCGTCGTCTTTTCCCTGCGGCGCACCGAAACCCGAAGGGCGCTGGCCTCGAGCAGCTTGTTCAACGCGCGGTCGGCGGTGACCCGTTGCACGCCACCGATCAGCGCGTTCATCGCCAGCACCCCGATGATGATCGTCGCGTCGGCGACGGCACCGATGCTCGCCGACAACGCGGCCCCACCGGCCAAGGCGGGCGTCAGCGGACTCGCCAGTTCGTCCAGCGAAGCCCGCAGCACTCCCAACCGGTGACGATCCGCTCCCGCATCCCCGTCCTGGAAACGCTGTCGCGCCGCATCATCCGTCAGGCCCTCCGGCGAACTGGCGAGCAATTCCAGGACCGTGCTGGGAGACATCGCGTGCCAGGGAGTACGCGGCATGGCACGCGGAACCGGGCGCCAAGCGGCCTGCATCCCCCACCAGGTCCCAGCGCCGAGGGCGATCGCCGCGCACGCCGCGACCGGGACTCCCGCGCGGAGCTGACTGCCGGCCTCCGGTCCGATCGCGGCGAGCACCGCGCCGCTCACCGAGCCGATCACCGACAGCTGTGCGCTGCGCGTGCTGACGTGGCGAGCCATCCGAACGGAGCTCAGCAGCGCGCTGCACTCGCCCAGGCTGGGGCCGCAAACCAGATCCGCACCCCACGGTGTCTCGACGCCGCGCGTCACACCGAAGCCGATGTCGGCGCTCACCAGCGCCGCTCGTGCATGCGAGGACACCAGGGCGACGACGCGGCCCTCCTGTTGCATCTCCCGCACTGCCGAAGCCAGGTGCGTTCCGCCGGGGACCACGCGATCGACACCAAACCGCGCCCCCAACCCGCTGTCCCGGCCAGCGAGGACCACCGATCCGACCGCGCGGGCCGCCGAGACCAGCTCGTCGGCGAGGGGATCCAATTCCTCGGTGGCGAGAACCCACGCGGCGGTGCGCGAATCGTGGCGGAGCGCGAACACCTCAATGCCCTGCCGCGCGGCATCGCGCACTTCGCGGGGCAACTGCGGCCGAATCACCGGCGACAGCGACCAACCGTCCCGCGCCGTGCCGTCCGCTCTGGTCACGCCGACCAGTTCGTGCGCGCGCTCCCACAGCTCGACGACCGTTCCAGTGCCATCAGCGGGAATCACATCGTCCACGAGCCGGGCACCGGTCCGCAGTACCCCGGCGTCGATCACCACGGTGTCGACCCGGTCCAACCGCCGCAACACCTGGGGTTCGAATACGAGGGTGGTGCGCTCGGACAGGCCGTACCCGAGCTGAGCCGCGAACGCGTCCCGTCCCATCCGCGCGGCACGCGGAGCTCCCGCGACCAACATCGCTTGCGCACGCTGAAGGCTCCGGGTCAACCCGAACGCACCCGCGAACGCCACCGGTCCGGCGAGGGCAGAACCGTTCGCGACGCGCTCGACCGGACCTGCAGGCAACGGCCGCGGGCGCGGCCGGACCTGCACCGGGGAACTGCGGTGGCTGGCCGGGTGCGCTCCGGCCGAGGACTCCCAACGAGACCAGCTCCGCTGCGCAGCCTGCGTCTCCCGCAACAGGCAGAACCGGTACGCCGACTCCGCCAGCAAGTTCATGGGACGCTGCGCAAGGGTGTTCGCCGCCGCGCTGGTCATCCCGAACAACAGATCGGTGGCGGTCTTCCCGAGCCGCGCTTCCAGCGGTTGCCGAACCCGTGCGACCGATTCCCCGGTCGACACCACGGCCGGAACCGACGGCGGCACGGCAGGCAGCGACAGCAGTCGGGCGCCGCCCGCGAGCACAGCGCCAGCCAGGTTCGCACCCAGCATCGTCACCTCGGCGACCACCTTGACCGGGTTGTCCGGGTGGGTCGCGCTTACCGCGGCGAACGGTTCGTCGTCCAGGCCCGCTTCCGCTTCGGCGCCCTCAACCGCGCCCACCAGCTCGGCGACCCCGACGAGGTCCGGATCGTGTCCGATGACCACCCGGCCCATGACGGCGTTGATCTCGGCCCAGTCGACTCCCGGCACCTTCTCCAACCGCCGGACGATCTGTTCCCCAGCATCCTCGGTGCCGGGCTGGTGAACGCCGCGCAACTCGATGTGCGCACGACCGCCCGACGACCACGCCCGCCGACCGCCGTCCAGGCACGCGAAGCTCTTCGCGGCGTCCGCGAGCGGGGCCACGATCTGAGCAGCCAACGCGCTCAGGCCGCGGAGCATCGAACGCGCTCAGTCGGGCTGTACTGGCTGCGCGTCTGCACATTCGTGGCCACGACCTGCCTCCCGCCCCATTTTGCACTTCGGTGAACCACGAGCGTAAGGCAAGCGAACTCGAAGCGAATCTCAAAACAACCCGAGTGGGTCGTACTGGTCGCGACGGGGAGCCCGCGCTCCCGCTGGAGATCGAGAACTCAAGACCAACAACTGACCCCGAACCAAGTGGTCAGGGCCGCCCGAAGAGAGTCCCGATCCGGTTGGGCGGCATCCGAGGCCCAGGCGACGGAGCCGTCCGGGCGCAGGAGCATCGCGGTGGTGGAGGTTCCGGCGCGGGCGCTGATGACGTCCACCCGGTCCGCCCAGCCGACGACGTCTTCGGCGAGCGCGTCGGTCAGGTCCAGCAGCAGCGGTCGTGCGCCTGCGCCGCAGCCAGCAGATAGTTGTACCGGGTCGTCTCCGGGTGGTTGGCCGAACGCAGGCTGCGGTCCCAATCCCGCAGATACCCCGCCCACACCGTGGACAGGCCCACACTCAGGCGATCAAGATCAAGAAGCGGCATCGCGAACCTCCGAAGTCAAGGTGTCCAACAGCGGCGTGCTTGACTCCGAAGAACCGACCCACAACATCAAAAAAGGGCCTCCGCAGGCAGTGACCTGCGAAGACCCTTCCGACCGTCGGGACGATAGGATTTGAACCTGCGACCCCTTGACCCCCAGTTCTGTCCACAAGAGACACCCGACCGCGAAAACTCAGAAACCGCAGGACAAACCAGTGCAACTCACTACCGTTCGGCGCAGTACAACGTGGTCGTGCCAACAGGATCCTCCCGATATCCTCCCGTCGCAAAGTGTCAAAACGGTCCGTCTGAACCCGGGGCGTGGTCGAGTCATCCGGCCTCAGAGTTCATCGCGGTCGCAGCCTTTGGGCTCGGCTCCCTTCACGCAGGCCTGCCGGGTGTGCCACGGGCCGCGCCGACAATCGAGTCAGGCGCGGCGTGCGCGCTCGACGACCTCAGCCTCCTGCAGCGGCCCAGTATGGTGGCTGAGGCAGATGGGCACCTGGATCTTGATGAATCTGGTTCCCTCAGCTGCGGCATGGAAAACACCGCGAGAAAGTCCTCCGAGGTTATCGAGGACTGAATTGCGCGACTGCGCCATGCCCTGGGCCGCGTCGATCTGAGCGTTTGCGGGGCTCACGAAACGAGCTGATCCTTCGCCGGAGAGGCCTACGAAACTGATCACCGAGACACGCGCGGCCTTTCCATGCCGGTGCCCAGCGGACGGTGCAACCTGATCTTTACGCCTGCGTGAGCCGACGCGTCGTCCTACTCTGAAAACTCGTTTGCATGGCTACGGTCGTCACCAACGTCGTCCTCGATGGCATCGCGACCGATGCCGACCTCATGCGGCTCGGCGTCCCGGTCCTCGGCACCCGCTTGGTGCTCCCGACCGAGGTGGGCGCGGCGTGCGGCTGCCACCTCTCGGGGGCCGAGCACCGGCCCCTCGTCACGCGGTGGTCGGGTGCGACCGTTGGCGGACGCACCGGGGACAGCGGCAGCGTCTTTCGATCTCTGGCTTAAGGCTGTTCAACACGACGTCATCGCCGCCCCCGCCCCGGTACACCATGCTTTGCGCGCCTCCGACAACGACACGACCCGGATTGGCATTTCTCTCATGAATCTTGCGGCCCCAACCGGTCTGCCCCACGCGGAATTGGTGATCCGCAGTGCTCGCTTGCGAAACCAGCCCGGCCTGGTCGACATCGCCATCAGCAGCGGAACGATCGCATCGGTCACCCCGAGCAACGACGCAGTCCCAGGACTATGGACTCAGGCGCTGGACGCTGACGGAAAGCTCATCGCCCCGGGCCTGATCGAGTCGCATCTGCACTTGGAGAAGGCTTATCTCCTGGACCGTTTACCGTTCGACGCAGCGACCTTGGATGACGCGATCATGTTGACCGCGCAGCTGAAGAAGGAATTCACCCCGGCGGACATGCGCGAGCGCGCACTCAAGGTGCTGCGCAAGGCCGTCACGCACGGCGTGACGCACGTGCGGTGTCACGTCGAGATTGACGACACGCTCATGATGAGCGCGATTGAGACCATGACCGCCCTGCGCGCCGAGGTCGCCGACTTCATCACCTTGCAGATCGTCGTCTTCCCGCAGGACGGCATTACCACCCAGCGACACGGTCGAGACTTGATGCGGCAGGCCGCATGCGAGGGCGCCGACGTGATCGGTGGCATTCCCTACAACGACCCGGACAAAGAAGCCCACCTCGACTTCGTCTTCGATCTGGCTGTCGAACATGGCATGCCGTTGGACTTCCACATCGACCTGTCCGACGACCCGCAGCAACGGGACATTCTGCTGGTCATCGAGCGAACGATCGCCGCTGGCATGCGTGGGAGCGTGACCGCGGGGCACCTGACCTCCCTCGGCTCAATCCCTGCGGCCGAGGCGAGCGACATCTGCGCCCAGATCGCCGAAGCCGGCATTAACGTCGTCGCACTGCCGGCCACGGACGTCTACCTCAACGGCCGTGGCGATGCCCAGGCCGCTAGACGAGGCTTGACGCCAGTGCAGATGCTCCGTCAGGCCGGTGCCAACGTGTGCCTGGCCACCAACAACATCCAGAATCCGTTCACGCCCTTCGGGCGCGGCAACATCCTGGACACCGCCCTCATGCTCGCCGAGATGTGCCACCTGGGTACCGCCGAGGACGCCAACTATGTCTTGGACATGATGACCACCAACTCGGCCACCACCCTCAAGCTGCCCCACCACGACATCACGGTGGGGGCACAGGCCGACCTGGCCATCTTCGACGCCACCACTGCCAGAGGCGTCCTGAACGACTGCACCCGCCCGGACATGGTTGTCAAAAACGGCCGTGTCGTGACCGCGGAGGCGATGCCGCGATGACCGCGCCCTCCAGCGTGACCATGACCGAGTCGACGGCCAACGCAGTCTTGGTCATCGCCGGAGGTGATGCCTGTTGTTCAGCGGGCTTGCGAACTCGCATATCGCACCCAGGCGATCGGCTTCGTCGGCGATGCTCCGTCCTCACCCGCCTTGGACCGCTGAGGCTGGTCGCGTTGTCGTGGTGCTCGAGGCTCGCACCACGAGTGTGGGACGCAGGCGCTCGGACTGGCCGTCCTCGCCCTTCATCAGGCGGACGAGCAGCTCGAGCCCGCGTCGTCCCATCACGTGCATGGGTGATTTCACCGTGGTCAGCGGCACCGGGAGTTCCGCGGCCAGTGGAGTGTCGTTGAAGCCGACCACCGCGACATCGGTGCCGGCCCTGAGGCCATGGTCGCGCAGTGCGCCGATGGCGCCGATGGCGGCGAAGTCGTTGACCGCGAAGATCGCCGACGGAGTCGGTCCGCCGGCCAGCAGGTGCTCCACGGCGGCCCGGCCGCCCGGCGCGTCGAAGCGGGAGTGGACGACCCACTCCGACGAGATCTCGATTCCGGCCTCGGCGTAGGTGTCTATGAATCCCCAGCTGCGGTCTATAGCGGTGCTCGTGTACGGCTCGCCCGCGATGATGGCGACACTGCGGTGGCCCAGAGCCAGCAGGTGCTCCGCGGCCAGGTGTCCGCCGAGGTAGTCGTCGCAGGTCACCGACGGATGGTCACCGGCGCGGCGGCTGACGAGCACGAACGGGACTTTCCGCGCGGCGAGGGCGTCGAGAAACCGCGAATCGATGTAGGCGTCGCCAAACATGAGCCCGTCGACACGCCGGCCCAGCACCATCTCCGTCCATGCACGCTGCACCTCGGGCTCGTCCCGGGTGTTGGTGACGAACGTGGACAGCCCGTGCTCGGCGGCGGCCTCCTCGATGCCCTCGTAGATCGTGGCGAGAACGATGTCGGATAGCCGCGGCACCAGAACGCCGACCAGGTTGCTCCGCCGCGTGCGCAGGCTAGTCGCGGCGGATTCGGCTGGTAGCCGAGCTCGTCGGCCAGTTTGCGGATTCGCGGCACGGTCGCGCCCGACGCTGCACGCAGGCTTTCATCGGGCTTGGCGTGCAGCACGCGCGACACGGTTGACACATGCAAGCCCAGCTGGTCCGCGAGGGTCCGGAGCGTGACCGGTGACCTGTTCCGGGTGTCCGCGGCTTCGCTCGCCCTCCAACAGTCCCACGGTCTTTCCCGAGCGTAACAGCGCGTTAATTGACTCTGTCCGCCCGTCATGACCAGGACACCCAAACGTTTGGTCCAATCTTTAGGGTAACGATTGGTCCCACTCCCAACCTCCAGAAGCCCGATCGACTACATCAGCGGCCACGAGGGCGTGCGCAGGTCGACCTTCGACGAGATCGCCGAGGATTTCCTTTGCTCGTTTCCCCCGATCCTGACCGGAATTCTCCCTTGAGAAGGGAAGCAGACCATGTCCACTGTGTCCTCGGCAGGCACGCGCTCATTCCCCCGAGTGAGCGTCAAAGCGACCCGCCAAGCGACCGTCATCGCGTTCCTCGCGTGGCTGCTCGCCGTCTACGACTACATCCTCTTCGGCACCCTGTTGCCGGAGATCGGCGATCACTTCGGCTGGAGTGAAGCCACCGCATCGCTAGTGTCCACTTTGGTCTCCGTCGGCACCGCGATCGTCGCGCTGGCGGTGGGTCCGATCGTCGACCGGATCGGCCGCCGCCGCGGCATGATCCTCACCGTTTCCGGCACCGCGCTCGCTTCAGCCGCCAGCGCGGCGACACCCGGCGCCGGCTACCTGGTCGGGGTCCGGGCGTTCGGTGGGCTCGGCCTGTCCGAACAGGCCGTCAACGCCACCTACCTCAACGAGATCTACGCGGTTACCGAGGACGAGAAGATCAAGAAGCGCCGCGGTTTGGTGTACAGCGCGGTGCAGGGCGGCTGGCCGCTCGGCGTGCTGCTGGCGGCGGCCTTCGTCGCGATCTTCCTGCCGCTGGTCGGCTGGCGCGGCTGCTTCCTGCTCGCGGTGTTCCCCGCGGTCGTGATCGCGCTGGCCCGCCGCGGGCTCAAGGAAAGCCCGCAGTTCCAGCTGGAACTGCAGATGCGCGAACTCCGCAAGCAGGGTCGAGCCGACGAGGCCGCCGAGCTCGCCCGGGAATACGGCGTCGAAGAGCAGCCGTCGGCCCCGCTCCTGTCGATCTTCAAGGGCAGCGCGTTACGCAACACGCTCGTGCTCGGTTTCGCCTGGCTGGTCAACTGGTTCGGCATCCAGGTCTTCGCCGTGCTCGGCACGACCGTGCTCACCGAAGGCAAGCAGGTCAGCTTCACCGGATCACTGATCATGCTCATCGTGATCAACGCAATCGGTTATCTCGGCTACCTCTTCCATGGCTGGATCGGCGACCGGTTCGGCCGCCGGAATGTGATCGCGGTCGGTTGGCTCATCTCGGGTGTGCTGTTCGCGCTCACCCTGACCGTGGCCAGCGGGACCGTGGCCGTGGTGACGCTGTACTCGCTGGGGATGTTCTTCCTGATCGGCCCGTACGCGGCGCTGCTTTTCTACATGGGTGAGTGCTATGACACCCAGTGCCGGGCGACGGGCACCGCGTTCCTGAACGCGCTTTCACAGCCCGGCGCGATCCTCGCCGGCGTGATCACCACCGCGATGCTGGCCTCCGGTTCGAACTGGAGCTCGGCCGCCCTGATCGTCGGGGCCGTGGGGACGTTCGTGTCGGGGCTGGTGATGTTCGCCGCCCGCAAAGTGCAGACGCTGCAAGGGTGAGCGGGAAGGCTGCTCACCGGCGCGCGGCGCGCCGGTGACAGCTGAGCGCGGCCTGCCGGGGGTCGCGTGCACTACCGCACCAAGTCGAAAGGGGTCCGAAATGGACAGCGACGTGGCGATCATCAGTGGGGCGGCCAGCGGGATCGGCCGCGCGCTCGCCGTCGCCTATGCCGAGCGGGGCATCCGCTCGGTGGTCGGTACCTTCCCCGGCGACCCGCATGATCCGCTGGAGACGGCCGCCGCGGTGAAAGCCGTGGGTGGGGAATGCGTTGTGCACGAGGTCGATGTCCGTGATTCGTCCCAAGTGGACTGGTTTGCCCAGCGGGCGGTCGAAGAGTGGGGCCGGCTGGACATCGCCGTGGCGAACGCCGGAGTCCTGCGCAAGGCCGCGCTGGCCGAACTCGACGACGAGGCCTGGGACGACTTGCTGCAGGTCGATCTGACCGGCGTGCTGCGCGTGCTGCGCTCGGCGGCAGCGCGAATGTCCGGGCCTGGCGCCATGGTGGCGATCTCCTCGATCGCCGGCGGGGTCTACGGCTGGGGCGAGCACGCGCATTACGGCGCCGCCAAGGCCGGTGTGTTCGGGCTCTGCCGCAGCGTCGCGGTCGAGCTCGCCCCGCGCGGGATCCGGGTGAACAGCGTCGTGCCCGGCTACGTCGTTACCCCGCAGTCGCTGGACCCGGTCAATTCACTGGGCCCGGAGGGGCTGGAACGAGCCGGCCGCGACATCCCGCTCGGCCGCACGGCTCAGCCCGAGGAGATCGCCAGTGTGATCCGGTTCCTGACCTCGTCGGAGGCCTCCTACGTGACCGGACAGTCGATCGTCGTCGATGGCGGGCTCACCGTCCGGATGCCCGCCTGAGGAGGAATCCCTTGTCACTGCTGGAAAACCGGACCGCGTTGGTAGTCGGGGGCGCGAGCGGGATCGGCCGCGCCATCGCCGAGGCCTACGTCAAGGAGGGCGCCAAGGTCGTCGTCGCCGACCGTGCCGAAGCCGGCGGGATCGGTGTCGGCTCGGTGCCGATCGACGTCACCGACGAAGCTTCGGTATCCGCGGGCGTCGCGGCGGCGACCGGGCTGGTCGGCGACATCGACATCCTGGTCAACTCGGCGGGCATCCTCACGGAGGCACCGCTGGTCGAGATGGATCTGGCGACCTGGTCGCACACCCTGGCTGTCGACCTGACCGGTGTGTTTCTCTGCTGCCGGTACGTCGTGCCGCGGATGGTGGAACGAGGACACGGCCGGGTCATCAACATCTCGTCACAGCTCGGTATCAAGGGCGGGCACGCGCTCTCACACTATTCGGCGGCGAAGGCCGGGGTGATCGGGCTGACCAAATCCCTCGCGCTGGAGGTGTCCGGTCGCGGTGTCCTGGTCAACGCGATCGCCCCCGGGCCGATCGAAACGCCGATGGTGGCGGGCATTACCGAAGAGTGGAAGACCGTCAAGCGGGCGGAGTTGCCGCTCGGGCGCTTCGGCCGGGCCGACGAGGTCGCGCCAACCGCCGTGCTGCTGGCGAGCGACCCGGGCGGGAATCTCTATGTCGGGCAGACGCTCGGGCCCAATTCCGGTGACGTGATGCCCTGACGACAGTGCTTGTCGCGAATGGACAGTCCTGATGTGTGGCGGTGCGGCGAGCGGGCCGGTTTTTAGCCTAGTTGTCGTATCAGGGTTTGGGAGGCAGTGTGCGACTCACAGTGGCCTGGTTACTCGGCCGCCGGGAGCTGGGGCTGCGCTCGCTGGTCGACACCGACCTGAGCCGCCCGGTGAGGTGGGTGCACGTCAGCGAGCTGGCCGATCCCACCCCGTTCCTCTCCGATGGCGAATTCTTGCTTACCGTCGGACTGCGCGAACCGACCGGCGGCTGGGGCGAATACGTGGAGCGCCTCGTGAACCACGGGCTTGCCGGGCTCGGTTTCGGAGTGGGCTTCGGCCACGACGAGGTGCCACCGGACCTGATCGACACCGCGAAGCAACAGTGACGCCGTGCTCGACGCCGCGAAGGCCTCCGGTGCCGACGCGATCCATCCCGGCTACGGCTTCCTTGCCGAGAACGCCGCTTTCGCCCGCCGGGTAACGGAAGCCGGGCTGGTGTTCATCGGCCCCCCTGCCGAGGTCATCGAGAAGATGGGCGACAAGGCGACCGCGCGCAGGCTGGCCGTAGAAGCCGGGGCGCCGGTGGTTCCCGGCAGCGGCCCGCTCCTCGATCTGGCCGCCGCCGAAGCGGCCGCCCGAGAAGCCGGCTTTCCCTTGCTGGTCAAAGCCGCCGCGGGTGGCGGTGGCCGCGGAATCCGGTCGGTCGCCGACGCGAGCGAGCTCGCCGACGTCCTGCCCACGGCCCAGGCGGAGGCCGCGTCCGCGTTCGGCGACGGGACGGTGTATCTGGAACGCCTCGTCGAACACGCGCGGCACATCGAGGCCCAGGTGCTCGCCGACGAGCACGGCAACGTAGTGCACGCCTTCGAGCGGGCCTGCTCGGTTCAGCGCCGCAGGCAGAAGCTGATCGAGGAAGCGCCGGCGCCCGGACTGGATCACGACACCAGGTCCGCGATCACCGCAGCCGCGATCCGGCTGACCGGGCACGTCGGCTACCGCAACGCCGGAACGGTCGAGTTCCTGCTCGCCGACGACGGTGCGTTCTCCTTCATCGAGATGAACACCCGGATCCAGGTCGAGCATCCGGTCACCGAATGCTTCACCGGGCTCGATCTCGTCGCGGAGCAGCTCCGGATCGCCGCCGGCAGCCGCTCAGCGTGTCGCAGAAGGACATCGCGCCGACCGGCACCGCGATCGAACTACGCCTCAATGCTGAAGACCCGGACAACGGGTTCCGCCCCGCACCCGGTGAGCTCTCCAGGTTCGACCTGCCCGGCGGGCCCGGGGTCCGGGTGGACACCGGCTTCACCGCCGGCGACCGGATCAGCCCGTTCTACGACTCGATGATCGCCAAGCTGATCTGCTGGGGCGCTGACCGCGATGAGGCTCTCAACCGGGCGCAGCAGGCGCTCACCGAGCTTCGCATCGCCGGAATCCCCAGTACGGTGGGATTGCACAGCCGGAACCTGGCAAACGCCGACCTACGCGCGGGTGCCGCGCACACGCGCTGGCTCAAGCGTCTGCTCGGACCATCCTGACTCGGAAGCCGCAGCTTGGATTGTCCTCTATGGACGACTGGTCCAGCAGGCACACTACCCCTACGCGATCCTTGATCGTCAACATGCGCAATCGGATGTTTACGATCCTACTCCAGACCGCAACAGCCGACGGCTAGATTCGGTGCCATAGCCCGACGGGCGCAGTTGCCCTACCCGTTCTCGCCCTTGGTGATCGAACGGCGGCACCCCGCACGGCACATCCCCAGCCCGATGAGGAGCGATATGGACATCGGTGTGTTCATCCCGATCGGCAACAACGGTTGGCTAATCTCGAAGAGCTCCCCGCAGTACCTGCCCAGCTTCGAGCTGAACAAGGCGGTTGTGCAGAAGGCCGAAGAGTACGGGCTCGACTTCGCACTGTCGATGATCAAGCTCAGGGGGTTCGGTGGCGAGACCGAGTTCTGGGACCACAACCTTGAATCGTTCACGCTGATGGCAGGCCTGGCCGCCGCCACGAAGAAGATCAGGCTCTACGCGTCGACGCCGATCCTCGTGCTGCCCCCGGCGATGGTCGCGCGGATGGCGGCGACAATCGACTCCATCGCCCCGGGGCGGTTCGGCGTCAACATCGTGACCGGTTGGGCGCCGGGCGAGTACACGCAGATGGGCGTGTGGCCGGGCGACGAGCATTTCGGCAACCGCTACGCCCGTGCCGCGGAGTACGTCACCGTCATGAAGCAGCTGTGGGCCGACGGCGTCAGCAACTTCAAGGGCGAGTTCTACCAGATGGACGACTGCGTGCTCTCCCCGCGACCGGCGAACGGGCGCATCGACGTCGTGGCCGCGGGCCAGAGCAAGACCGGGATGACGTTCGCGGCCGAATACGCCGACTTCAACTTCCTCTTCGGCGCCGGGGTGAACACGCCGTCCGCGTTCGCCGGCTCCGCGGACACCCTGGTCGAAGCCTCGAAGAAGTCCGGTCGGGATGTCGGTGCGCTGCCGCTGTTCATGGTCATCGCCGATGAGACCGACGAAGCCGCACAGGCGAAGTGGAAGGACTACCACGACAACGCCGACCTGGACGCGCTGGCGTACATGGCGGGCGAGTCGGCGACCGACAAGACGGCCGACGACGCCTCCACCGCCAAAACGATGGTGCTGGCCGAGGGCGCGGTGAACTTCAACATGGGCACGCTCGTCGGCGCCTACGCCACCGTCGCAGCCATGCTCGACGAGATCGCCGAAGTCGAGGGCACCAAGGGAATCATGCTGGTGTTCGACGACTTCCTCGAAGGCATCGAGAACTTCGGCAAACACATCCAGCCGCTGATGAAGTCCCGCAACCGCGACGCCGTCGCAGTCTGAGCGAACTGGCGGGCCACGGAATTCACTGCCGCCACAACAGTTTTCGCTAGCCTTCGCCCGCCCGGCTCATGACGGAAGCCCACGATGCCGACCGCACCTTCCCTCGGATCCGCACCGGGGCGGCGGTGTTTAGTGAGGCATGAGGAGTTCGTATCGAGCCGACTGATTTCCACCAGGACGCCGAGTAACGTCCCGGCAACCGTCGAGCCCGTGCTACAGGCACTTTCTCTCCCGATCGACCCATTTTCCCTGTTCAGAAGCCTGCTGATGGCGTCTCGTGCCCGCGCAAAGCGGCCGGAACAGCGCGCGACCGCTGACGAAACACGAAGCGGGTTTGCTCGATACACCACGGACCGTTCGGGAGGACTCGATGATCGAACTGCACCCCATCACCCCGGATCCGGCAGTGCTCAAGCAGGCCTACGGTTGCTTTCCCAGCGGCGTGACCGCGGTCTGCGCCTACCGCGACGGTGGTCCGGTCGGCATCGCGGCCAGTTCGTTCACCTCGGTGTCCATCGATCCACCGCTGGTCTCGCTGTGCGTGCAGCGGACGTCCACCACTTGGCCGAGGCTGTCGAACGGGCCGCGGCTAGGCGTCAGCATGCTTGGCGAGACACACGACGCGGCCTGCCGGCAGATCTCCTCCCGAACCGGTGACCGCTTCGCCAGCATCGAATGGGAGCGCACCGCAGAAGGCGCGGTGCTGCTGCGCGACGCCGCCGCCTGGCTGGACTGCTCGGTGGACACGGTGGTTCCGGCCGGTGACCACGAGCTCATTTTGCTGCGGGTGCATGCCCTTCAAGTGCGGACGGACGTTGCGCCGCTGGTGTTCCACGGCAGCAGGTTTCGGCAGCTGGCCGCCTGATGGCCGCTCCCCAGATGCCGAATGGCGGTTCCACCGACCCAGCCTCGGAGGCGCTCGCCGTGCTGCGTTCCGGGCGACCGGTGCTGGTCGTCGACAAGACCGCCGGCCAGGTCGTGCTGCCAGCGGCGCTGGCCACCCCACGCTGGACGTCCTGGATGGTGCGGCACACCTCCGGCCTGCTCTGTGTGCCGCTACCGGCAGAGCGCGCCGACCGGCTCGACCTGCCGCCGATGGTGCCGGGCAGCGGCGCGGCCTACGCCGTTGCGGTGGATGCCCGCAGCGGGGTGAGTACCGGTATCAGCGCGGCCGACCGGGCGCACACGGCCACGGTGCTGGCCGACCCTGAAACCACACCCGACGATCTGACCCGGCCGGGGCATGTGTTGCCGGTGCGAGTGGCCGAGGGCGGGTTATTGGAACAGCACGGCCACGCGGCGGCGGCGGCGGATTTGTGCCGTCTGGCGGGCCTACCTCCGGTGGCGTTGACCGCAACGATCGTCCACGACGAGGGTGCTCTCGCGCACGGCGCCGAGGTTGCCGATCTCGGTCGTCGCACCGACCTACCGGTCCTCGACATTTCGCGGATCGTGTCGTACCGCCATTACCACGGTGACGGTGATAGCCGCCGGGTGCGCCGGGTTACGCAGACCCAGCTGCCGACCCGGTACGGCCGGTTACGCGCGATCGGCTACCGCGATGAGGCCACCGGTGCCGAACACCTAGCCCTGGTCAGTGAGCCTGCTCCGGTATCGGTGCCACTCGTACACGTACACACCGAATGCCTTGCCGGCGAGCTTCTCGGTTCGCTGCGATGCGAATGCAGTGCGCGATTGGATGCTTCGCTGGACAGAATTTGCTCCGACGGTGGTGCCGTGGTGTACCTGCGACGGACCAGGCACCTCGGCGGCTTCGAAACGCACACCACTCCCACCTGTGATCACGGCGCCGCTGCGGCCGTTCTCACCGACCTCGGCATGACCACGATTCGCTTGCTGCCGGGCACCGCGACGGCCACCGGACTGTTGCCGGGCGGCGTTAACGTCGTCGGCACCCGAACGCCTGAGATGCCCTCGCCCACGTCAAGGACCGTTTCGACCAAGGAGCGCACGTGAGCACAACCGTCGTCGCCGGCAACCCCAAGCCCGCATCCCGCACTCTGGACGCCGGGCGGCTGCTCGCCGAGGCGCTCACCGGCGGGCCGGTCGATCACGAAATCGACGTCGTCGAGTTCGGCCCCGGCTTGCTCGGTTGGGGGGACGAGGCGGTGGCCGCCGCGGTACACACTGTGCGGGAATCGACTCTGGTCGTCTTCGCCAGCCCGACTTTCAAGGCCACCTACACCGGCCTGCTCAAGCTGTTTCTCGACCAGTTCGCCGGCGGCACCGGTCTTCAAGGCGTGGTGTCGGTGCCGTTGATGCTTGGCGCGGGCCCCGGCCATGCGATGGCACCGGACATGCTGCTCAAGCCAGTGCTCAGCGAGCTGGGTGGAACCTGCGCGTTACCCGGCCTCTACCTGATCGACGCCGGCTACGCCGACGACCCGAAGCTGAAGGAGTACGCCGAGCGCTGGTCACCGACCGTCGCAGCACTCATCGGGTAGCCGCAAATTTCCGCCTTGGCGGATACGCGGGTTTTTTTGCGTGGCGGTGTGGATGACGGAACCTCAGACGCCGCCTCGACTGCAGGATCCCCGACTCAAAAGGGGTCGTGAGTGTTGATGGTCGCTATATAGCAGCCTTCACCACCCACGACACACCACGTCGGGGCTGTCCACGTGAGACGACGCCTGAAGACCCGAGGCGGTGCGAGCTGCTTGCGCGTTAGAAGCGGCTGCGCCGCGTACCTGGCGCCACCGCACAAGTGAGTACGAGTACTCCCCATTCGCGCAATCCCTCATACATAACAAAACCCAAAGGGACGCACATGTCTGATTCCCCATTGCGCATCGTGGCGGCGACTCCGCCTGCCTCCGAACTAAGCGACCTGGTGAAGGCAGTGGATTCGTCGATTGAATTGGTCATCGACCACGAACTGCTTCGCCCGGAACACTACGCCGGCGATAATCCGACCGACCCGCGATACACCCGCACCGCCGAGCAGCAGCAGGCTTATGAAGACCTACTGATCAGCGCGGACGTCATCTTCGGCGTCCCCGACCAGAGCCCGCGTCTACTCGGCCATGTGGTGCGCACCAATCCAAGGCTGCGCTGGGTTCACACGATGCCGGCCGGCGGCGGTGCGCAGGTGCGGGCCGCTGGGCTAAGCGCCGACGAGCTGACGCGGGTCACGTTCACCACATCGGCGGGCGTGCACGGCGGTCCGCTCGCGGAGTTCTCGTTGTTCGGACTACTCGCGGGCGCGAAGGACCTGACCCGACTGCAGGAATTGCAGTCCCAGCACGTGTGGGCGCCGCATTGGGCGATGCGTCAGCTACGCGAGCAGACGGTGCTGATCCTCGGACTCGGCGGGATCGGCATGGAAACCGCACGGCTGGTCAGCGCGCTCGGCGCCCGGGTGATCGGGATCAAGCGACGACCGGAACCAGTGCCCTACGTGGATTCCGTGCACGGCATCGAGGAGTTACCCCGCCTGGTCGCGCAGGCCGACGGGATCGTGATCACGCTGCCCGGCACTCCCTACACAGAAAAGCTGGTTGACGCCGACCTGATCGCGGCCATGAAACCGGGCACGGTGATCATCAACGTCGGTCGAGGCACCGTCATCGACGAACCGGCGCTCATCGACGCGCTGCGCTCCGGCCACATCCGCTCTGCCTGCCTCGATGTCGCCGCCACCGAACCACTTCCAGCCGATAGTCCACTATGGATGATGCCGCAAGTGCTGATCAGCCCGCATACGGCGGCGGAAGATCCAGGCAAGCCTCGTCGCATCGCCACGCTGTTCGCGGCGAACCTGGAATCCTTCGTCCGCGGCGAGCCAATGCGCAATGTCGTCGACACCAAGCACTTTTACTGAGCTGGCGGGCGCCCCGAAACGGGAGCGACCGCCACATCGGACATGACCGGTCAGGATCCGGCGGATACCTTCAGATTCGCGAAATCCACCGCGTTTTCAGAGCGATAAGTGTAGCCCTGCACGGTATTCCGGTAGACCTGCGAGGGTTGCAGGTTCGCCACGAAGATCTCCGGTGCGGAGTTCAGCTCGATGGCCATCGCCTGGTTCCAGAATCGGCCGGCCTCCTCGCTGAGCGAGTCCGGCACGGCGATACCGGCGTCGACCGTGCTGTAGAATTGCTGGTTCTCCCAGCGCGAAGGATTCGAGCTGTCGTTGTTCGGCTTCCAGAAGATCGTCAACGCATATGTCGGCGACTGGGTCTGCGACCGGTTGCGGTACATCAGCGCCTGGTAACTCGCCTGCGAGCGGCCCTGGGCGAAGGCCGCCGCCGACTGCTGCGAAATGTTGATGTCGAACCCGGCGTCGGCGGCGAAGGACCGCATCATCACCGCGACGTCGACCAGGTCGGGCACCGCGTTGGATACCGTCAAGTCGAAGGAGATCCCGTTCGGGAAACCCGCCTCAGCAAGTAGTTGCTTGGCCTTGGCGGGGTCGTAGTTGAAGGTGGGCAGACCATTCGTGGTGTAGCCCTTCGTCTTCGGGTTGATGCTGCCCACCATGCGCGTGGCGCGTCCGGCGTAGATCTGCTGGATAATCTGGTCGTAAGGAATCGCCAAAGCCATTGCCTGGCGCACCTTTTCGTTGTTGAACGGCACCTTGTTCGTCACCAGCGTCAGGTCGATGAATTCGATCGCGTCGTCCTGCTGCGGCACCACCACACCCGGCGCATTGCTCAACTGCACCTGATCCACGGGCTTGATGCCCTCGGCCAGATCGACGTCACCGCGCATCACCAGGCTGGCCCTGGTTCCGGCGTCCGGCACCACGCGCAGCGTGACCTTCTTGACGCTTGGCTCCCCGAACGCATAGTGCGGGTTCGCGGTCAGCACCATCTCCTGCCCCGGGGTCACCGAGGTGATCGAGTAGGGACCGAAACCCCAGCCGGAATTCGTGCGGCTCCACGCGATGGCGTACGGGTCATCGGGCGCCGCATGCTGCTTGAGGAACTCCATGTCGTAGATGTGGCCGTTCAGGTTGGCCAGCAACCCGAGGAAGGTGAACATGTAGCCGGGCTGGTTGATCGTGAAGGCGACGGTGTGCTCGTCGATCTTGCGTATCTGCGTCTTTGGATCGGTGAGTGCCGGGGCATAGATCGAGGCGGATCCGGTCGGCGAGGCGAATTTCCGCTCGAACGACCACAGCACGTCGTCGGCGGTCAGCGGATTGCCGGACTGGCTCAGCAGATTCTGCCGCAGGCGGAAGGTGACCGTCTTGCCGTCCGGGCCGACTTCATAGGATTCCGCGAGATATCCCTGGTAGTTGTTGAAGTCCTGCATGACGGCCGCCGGGGACTTGCCGGGGATGTACGGGTTTCGCACCAGGCCCGCCTGTGTGTTGGCGTTGATCTCGAACGCCTCCAAGGACAGCGCGTTACCGCCGTCCTGGCCACCAAAGGTCGGGGTCAGCGCTGGAACCGCGACGACGATCTCCTGCTTCAACGGCCCGGCGTCACCCTGGACCGCGCCGACATTGTTCGGGGTGCAGGCCGCCAACGCGAACGTGACCGCCGCAATGGCAGCTGCCATGCTGCGAGTTCGATGTCGGCGCGCGAACCATCGGCCGCGCCCCCCTGGCCGGGCGCCACCGAACCACTTCTCTGTTGCCACGACGTGCCTCCTGAGATTTTCCTTGTCGAGGTGGGAAAATGAGCTCAGCCCGCCGCCGCCCCACGGCTGAGCCGGGTTATCGTGCCGGCGGCGCCGGCCGCGCTGGCCACCGCGACACACAGCGCGGCGGCCGGGAAGAGAGCGGTCCACCAGCGGCCGAGCATCACGTCCGACACACCGAGTGCGACCATCGCTCCCCATTCCGGCGTGGGCGGGCGCAAACCGAGGCCGAGAAACCCGAGCGAGGCCGAGACGATGATCGAAAGGCCGAACACGAAGGAGGCGTTCTCCAACGCAGGCCGACAAGAGTTCGGCAACACGTGCCGGAGCGTGATCCGCCCCTCGGAAAGGCCGGCCATCCGCGCCGCGTCCAGGTAGGCGTCGTGGCGGACCTTGAGCACCTCGACTCGGGTGAGGCGGATCTGGTTCGGCATCAGCACCAGGGCGAGTGCGACCGTCAAGCTGAGCAGCGAAGCGCCGAAGAGGCCGACAACGACGACACCGACGATCAGCGCGGGCACCGCGTCGGAGAGGTCGACGATCCGGTTTCCGCCGCGGCCGAGCCAGCCTACCGGGCCTCGGCGCGACTCGTTCATGCCGATGATCAGGCCGAGCAGCACCCCGAACACCGTCGCCGACAGCGTCACCAGCAACGCCAGCAACAGATTGATCCGGGTCGCCCCGATGGTGCGGGAGAAGACATCCATCCCGGTGGCGTCGGTGCCGAACAGGAAATCGCCGCCCGGTGGTTGGCTGGCCGCACCGGCGACGCGCTCGGGGTCGAAGGGGATCAGCATCGGGCCGACGGCGGCGATCAGGATGAGGAAGGCGAACGGGATGAACGGTGCCCAGCCGAGTCGAGTCTTCACGATCGAGTCCTTTCCACCGGTCGTCAGACCTCGGTACTCGCACCGGGACGCCGCCGCGGATCGAGCAACATGTTGACGATGTCCACGATGAAGAAAGCGACCATCGAAACGGCCGCCAGAACAACTAGAAAGCCTTGCAGGCCAAGGAAGTCGATGGAGTTGACCGAGTCGACGGCGAACTGGCCGAGGCCACCGAAGCTGAACAGTTGCTGCAGCACCACGACGCCGCCGACCAGAGCGCCGAACATCGCGCCGACCATCACCACCGCACTCGCTGCCGCCCTGCGCAGGATGCTGAGGTAGATCGCCGCACGGGTGGCACCGGAGGCGATCCGGAACAGTGTCGCGGCCGACGCGGCAGCCTCATCCAGCCCGAGGGCGAACTGCTTCCAAATGATCGGGGTATAGACCGCGATCATCACGCCGACCGGAAGCACGAGGTGGCCGAGCATCGACCCGAGCACCTGCCAGTAGCCGGTCAGCACGCAGTCCAGCAGCGGGAAACCGGTCACCTCGGGGATCACCATCCCGGCGTCCACCCGACCGATCGGTGCTGGCACCACCTGCAGGAGGCTGTAGAACAGCACGAGCCCGAGGATTGCCAGTGCGAAGTCCGGGATCGCACCGGCCATCCGCGCGTAGCCGCGCAAGGCCTTGTGCAGCACGCCGCTCTGCACGTGCAGCAGCACCGCGGCGAGCACCAGCGACAGCGCCACGGCACCGCCGAGGCCGAGGAACACCAGCTCCAATGTCGCAGGCAGTCGGGTCCAGATCTCTTCCCAGATCGACCGGCCGGTCACCACCGAGATGCCGAGATCGAGTCTGATCAGGTCGCTCCAGAACCGGCCGAGCTGCTGCCAGATGCTGCCGTCGAGCCCCATCGAGGCGGCCACCCGGTCGTAATCGGCCTGGGTGATCGTCTGGGTCGTGTCCAGAGAGCTGAGCACCGGGTCGCCCGGCACCAGCCGCACCATGAAGAAGGCGAAGGTCGCGAACCCAGCCACATGCACCGGCAACGCCAAGGTCCGCGTGATCCACCAGCGGTGCCGGTTGAAGAACTCGTTGTTCATCGAGCCACCTCCGCGCCAGAGACGGCGATCCGCCGGTTGCGGCGGTGCGCGTCCAGCAGCCGGGCCGTGTACGCGTGTTGCGGGTCGTTCAAAACCTGCTCGGTCTCGCCGCGTTCGACGATCTCGCCGTGCTGCATCACGACCAGCTCACGGGAGACGAACGCGGTCGCCGGGAGGCCGTGTGACACGAATGCGAGGCCGACCTGGTTGCTCTCGCAGTAGTCCTTGAGCATGTTCAGCACCGCGCCCTGCACCGAGACGTCCAGCGCCGAGACCACCTCGTCGCACAGCAGGATTTTTGGCCGTACCACCAGCGAGCGGGCCAGTGCGAACCGTTGCCGCTGGCCACCGGACACCTCGCCGGGATAGCGCTTGAGATGTTTGGGATCCAACCGCAACAGCCGAAGCACCTCGGCGATGCGGTCCTCAGCCTCGCTTCCCGTGCTGTCTCGAAGCACGCGCAGCGGCGTCGATACGGCGTCGGCGAGCGTGCGGCGCGGGTCGAAGGAGGACGAGGTGTCCTGGGCGACGAACTGCACAGCCCGCCGGAAATCGATCCGGCCGGTGAGGGATCGGGTGAAGCCGGCGATGTTCGCGCCGTTGCAGGTGACAGCGCCGGAGGAGACGCTTTCCAGCCCGACCAGCATCCGGCTCAGTGTCGACTTGCCAGACCCGGATTCGCCCACGATACCGATCGCCGAATCGGAGTTGACCTCGAAATCCAACGGCTTGACCGCGGTGAACCGCGCCCTCCGCGAGCCGTATACCCGACTGATCCCGTCGCCGCGAAGGGCGACGTACCCGCTCGTCTCGCTCATGCCGCGGCCGATCCCGAGCTCGGGTCGCGGACGAACTGCTCCAGCGTCGGCAGCCGGTCGAGCCCGACCGAGTTGAGCGTGGGCACGCACGCGAGCAGCGCCCGCGTGTAGGGGTGGGTGGCCTCCTGCTCGATCCGCTCTGTGTGGCAGATGTCGACGATCTCGCCGCGGTACATGACGATCATTCGGTCGGCGTACTGCCGGCACAGTTCGATGTCATGCGTGACGATCAGCAGGCTCGCGCCTTCCTGATCGGTCATCTCCACCATCAGGTCCATCACGTCGCGGCTAACCGAGGCGTCCAACGCCGAAGTCGGCTCGTCGGCGATGAGCAGCTGCGGCCGACCGCACATGGCCAGCGCCACCATCACCCGCTGCCGCATGCCGCCGGAAAGCTCATACGGCCGCAGGTTCATCACCCTGCCGGTGTCCGCCATGCCGACCCTGGCGAGCCATTCGGCGGCGCGCTCACCAGCCTCGCGGCGGGAGATCTTACGGACCCCGCGCAGCACCGACCGGAATTGGCTGCCGATGCTGGCCACCGGGTCGAGCGAGGTCATCGCGTCCTGGAACACCATCGACAGCCCCGGTGTGCGGAAGGGAACCTTGCGCGGCCGTTCCCGCTTGAGCTGCTTGCCGGCGAACACGATCTCCTCGGTCGTGATCTGCGCCGACCCGGCGGTGAGCAGCCCGGCCACGGCAAGGGCCATCGTCGTCTTCCCGGAACCGGATTCCCCGACCACCGCCACCCGCTCGCCTCGGCGGACGTCGAAACTGGCCGCTTTGACGGCCGCGCTCTCGCCGTCGCCGTAGGTGACCGTCAAGCCACTCACCTGGAGCAGCCCCTGCTCCGGATCCGACGACGCGGCGCCGCTGCCGCTCTGCTTGCTGAGAACTGCGAGGTCGGTCATCAGGCCTCCTGTGTTGAATGGTCGATCCCGGCCGGGCCGTGCTCGCTGGCGCCCGAAGCTCGCGTCGCCTTCATCGCCCTGGAGTGTCAGAACTCAAGCAGGTTGTCCCGGAACAGGGTGTGCGTGTATTCGATGCGCACCAGGCCACGTCGCTGTAGCGCCGGCACGAGACCGTCGGTGATCTCACTGATGTAACGGCGGTTGAGATCGAAGTTGGAGATCAGGAAACCGTCGCCACCGACCTCCTGCATGATCTCGTCCATCTGGGCCGCGACCGTGTCCGGCGACCCGACCATCTCCACCGCACCCTGCGTACGGCGGAGGAATTCGCGTGGGGTCAACCCGATGGCCTGCTGGAGCATCTGCTGGTGGCCGTTGGTTCGGACGTTGTCGGGGATGGGTTCGTCCAACGGGAACACCGAGAAGTCGATACCGCTGTGCCGGGAAAGGTGCAGCAGCCCCAATTCTGGGTGCGACTCGGAGAAGGCGGTCTGCCGTGCCCGCTTCTCCTTCGCCTCGGCGTCGGTCTCCGCGACGACCGGGGAACACATAAACAGGACCTTGCACCCACTGGTCGGCCTGCCGAGCCTGTTCATCCGCTCGTGCACGTCGTCGCGAAACTTCTTCATGCCCTCGATACCGCCGCTGGTGCCGCAGATGATCGAGTCCGCGGTTCCGGCGGCGAACTCGCGACCCCGGTCAGAGCCGCCGGCCTGGGTGAACACCGGCCGCCCTTGCGGCGAGCGGTTGCCGTTGAGCGGACCGCGGGATGAGAAGAACTTCCCCTCGAAGTCGACGGTGTGGACCTTGGTGTAATCGGCCCAGACACCGTTGTCCTCGTCCATGACGACAGCATCGGGGTCCCAGGAATCCCAGAGCTTGCAGGCCAATTCGAAGAATTCGTCGGCCATGTCATAGCGAAGGTCGTGCTCGATCTGCTGATCCCGCCCGTAGTTTTGGGCGGCCCGGTGACTGCTGGAGGTCACGATGTTCCAGCCAGTTCGCCCGCCGGACATGTGGTCCATTGTGTTGATCTTGCGGGCCAGCATGTACGGGTGGTACTCGGTGACTGACAGTGTCGGCACGATCCCGATCTTCGAAGTGGCCTGCGCGAGCACCGGTGCCAGCACGGTCGGGTCGAGCTTCGGCGTGGCGGTTGCGCTGGCCAGGTAGGCCTTGGAATTGCCGCCGTATGCGTCCGGGACGTAGGAGGAATCCTCGATGATCAGGTAATCGAAGCAGGCTCGTTCCAGTGCCCGGGCGAGATCGATGAACAGTTGCGGATTCGTCCAATCCTTACCGCCATTACCGGACCATGTCTTCCGCCAGGATTTGACGCCGAATCCGCCCGCACCGAACCACGCTAGGTGGAATCGATTCGCTGACATTGGCAAGGCTCCTCACCGGCCCGGCGGGCCGTACGACGAAGGGGGTCAAAAGGCGAGCAGGTTGTCGCGGAAGTGTTCGTGCTCGTAATGCGTGCGGGTCAGATCGCGCTTCTGCAATTCGGGCACCAGACCGTCACAGATCTCCATCACATACCGTCGGCTGAAATAACTGTTGACCATGAGGAATCCGTCGCCGCCGACTTCCTGCATGACTTCGTCCATGACCGCGGCCACGTCCTCGGCGGTACCGACGAACAGATCCGAGCCGAACCGCTGCGCGCGCTTGAGCATGTCGCGCAGGACCTTGCCTTCGAGTGCCTTGACCATTGACTGGTGGCCGTTCGATTTCAGTTTCGGCAACGGCTCGTCCAGGTCGAACTTGGAAAAATCGATACCGCTGAGGCGGGACATATGGGCGAGACCGTACTCGATGCGATCATCGGTCAACGTCAGGTCCGCGGTGAGGCGGGCCTCCGCGTCGGCACGGGTGTCGCCGATGATTGGGCAGGCCAGGAACAAAACCTTGATGTCGTCCGGGTTCCTGCCGGCATCCGCGGCTCGCGCGCGGACGTCGTCACGGTAGGCCTTCATCTGTTCCGGCGTTTCCGCATTGGCGATGATGGTTTCGGCCCATTGCGCGGCGAACCGGCGACCTCGAGCCGACCCGCCCGCCTGACAAATCACCGGAGAACCCTGCGGCGATCGCGGAGAACTCAACGGACCCCGACACCGAAAATACTTCCCCTCAAAATCGACCGGGTGCACCTTCGAGCCATCGGCAAACACCCCGGCTTCCAGATCGAGTACCACCGCATCCGGCTCCCACGCATCCCACAACCGATGCGTCAACTCCAAGAACTCGTCCGCCATGTCATACCGCTCATCATGCGGAAACTGCCGCTCCCTCCCGTAGTTCTGCGCACCCCCATCATTCGACCCGGTAACCACATTCCACCCGATACGCCCATCCGACACGTGATCCAAGGCATTCATCTTCCGTGCCAACATAAACGGGTGATATTCCGTAGTCGAACACGTCACCACCACACCCAAATGCTTCGTCGCCGCCACCAAAAACGGCGCCAACACCGTTGGATCCAATTTTGGCGTATCCACCGAATTCCTCAAATACGCATCATGCGACCCCTGAAACGTATACGGCACATTCGACGAATCCTCAATCATCAAATAGTCAAACCCAGCGCGCTCCATCGCCCGAGCCAGATCCACCGCCATATCCGGCTTCGTAAACCGATCCACAGCGGACCCGGCCCACGGATGCTTCCACGCCTTCGGACCGAACCCCTTCGAATAAAACCAACCCAGATGAAACCGATCAGCAGACAACGACTTCACACCTCCGTGGGTGGCGGTCTCGGCGCTCGGCCTCGTGCGCGTACGACCATGGTGGACGGAACGTGTTACATGCGGCGCGCGCCACATCACTCACCTATTGCGCCGTCATGTGCCTGTCGAGCCGATCTCAACGACATCGCGCTGACCTGTGATGACGCCGCATCGGCTAGCTGGGGGCGACGCGTGTTGCGCCAGCTTTCACGGCGACGTCGATCACGAGGCCGACGGCGGCGATTCCGGCGATGTAACGGGTGCGAGGCCGAGGTGCTCGCGGACCGTGGCACCCTCGTAGTCCTGCCGGACCAGCCCGCGACGCTGCAACTCCGGCACGACCTCGGCGACGAATGCGTCAATCGTCTGCGGCAGCATTGGAGCGACAACCGCGAAACCGTCCGCCGTTCCCGCCTCGAACCACTTCTGCATTTCATCAGCCACCTGAAGACTGGTTCCGGTGACCACCCATTGCATATTCGCAAGGCCGCCGACATAGGACCGTCGCGCGGTTTCCGCGATGCTCAACCCCTCCTCCCGAGCCATGCGGGTGAACAGCGTCGCTTGGCTGACGCTGGCCGACTTAACCTCGGGCAACTCGTCGAGCGGGAGCGGTCCATCAGGGTCATAGCCGGACAGATCGAATTCCAGCAGGCCACTGAGATGCCGGATGACATCAGCCCCTTCGAGGTGGTAGTCATCCAGCATGCGGTGCAGATCGTGGGCGGCTTGCTCGGTCTCACCGATGAACGGCATGACGCCCAGCAGGATCTTGATGCTGCTCGGGTCCCGTCCGTAGGCCGCAGTCCTCGCCTTGACGTCCCGGTAGTACTCCTGTGCCCGCTCCAAAGTCGAACCACCCGCATAGATGGCGTCCGCCCAGCGCGCCGCGAGGTCCCTGCCGTCCGGCGAAGACCCGGCCTGCACGATCAACGGGCGGCCACCGTCCGGTCGCAGCACGTCTAGCGCTCCGCGCACCTCGAAATGCGGTCCAATGTGGTCGATGGGTTTCGGCGGTACAAACCGGTCGCCTGCGCCCTCCCACAGTTCGGTGACCACCTCAAGGAACTCGTTGGACCGAACGTAGCGCTGATCGTGTGGCAACTGGTGGTCCAGGTTGAAGTTCCAGGCGGTGGCGTCGCCGCTGGTGGCGACATAGTTCACGCCGAGGCGACCCCCGGAGAGCAAATCGAGCGAGGCCGCCCGCCGTGCCAGGTCGAACGGCTCGTTGTAGCTGGTGGAAATTGTCGCGATCATGCCGATGTGCGAGGTCTCGGTGGCCACTGCGGCCAGCAGCTCCAACGGGTCCAGCCGGGTACCGGTGACCATGGTTCGACCGGCAGCATGTGACGGGGTGTCGGCAATGAACACCAGGTCGAACTTGCCACGCTCGGCCGTTTTGGCGAACTCCACGTAGCGATCGATGCTCGGCACGCCGGATACGTCGCTGTCCGGATGCCGCCATGCACCGGAATGCCGGCCGAATTCGGAAAGGTTCAGGCTCAAATGCATACGTGGACCCGGTTCGTAGGTGCTCATGCCGCGCTCCGATCCAGCTCGGCCGCCCTGCTCAGCCCCAAGTTGTCAGCCAGCGTTGCCCCAGGACGAAGCGGTGTGAGCAGGCCACGCAGTTCCGGGAGCACCTCATCGGTGAGTCGCTCCACCCAGTCGAGCGTGCCGTCACCGACGAGCGTGACCCCGTCAGCGCTGCTGTGTCGCACGAGTTCGCCCAGTCGCTGCGGCATGTCCGCACCCGCCCCAACCGCAAACCCGTCCAACCCGGCGAGTACGCCGACCGCCGGGAGCACGACGAGCTCGGCGGGGTCCCGACCGGCCTGCACCGCCTCGGATCGCACCCGCGCCACCGCCTCGGCGAAGTCCGATTCGCTAATGCACCAAGGCACGACGACCTCGGCGAACCGGCAGGCCAACGGAAGTTCGTCGGGGGCCTGCACGGCCTGAACGACGACTGGCTTGCCCTGCGGGCAGCGCGGCACATCCAGCGGGCCGCGCACGGTGTAATGGGTGGAGCGGTGTTCGATCGGGTGCACGCGGGTGTCGTCCTGGTAATCGCCCTTGGTCTTGTCCGGCACCTCGGCGCCCGGCTCCCAGCATTCCCACAGCGCGCGCACGACCTCGGCGAACTCCGTCGCGCGGGCGATGCGCGCACTCGCGTCACCGACCACGAGTCCGTAGCGGGCCTCCGCTGCCGGATCAGCCGCCGGTACCACCAGCCAGCCGGAGCGTCCGCTGGTCAGGTGGTCTAGGGTCGCCAGCCTGCGGGCGGTGTTGTACGGGTGACCGAACAGCGCCGAATCCGCGGCTATGAGCCCAATCGTCGAGGTAGCCCTTGCCAGCGCGCCGGCAAGGGTGAGCGGTTCGAAGGTGGCAACAGAATCCGGCTCGGCGGGCGCGAGTACCACCGCCGTGACGCCCGCATCCTCCAGCGACGTCACCGCCGCGGTGAGTCGGCTGAGCATCCGCGAAGGCGTGTCCCGCCCAGTGTCTACTTCGGATGGTGGTTTAATCACAACGTTGAGTCTCATCAGGATGCACACATCCTTTCTCCCCACCGTGCACGTCAGAAGGCAAGCAGGTCGTCAATGAAACCGATCAGCAGACGACCGCGACGCTTTCACTCACCCTGACAAGCGGGTGTTACCGGATCCGCGCACATCGGTGAAGCGACCATTGCGCCGGTCGAACGGGTCCGCTGAGCCGGGAAAACGCACCGACAAGCGGTGACTCAAGCCTTGTCGGCGGGCAACGGCTCGCTGGGAAACACCGTCGTCGTCCGCAGGGACACCTTGGCACCGGGGAAGAATGTGTGGTTGCACTCCCGCGGATTCCCGTCGGCGTCGATCATCAACCGTTCCCTGAACAACAGCGGCGATCCAGGTTCGACGCGCAGTGCGCGGCCGGTGCGTTCATCACAGGTCAGTGTTTCCACCGTGGTGTCGATCCGGCGTAGCTCACAACCGTAGGTACGGCGAAAGATCGCCTGCAGCCCGTCCGAGGACGAATCGGTGCCGAGTTCACGCGCGCTGTCACCAAGCGAGTAATTGATGTAGATGCAGAACGGTTCACCACCACGCAACGTGATCCATTCCGTCAACCAAACCGACGATACGTTGGTGCGCAGCCTGTTCTGCAACAGCGGGGTGATCGGGATGCGGGTCGTTTCGACCTCGATGTTCTCGAAGTCGTCGGGATTGTCGAAGTCCGCGAGGCTGCCGCGGCGCGGCGACATGTCTTCAAGCGCCAATTCACGGATCATTCCGACGATCACCGTGCCGCGACGGGGCCGACGGGAGACCAGCCCTTCCTCGGCGAGCAGCGACATTGCTTCCCGCACGGCGTTGCGGCTGGTGGCATAAGCGTCGATCAGCTGTCCCTCGCTGAGTTGATGCCGGCTTGGTAGCAGACCGAGCCTGATGGCCGAGCGGATCAAACCGTGTAGCCGCAACGAGGAGCGCTGGCGAACCGTGCCTGCAGACCGCGCCCGCTCACGTACTCGTGCCATGTACTCGTGTTCGTCGATGCGTCCCAAAGTCACGGCGCGCCTCCGTACAGACCGAGTCCGCCGCGAACTCGAACACGACACAGCGACGGCGGAGCATCCCCAGTGTCACCAGAAAACGTTGCCGGTGTTGGCGATGCACGTAAACGATCGATTGCGCTGCCGGACGGGGCCGGCCTGCTGCCAGCTCGACTGGCTATCTGATCTTCGGCGCGCCTTCAAGCTAAGCCCGGATCCACCGATTCAGTTTGGTGTTGATCTTTGGGATTGCGTGTGGGGTTCCAGAAGTTTCTCCGCGTGTCCGACCTGCGGTGCTGGGTGCGCTCGGCGGGCAGGGAGGGCATGATCGCGAGCTGTGTCACTGCGTCTGGTTTATCTGATCTTCGTGCGGATTGCGGGCTGGCTGGTGTTGCTCGGCCGTTCGTCGGCGTCCAAGGACGTCGAACTCCTGGTACTGCGTCACGAGGTGGCCGTGCTACGCCGAGCCAACCCGAAACCTCGGCGTGCGAACCAGTCTCGGGCGTACCGGGGTTTGCTGGGACAACGCGGCCGCCGAGTCGTTCTTCGCGAGCCTGAAAAACGAGTGCTACCACCGCGAACCGTTCGCCACGCGTGCCCGTGCGCGTTTCGCCGTCGCCGAGTACATCGAGGTCTTCTACAACCGTAAACGGCTCCACAGCAGCCTCGGCTACCGCACCCCCGCCCAGGTGCTACATGACCACCACAACGCCGCTACCGCGGCCTAACCAGCCGAAACCAAAAGCACTGTCCAAGATCGTTGACACAGCTCAGACCAAGACCTGCCCTGTGTTGGGCGGCTTGATCAACGAGTACGAACGCGTCGCTTAAACTGCTGGTCAACGACCCTGACCGACTTCTGGAACCCCACAGGCTATTCGGCTACCGCAGGCTCACCATCCGCTACGAACGCCACGGCACCCTGTTCTTCGGGTTCCTCACCCTCGCCGCCGCGCTCACCTGCTACAAGAAACTCACCAAATGAGAGACACGCTCTTAGCGTAGTCCCTGACCCCGCATCCGGTGACTATGATCCTCCAGCGGCGGGTAACTCGTCGTTGATCGACCAGACGACCCTGCGGTGGACTCCGAAATCGAGCGCATCCGTACCGAGCAAGGTGCGATCGATCCGAACCCGGCGGAGTTCCTGCGCGACGCCGTCGGAGAGCTCGACACTCGCCAGTCGATGACGAACAGACGGGTGGGTGCCAGTTCCTAGGGCTGCTCGTGTGGTCACTGTTCTGATCGGGTGTGGAGTTCCACGCTTTCCATCGCCGTCCAGTAGCGACCGGCATCCTTGACCGCCTGGGCGAGCAGATCATCCAGCCGCGACATGTGCATCCCCGCTACGCGGAGCTTGTCGACCGGGTCGTCACTGACTGCGGCCTGTTCCACCTCATCCTCGTCGAAGGTGCCCACCTGGTGGCTCAGGACTGTGCTGAGTTGGCCTAGTCCTGCCAGCGTGGACACGATCGCCGAGCCGAAGGCATGAAGCTCACTGAGTAAGGGCTGTCGCGTCTTGGCTTGCATGCTGGAAGCTTCATGCACCGCGTCACGCGCCCGATACAGCGCTTCCAACGCGCGCTGGGCCTCAGTCATCGGAGACCCCCCTTTTTTGTTCATGCAACATCCGGCTTATCGGAGATATCCGACGGTAACCGGTACGGCGCCGCACCGCTGAACTCCACCGCCCTCACCACGGCCACCTGGAAACAACCAGAGACGGGTGATTCGGGGGTGAACGCGTGTGCCAATAGCCCCGACGAGACCGGCGACCATGTGATCACCCCGTAGAGGGCCGAAACAAGCTAGCGCCGCCGCGAGCTGGCGACCGCGAACCCTGCTATGCCGAGCCGTTGTCACCTTGGCGGATGCCGCGCGACCCAGATGAACACCGGTGCTACGACTGGCAGATGCGCGAACAACGCGCCCTCGGCCGCGTGTGGCAGAAGGCGCACCGCAATGCGATCGAGGATTAACGCACGAACGATCAGCGACTCACATAGAGCCGACGATATTCGGCTGGCAGGCTCGGCAGAGCGGCCGGGAGCTCCGCGCCCCGAGGTCACCAGTTGCAGCTGGCCGGTATCCGGGAATTGCAGGCCCCAGTAGGTCCAGCTGGTTGCTAGCCGCGAAGCGGAACGCGCGCTCGGCGAGCCAGGCTCGACGGCATCAATTGCAATCTCCAAGACAGGGAAACACTGCGATGCGTAGGACTTCAGTGATCCGGCTCGCTGGTCGTGCTCGGTGGCGGCGGTCGCTGCTGCGCTGCGGATGCAGGGCGATCGGTGCGGCGGGGCGTTGTGCCCTGTCGCACTTCGCGGGATGCCCCAGCATCGATCTGCCGCGTTGCCTGGGGGCTCCTGCGCAAGGCTTGTTCCGAGCAAAAGGTCTACCGGCGACACGCGATTGTTGGATGAGCGTGCGAGGCAGTGCGGCTCACATGGCTCGTCCGTTGGCCCGATGGTGGGCTGGAGTTTCGGATTGGAACCCGCTGCCGCAGTACGAGATCCTGCTGGAACGCACAGCTGTCGGTTGGCTGGCTTCCTACTTGGTCTACGGTGAGCTCCACGCCCGCATCGGTTTCGACACCGAAGATGAAGCGTACCGCAACATTAAGTGGCTCAAGACGAAATGCCCGCCGCAACACCGACCCTGGCATGAAGTCGACCTATCTCCCAACGGCGGTCGCGCCGCTGCGCACGACAACCGTCGGCGGTGGGCAGATGGCTGATGGGGCGTTTCAGCGGGCGCCGCGACGAGAGCGGCACGCTTCCGCACATATCCGCCCGACCCCGTGGACCGGTTGATAATTGCGCACGGGCTTGCTGGGGGCAACGGGCTGCTCAGTCCAGCATTCCGGCTGACCACATGAGCGCGATCAGTGCCATCCAGATCACCAGCGCCACTAGCAGGCGCAACCACAGCCGTTTGAGCACGGATCAGAGTCCTAGCTCGTCCATAACGAGGAGGACCGACAAGAATCCGAAGAAGAGGAAGGAGACCGCCAGCACGGCGAGGCGTGTCCAGCCGATCTTCAACTCCTTCGGAAGGGCCTTCCTGTTGAGCATCATCAGCAGTCCTGAGTAGATGAACATCTGCACGCCCGCGATGGAGGACGAGATCACGACGAGCACGAACGGTTGGTCGACACCCACGATGAGGATCAACGAGCCCACGATGATCATGAGCCATACGAAAGCGGCGTAGATCTTGCTCTCGGACCAGAACTGGCTGTCGCTGAGCGCGTTGATCTTGAGTTGGTCGGCGATCAACCGGCAGGTGTAATCGATGATCCCGAGATTGGTCGAGAACAGGGCGACGGTGGCGGCAGCCCAGAAGGCGGTGCCGAACCACGGTGCCACAGAACCCTGCAAGACCTGTCCCTCCAACAGCAGGAAGGCGAGATCTTCTTGCTGCACTTGGCCGACCGGCAGCGTCGAATAGGCCAGCACCGACAGGATGATGAGCGAGAGGACTCCGATGACGAAGAAGGTGATGAACTGCTCCCAGTTGGCGACCCTCCACCAGCCGCGCCATCGGCGCATATTCTCGTCGTCCGTCGGGACCATGTACCCCAGCGAGGGTCGCGCCTCTTCATGCCCGGTGATGGGGGAGACGATCCGGGGCATGCGTTGCCCCATGCCCATGCGTTTGTCCCGGATGTAGTTGCTCTGCACGAGGTTGTTCGCACCGCCGGCCCCGGCGAAGGCCAGCGCCCCGAGAAGCACGGCGACGCTCAACCCTTCGTACCCGATTGGGAAGCCGATGTCGCCGACGCCTTGGGTGAACAGCGCGCTCCAGGCGTCTCCCGTCGTGGCCACGGGGATGGCGACGATTACGAAGAGCATGATCAGTGCCACCAGCACACCTTGGATCTTCTCGACCCATTGGTAGACCACGGGCGAGAGTGTGAGTGTGATGCCGATGGCCACCAGGGCCGCGATCGTGATGGGCACGACCGGGGCGTCCTCGCCGAGCCCCAGTGCGAACGACACCGTCGTGGAAGCGCCGGTGGCCCAGCCGGGCCAGAAGTTCTGCAGGAGCGCGAAGACGATGAACAGCCACCACCATGGCTTCCAGTACCTAGTGAAGCCGGTGATCGCAGACTCCCCCGTGGCCAGCGTGTAGCGTTCGATCTCCATGTTCAGGAAGAACTGGATCCCGAACCCGGCGACCGCGGCCCACATGAACACGAACCCGATCTGGGCGGTGATATAGGGCCAGAGAATCACCTCCCCGGACCCGATAGCGGTCGCCAGAATGATGACGCTCGCGCCCGTGACCCTCCACAGTGGTACCGGTTCCGGCAGGTCCCTGAATTCAACCGGCGGCAGGTACTTGCTCGGAAGCGTCGTTTGGCCCCGCTGGGCGCCACTGGACTCCGTCATCCGACTGCCCTCATCTCACCGCGGCCAATGAACCTCTGGCCGTGACGCAGCCGCCCTCCAGAGTGATTCAGGTCACTTGTCGTGTCAATCCCTGGGCCATAATCGCCATTGAAGGACCGCCGGGGCCAGGCGGATCGATGAACCAAAACACACTCGCCGCACCTGGTGCGCTCGATCGGTCTCGACGAGGCGGACGCACCGGGAGCAACGCCGCACCCGAGAACTCAACTCCGCTGGCACCGCGGTTCGAGTGGGAGTGTCAGGGAATCTGGCTCTGGCCCATTTTCGGTGGTGGCGGTCCGTTTCGGTCGGTCACGGTGCGTGTGCCATGGTGAGGCCG
>NZ_JALBWV010000063.1 GCF_022678645.1 Saccharopolyspora soli | reverse complement strand
GGCCGCGCGCCGGGCGCCCGCCCGGCCCGCCACCGCCGCCCCGACCGGATGGCCCGCCGAGTGCTCCGCCGCCTGCGGCTGGTCCGCCGGGGCCACCGCCTCGCCAGGAACCTCCGCCGCGTCCCGCGCCGAAACCGGCCAGGGCGCCGAGGCTCACGCAACGCGCCGACGGCGGGTTCGGACCGATGGGTTCCGCGGGTACCTGGGCCGCGGGCTCGTCCGGCCGCTCCGGCTACGGCCGGAACACCTCGTGGTCGGCCGATGACTTCAAGGAGGAACGGCGGGAGGACGACGACCTGCGCGTCGGCGCCGAGTACAAGCCGGGGCAGAGCGGCAGCAGTGCCGTGCCGCAGTTCCTGGTCGAAGCCGATGAACTCTTCGAAGAGGACGACGGCGCGGGTCGGCTGGTCGCCCCACCGGTGCTGGGCGAAGCGCCGTCAAGCTACCGGGACTTCTAGAACTGTTTCCCGGCGCACCTGAATTCGAAATGAGCGTGTGATGGTCGAGACGATCACCCTGTCGGTCCCCGCGGTCGACGTGCTCGGTGAGCAGCTGAACCTCACCGTGCGGCAGTACCCGTTCGAACTCCCGCGGGTCGGGGAGCTGGCGGAGGACCGCAACCGCCTCGTCCACCAGGTGTGGCACGAGTTGGAGTCCACCGGCCTGGCTCGCAACGGCCGCCCGGAGCCGGAGGTCGAGGACGCGCTGTACCTGCTGTGCAGCTCCGAGGTGTCGATCGCCGCGGCCGGGCTGGTCGATGTGCGCGCCGGGCACCGGCTGGCCGCGCGGGTCGTGGCGACCGGGGAGGTCGGGGTGGTCGGGGTGCTCGACGGCCGGGGGCTGCGGATGAGCTTCCTCGCGCCGGACGCCCTGCCCAGGGCGTGCGCCGACCTGCTGCCGGACGCCCCGCCCGGCATCGGCGACGCGGTGCGCGCGGTGGCCGATCGCAGCAACGGCCACCCGACGGACGCCGACATCGACGGGCTGGCCGAACTGCGGGCGATCACTTCGCGGCAGAAGTTCCGGCTCGGGCACTTCGTGGTCAGCGGCGCCCGTCGGGGCGGGCCGCGCGGCCGGGTGCCGAACCTGATCTGGTTCGACAACGACCACGGTCGGTACGCCATGCAGGGCGAGCGCAGCGACGGCCAGGACGTGGTCACCTGCCGCCCGTCGGACAAACCCCGCATCGCGGGCCAACTGGCCGCACTGCTCGACCGCACCCGGCAACGCTGAACAGCACGGCGAACATGACCGGATGGCAGAGGTGCGTGCCACGGGTGGGTGCCATCCGGGTGCCGGTTGGGGCAGGCTTGACCCTGTGACGCAGGACCGGCAGACGGAGATCGTCGCCAACCCCGACGACCGCGATTCGTTCATGCGCCTGCTCGGCGGCCGCAGCAGTGCGGTCGACGCGAGCCTGCCGCCGATCGCGTTCGGCCTGGGCTGGTACCTCGGCGGTGAGTCGATCGCCATCGGCGGTGGGGTGGCAGTGGTGGTTGGCGCGCTCATCGCGGGATGGCGCCTGTACCGGGGCGCCCGGCCGTTGGCCGTGCTGATCAGCCTGCTGGCGGTCATGCTGGGCGCCCTGATCGCGCTGTACACCGGCGACGCGGCGGATTTCTTCCTGCCCAGGTTGGCGACCAACGCGCTCAGCGCGCTGGCCTGGATGACCAGCATCGTGATCCGCTGGCCGCTGCTGGGCGTGGTCGTCGGCACGGCGCTCGGCCAAGGACGGCGGTGGCGTCGCGACCCGGCGCTGCTGGGCGCGTACGGCCGGGCGAGCTGGGTCTGGGTCGGGCAGTACGTGGTGCGGCTGGTCGTGTTCATCCCGCTGTGGCTGCTGGGCGCCACCGGCGCGCTGACGATCGCGCAGCTCGTGCTGACCTGGCCGCTGGTGGCGGTGTGCGTGGCAGCGAGCTGGTGGGTGCTGCGCCGATCCCTGCCGCCGGAGCACCCCGGCCTGCGCCACCCGCGCGGATGAGAAGCCCAGCCCGGTACCCAGGTGGGATCGGTGCCTCGCACGGCGGTGCGGAGACGAAATTCTGACGTGACACCGGTCGGCCGTGCGAGCACAATGCGCTCATGTCTCTCGGCACCGTGATCACCGCGATAGTCACCCCGTTCGACGACGATCTCCGCGTCGACGAAGCCGCGTTCGTGTCGTTGTTCCACCACCTCATCGACCACGGCTCGGACGGCGTCGTGGTCTGCGGGACGACCGGCGAGGCACCCACGCTCACCGATGCGGAACACCTGCGGCTCGTCGAGCTCGCCTGCTCGCAACGCCCGGCGGGCACCACGGTGATCGCTTCGACAGGGTCGAACGACACCGCGCACGCCTGCGAGATGACAGAGCGCGCGACCGAGCTGGGCGCCGACGCGGTGCTCTCGGTGACTCCGTACTACAACCGCCCCAACCGGCGCGGGCTAGTCCGGCACTTCAGCGAGATCGCCCGGGCCACCGACAAGCCGGTGGTGCTCTACAACGTGCCGTCCCGCATCGGGCTGGAGCTGCCCGGCGACCTGCTCGCCGAACTCGCCCAGGTCGAGCACATCGACTACGTCAAGCAAGCGGACAACGCCGCGCTCGCCCAGATCGACGGCCTCGGGCTCTACGCGGGCAACGACGACGGCTTAGCGCAGGCCCTCGACCTCGGTGGCCTCGGCGGCATCCTGGTGGCCAGCCATCTGGTCGGCCCCGAGATGCGGCGGATGGTCGACGAGCCGGAGCGCCGGGCAGAGATCGACGCCTCGCTCAAGCCGCTGTACGCGGCGCTGTCGGTGACCACCAACCCGATCCCGGTCAAGGCGGCGCTGAACCTGATCGGCCAGCGGGTCGGCGGGGTTCGCCTGCCGTTGGTCGAGGCGGACGAGTCGGAACTCGCCGTGATCCGCAAGGGTCTGCGCGACGTCGGCCTGCTCTGACCGCCAGATCCGAGGCAGGAGCGGCTATTTCGCGCTAAATCGCCCCGGTCGTTAACCGAGCAGGCGCTTGTGCAGGGTGACCGGGTCCGTGGTGAGGTCCAACGCTGCCAGCCAGGCCGCTCCGGCCGCGCCGGGCCCGGCCGTGCGCGTCTCGCCGCATCCCCGAGCAGCCAGCTCGGCGCGCAGCGCCTCGCCGACCGGGTTCCCGGCGGCGACGAGTCCACCGGCGAGCACGATCGGACTGGTGTCGCCACCGGTGCGGGTGGCGGCGGCGGTTTCGGCGAGCAAGTGCGCCGCGCGCCGGACGATGTCCCTGGCCGTTTCGTCCGAGGCCGATGTGACCAGCGGCGCGAGCTCCGCGAGCCGGATCGGCGGCGCCGCGTTCACGGCGCTGATCAGCTTCCTGCGCTGCGCGTCCGGCACATCGGGCAGGAGTCGATCGCGCACCGCGGCGGTGAGGCCGTGCAAGGGCTCGCCGCGATCCAGCTCGCGCAGCGCGGCCCGGACCGCTTCGCGGCCCAACCAGAACGCCGAGCCCTCGTCGCCGAGCAACCAGCCGTGGCCGCCGACGATCGTGGTCATCCGGTGCTGCTCGATGCGCGCTGCGATGGCCCCGGTCCCCGCGATCAGCACCGTCCCGTCGGGCTCCGGGGTTCCGGCCGCGAAGGCCACCTCGCAGTCGCTGATCGCGTGCTTCGGGCAGTGCAGGCCCAACCGCGACCACGCGCGGTCGAACAGCTCGGCGAACTGCGGGTCGGCCATCTTGCTGACCCCGGCCATGCCGACCACGCAGTTGCGCACCGCCGCCGGGTCGACATCGCGCAGCGCGGTGCGCGCGGCTTCGGCGATCTGCTGCACGGCTTGGTCGGCCGGGTGCGAGTTCGGGTTGCCGCCAGCCGCTTCGCCGCTGCCGAGAACCGTGCCGGACAGGTCGCTGATCAACGCCCGACTGCTGGTGCCGCCGATGTCCAAGCCGAGGACGAGCGGCGCTTCGTCGCGGTGCATGCGCCCTTTCTACCCGTCGCGGGTGTTTGGCGGTGGTGCCGATGGGCAAGTCCGAGCTGGTCGTGGGGGGGGCACCCCGCGGGGGGCCCGGGGGGGGGGGGGGGGCCCCCCCGCCCCCCCCCCCCCCCCGGGGGGGGGGGGGGGGGGGGGGGGGCGGGGGGCCCCCCCCCCCCGCCGGCCCCCCCCCCGCCCCCCCCCCCCCCCCCCCCCCCCCCCCCCCCCCCCCCCCCCCACCCCGGTACCTCCCCCCGACGCGGTGCTGATCGCGCGGGCCGAATCCGCGCGGGGGCGTTCTTGCCAACCTATGGCTTCTGATGCTTAGAGCGGCTATATATCGAGGCGTCGCTTGATCAGTCGGGGAGAAGAACCATGGCAGACCTTGCCGAGTTACGCCGCGCCGCGCCCTGTCCGCGCGAAATGTCCGATGTAGACGATGGAAGAACGGGGCACGCCGGGGCGAGCGAGGTAGTCAGATGACCGTCGACACCCATCACCACCTGTGGGATCTCGACGTCCGCGACCAACCGTGGATCGTCGGCCCCGAGATGGCGGCATTGCGCCGCGATTTCCGACCCGCTGATCTGCAGCACGCGCTGGCGGGCTCCGCGGTGGACGCCACGGTGCTGGTGCAGACCGTCTCGGATCCGGACGAGACCCCGGAGATGCTGGTGCTGGCCGACACCGTGGACTGCATCGCGGCGGTGGTCGGCTGGATCGACCTGACCGCCCGCGACGCCCGAAAGCGGATCGGTTTCCTGCAGGCCCACCCCTCCGGCGGCTGGCTGAAGGGCATCCGGCACCAGGTCGAGGACGAACCGGATCCGGACTGGCTGATCCGCCCGGACGTGCTGAACGGGCTGGCCGCGGTCGAAGACGCTGGTCTGGTCTACGAGCTGCTGGTCCGCCCGCACCAGCTGCCCGCCGCGATAAAGGCGGTCAGCCAATTCCCGCAGCTGACCTTCGTGCTCGACCACTGCGCGAAACCGCCGGTGGCCACCGGCGAGTTGGAGCCGTGGGCGAGCCGGATCCGGGCGTTGGCGGCGCACCCGAACGTGGTCTGCAAACTGTCCGGGCTGGTCACCGAGGACGACTGGACCCGGCAACCTGATCCGGTGAGGTTGCGACCTTACGCGGACGTGGTAATGGAGGCGTTCGGGCCGGGTCGGCTGATGTTCGGCTCGGACTGGCCGGTGTGCCTGCTCGCCGCCGAGTACGGGCAGGTCATCGACCTGGCCAGGCAGCTGACCGCGGGACTCGATGATCGCCAGCGTTCGGCGGTGTTCGACACCACGGCACGACAGGTATACGACATTTAGGGACCTTCGCCTCTGCCATCCGCTTCGCCCCGACGTTTGCAGGCTGCTCCGTTCGGCGTAACCTGGCGTTGCCCGCCTCACCCCGCCCCCTCGGTGAGGCGGGCTTTTGCGTTCCGACCTGCCAAAAGCCTGTCTTCGGACTCGGTTTGCGTGGTGGAACCTCAGACGCCGTCTCGGTCCGGGATCCCCGACATCGTGTATGTCCGATGCACCACGTCGTGGCTGTCCTCCCGGAGAACACCAGTGGGCACAGCCTGAGAACCTGCGGCGGTGCGCTAAGCGGCTTCGCCGCTTCAAAAGCAAGAACAAAGACAGGCACCAGAAGGAGATTCGCGGACCGGGTGTTCCGGCCGGGTCAGCGGGTGCGGGTGACCTTCCGCAGACCTCTCGGGTTGTCCGGGTCGAAGCCACGGTCCAGTGCCAGGCCGAGCGCCAACTGCTGCACCGGCAGGACCTCCAGCACCGGCGCCAGCTCCTCGGCGCAGGCGGGGACCGGGATGCGGTGCGAGGCCCGCACGTCCGAGGCCGCCGAGCCGATGGCGCAGATGTCCGCGCCGCGCTCGTGAACCGCGTCGAGCACTTCGCGCATCGCGTAGCCGCCGCGCCCATCGCTGCACATCGCGAGCACTGCGGTGTCCGCGTCGAGCGCCGCGACCGGGCCGTGCAGCAGGTCGGCGCCGCTGTAGGAGCGGGCCGAGAGGTAGCTGGTCTCGGCGAGCTTGAGCGCCGCTTCGCTGGCGGTCGCCAGCGAGTAGCCGCGCCCGGTGGTGACGATCCGTTCCGCGAATCGGTAACTGCGCACTGCTTCGTCCACCGCCTCGCGGCTGGTGTCCAGGGTGGTCGCCGCCAGATCCGGGATCGACTCGGCCTGCGCTCCGGTGCCGCCTCGCACCATGTCGATGAGCAGGTACAGGGCGAGCAGCGTCGCGCTGTAGGTCTTGGTCGCGGCCACGGCCTGTTCCTGACCCGCGCGGATGTCCACCGACAGCTCGGCGGCGGAGTTCAGCGGGGAGTCGGCGGTGTTGGTGACCGCGACGGTGAGCGCGCCGCGCTCGCGGCCGGACTCGGTGACCTCCAGCAGGTCCGGCGATCCGCCGCTCTGGCTGACCGACACCAGCAGCACGTCGGTCAGGTCCGGTCGCGCGCCGTAGAGCGTGGTCGTCGACGGCGAGGTCAGCCCGGCGGGCAGTTCGAGCAGCACCTCGATGAGGTACTTCGCGTAGAGCGCGGCGTGATCGCTGGAGCCACGTGCGGCCAGCAGCGCGAAGCGCGGTCGGCGTTCGGCGATGCGCGCGGCGACCTCGGCTATCGCGTCGCGACCGGCCAGCAGGTCGGCGAACACGGCGGGTTGCTGGGCGATCTCGTCGGTCATGTTGCGGCCGGGGGTGGCGGTGGCCTCGGTCATCGGGTCCGTCCCTTCCATCGAGGTCTAGACCAATCCTATCCGAAAGTCGCGGCACGGCGGCCGAACCCCGGACACCGCCCGGGTGTCCATCCCCGGAACTCCGGGTGCCAGGTCCAGGACCAGGCTGTCAGCCCTTCACCGCTCCCGCAGTGATGCCCGACACCATTCTCCGCTGCACGACCAGGAAGAACACCAGGACCGGCAAGGTGAACAGGGTCGCCGCGGCCATCGTGGCACCCCAGTCGGTGCCGAACGCGTTCTGGAAGCTCTGCAGGAAGACCGGCAGCGTCCGGAGATCTTCGGAACGCATGAACACCAGCGCGTACAGGAACTCGTTCCACGCGGTGATGAACGCGAACACCGAGGTGGCCACCAGACCCGGCCCCAGCAGCGGCAGGGTGACCCGGCGGAACGCCTCGGCCCGGCCGCAGCCGTCCACCATCGCGGCCTCCTCCAGGTCGATCGGGATCCCGTCGATGAACCCGCGCAGCGACCAGATGGTGAACGGCAGCGTCGTGATCCAGTAGACCAGGATCAGCGAGGGCAGCCGGTCCAGCAGTCCGAGATCCCGCATGAACAGGAACATCGGCACCATCAGCGCCTCGAACGGCACCATCTGCGCGACCAGCACGAGCATCAGGAACCCCTTGCGCCCGCGGAACCGGAACCGGCTCATCGCCAACGCCGCCAAGGTGCCGGCGACCAGCGAACACGCCACCGCGGTGAGGGTGACCAGCAGGCTGTTGCCCAGGTAGCGCAGGAAGTCCGACTCCAGCAGCGCGGTCGCGTAGTTCTGCGCGGTGATCGAGCTCGGTACCAGGTCGTAGGACGTGGACAGCACCTCGCCGCGCGGCTTGAGCGAACTGGCGAACATCCAGTAGGTCGGGAACGCGAACACCAGCGCGATGGCCAGGGCCAGCGTCGAAAGCGCGATCCGGCGGGTCCTCACAGCTCCACCTCCTGGGAACGCAGCAGCAACCGCAGGTACTGCGCGCAGACGACGACGAGTACGAGCACCATCAGCACGCTGACCGCGGCGGCCAACCCGAAGTGCTTGCCTGCGATGCCTTCGAGGTACTGCAGCACCGGCAGTGTGGTGCTCCCGCCGTTCGGGCCGCCCTCGCGGATCGCCCACACCTGCGAGAACACCTTGAAGTCCCACAGGATCGACAGGAACGTCACGATCATCAGAACCGGTTTCAGGTGCGGCCAGGTGATCGTGGCGAACGTCTGCCAGCCGCTGGCGCCGTCGATCCCGGCGGATTCGTAGAGGTCCTTGGGCACCCCGAGCAGCGCGGCGTAGAGCGTCATCGCCACGAACGGCACGGCCTGCCAGACGATCAGGATGCCCACCACGGTCAGCGTGCTGGCGCCGGTGGCGAACCAGGAAGATCCGGCGAAGGACTCGAAACCCAGCAGCACCAGCGTCTTGTTCAAGATCCCGTACTGCTGGTCGAAGATCCACTGGAACACCGTGGTCGCGGCCAGCTGCGGCATCGCCCAGGCAAGCAGCAGGCTGATCTGCAGCACCGCCCGCGGCAGCACGGGCACGTGCCGCATCAGCAACGCCAGCAGCAGCGCGCCGAACACGGTGGCCGCCACGATGCTCGCGGTGAACACCACGGTCCGGACCACCACGGTCCAGAAGTCGGGGTCGCCGAGGATCTCGGTGTAGTTGTCGAAGCCGATCCAGGTGATCTCGCCGCGGGTGAGCTCACCGAGGTCGAGCTTGCGGAAGCTGGTCACGATCACGTTCACCGCGGGCCAGCCGAGCAGGACGATCAGCGCGAGCACCGCGGGCGCGAGCAGCAGGTACGGCATCGAGTTCCGGGCTCGCGCGCGGCGCGGAGCGCCGGGCACGACGGGCGAACCCGTTGCGCCCGGCGCCGGTCGGGTCTGCGTGGCGGTCATGATCAGCTGTTCGCCGCCAGCGCCTCGGTGATCTTGGCGTTCGCCTCCATGGTGGCGTCAACGACGGTCTTCTGCCTGGTCAGGACGGCCGTCATCATGTCCTTCAGCGGGTTCTGCCCGGCCTCGACGGCAGCCCACTGCGGCACCGGCGGCGGCACCTTGCCGGACTTCGACGCGGCGGCCATCGCCGCGCTCACCGGGTTGCGCTCCAGCGCGCTGGTGTCCTGCGAGGCGCCGGGCACGACGCCGCTCTCGGCGAGCTTGGTCTGGTACTTCTGACTGGTGAGCAGCCTCAGCCAGTCCTTGGCGGCGTCGGCGTCGGAGCTGCCCGCCGGGATCGCGAGGTTGGAACCGCCGAGGAACACAGGTGCGGTCTTGCCCGCGTACCTCGACGGGATCGGGAAGGCCGACGAGATCTCGGCGATCCGGGGGTTGGTCTCCGCCGCGGTCTGCACCTCCCAGGGCAGCGCGATCATCATCGCGACCTTGCCCTTGGCGTACACCTCGGCCTGCTGGGGCTCGGCCTCGTCGGTGTCGGCCGGGGCGGACGTGGCCGACGTTTCGACCAGCCGCTGGTAGAACTCGACGCCTTCGCGGGTCTGGGCGGTGTCCAGCGCGCCCTTGAAGTTCGCGCCGTCGCGGACCGCGATGTCACCGCCGGAGTCCCAGATGAACGACAGCAGCGCGTACCAGGACTGGCCGGGCAGGTACATCGACTGGAACTCGGGGTCGGCGCCGTGCGTCTGCTCCAGCTTGGTGATGGCATCGATCAGTTGGTCGCGGGTGGTCGGCGGCTGGGTGATGCCCGCCTGCTGGAACAGTTCCGTGTTGTAGACGACGACGCGGTTGGCCGCGTAGAACGGCACGCCGTACTGCTGGCCCTCCCACGCCCCGGATTCGGCCAGCGCCGGTACCCACTGCGCCTTGCCCAGGCCGTCGGCGTCGGCGGTGAGGTCCAGCAGCGTGCCCTCGGCGGAGAACTGCGGGTTCTGGCTGTTGCCGAGTTCGATCACATCCGGCGGGTCGTTGCTGGTCAGCGCGGTGGTCAGGCGGTCCTGGATGCCGTTCCACTGCTGGATCTGGTAGTCCACCTTCATGCCCGGGTGGCTCTGCTCGAATTCCTTGTTGAGCTCGTCGACCAGCACGTCCGGCGCGGAGCCGTCCATCAGCCAGACCGTCAAAGTGTTGTCGCCGCCGCCGGACGCTCCGCCGCAGCCAGCGACGGTTAACGACAGTGCGGCTACCGCCGCGAGCGCTCTCCAGGTTTTCAACGTTCGCCCCTTCCTCCGCGAGGGTCGCGGAGTCGCGGGTGCTCGCCGTCAGCGCCGCAGCGAGACCCGCCAGCTGGTTGGTGTAGACCAATGCGATGAAGATTGTGGCGCGCGACACTCAATGTCAAGACTTTTCGGCGTTACTGTTCACGCACGCATAAGGCGGCCTTGATCTTCGGGCGTTGCGCACCGCGGCGGAAACCTGCGCGGCAACGGGGACCAGCCCGCCGACTTTCGGGCATGCTGAAGTACTGGACGACTCGGGAGGGCGGCGACTAGACGCCTCGGGGAGCGGAACCAACGGCGGCAAGGTTGCGGTGGTAGGAGGAACGATGCTCGAAACGTCCGTGTCCGGCGGGGCGGACTCGCCTGGACGTGCACAACGCGAACCGAAGTACTGGGGCCTCAAGCAGCACCTGCTGGACATGCTCCGGTCCCTACCGCCCGGTGCGCCCATCCCCACCGAACGCTCGCTGGCCGCCGAGTTCGACGTCTCGCGCACCACGGTGCGCCAGGCGCTGGCGGAACTGACCGTGGAAGGCCGGTTGCTGCGGGTGCAGGGCAAGGGCACCTTCGCGGCCAAGCCGAAGGTCGCCCAGCGGTTGCAGCTGAGCAGCTACACCGAGGACATGCGCGCCCAGGGACGCCAGCCCACCTCGCGGCTGCTGGAGGTCGTCGAGGAACCAGCAGCCGAGGAACTGGCGGCGTTGCTGGCGACCAAACCGAGCGCGACCGTGCTGCGGTTGCGCCGATTGCGGTTGGCCGACGGCGAACCGATGGCCATCGAGACCACCCACCTCCCGCTGTCCCGGTTCCGCGGGCTGACCAACCGGCTGGAATCCGGCGGCTCGCTGTACCAGGTGCTGCGCGAGCAATTCGAGGTCGAACTGGGGCACGCCGAGGAGACCATCGAGACCGCCCTGGCCAGCCCGGAGGAGGCGGAACTGCTCGGCTCCGACGTCGGGCTGCCGATGCTGCTGCTGTCCCGGCACTCCTTCGACACCGAGGGACGCCCGGTGGAATGGGTGCGCTCGATCTACCGCGGCGACCGCTACAAGTTCGTCGCACGGCTCAACCCGCCGACCTGAGCGCCGCTGGCTCCACCGCACGAAGGGCACCCCGAATCGGGGTGCCCTTCGCTGTTCCGGCGTTACCCGGAGTGGGAGTTCTCACGGTTGGACAACGATTTGGAGAAATCCGCTGTGATCATCCGTTGGAACGTCCCGGGAGAGAATGCCTTCAACGTGCGTGGGAGCCATGGTCAGGAAGGAATCGGAGTCCAGGCAACAGGATTCGGACGAAACGGAGAAGAAGCCCAAGAAGCTGGACCTGTCGCCGCCGCAGGTCGCGGGTGCGGCGCTGGCATCGGTGACGGCGGCCTTCCTCGGTTCGCGGCTCGGGGTGGCGGGCACCGTGGTCGGTGCCGGGCTGACCAGCGTGGTCATCACCGTCGGCGGTGCGCTCTACCAGCGCTCGCTCGAGAACGCCAAGCAGAAAGCGGCCGAGGTCGCGGCAAAGGCTTCGGAGAAGCGGTCCAAGCGAACCGAGGTCGCGCGATACGTGTCCACAAAGGACGGAAAGATCGCCGCGACTCGGCGGATCCACCTGACGCCGGGCATGCACTGGCCGGGTGGCGAACGGGTCGTGGACGAACCGACGCGGCAGCTCGACGACCAACCGGCGAAGGTCGACGCCGAGGCCGCCACCCGCATGTTGAGCTGGGACGGTTCCGCGCCCACCGAAGCCGTTGCCGCGCGGCCGGACTCCGCTGATCGGCGCAAGCGCCAGATCCGGTGGGCGATGGTGGCGGCCAGCTGCGCGGTGGCGTTCGTGCTGAGCATGCTGATCATCACCGGATTCGAAGGCGTGACTGGACGGCCGCTGTCCGGTGGCGAACGCGGCACGACGCTCGGGCGGGTGCTGCACCAGGATTCGCAGCCGACGCCGACCGCTCCGACCGACACCGACGCCCCGCCGGAGACCGGCAGCGAGCAGCCGCAGCCGACGACGGAGGTGGAGCCCACCCAGCAGCCGACCGAACAGCCGACGCAGCAGCCCACCCCCACCACGGAGCCGAGCCAATCGCCGACGTCGCAGCAGCAGACCTCCGCGCCGGAGTCGGGCGCGTTCCAGCCGCGCGACCCGGCAGGTGAAACCGGCGTGTTGCCCGAGTACCCGTCTGGGCGGTAAGAGGCCCTGTTCAACCCCTGTTTCGCTAGCTCGATCGAGTTGCGTAACGGGCGTTTTGGGCGAGATGCGGCGAAAGGTGGATGTGGGACTGGTGATCTCCTTTGATACTGGATCAGCGACGGGGGCCCTGAGATCCAGCTCACAAGAGGGAGACACAGATGAAGCGCAGACTCGCGGCCCGAATGGCCGGGACTGTGATGCTGGCAGCGGGAACGGTTGCCGCGCTGACCATGCCAGCCACCGCGACCGAAACCGCGCCAACCCCGGCCAGGGCGACTCTGCTCGACGCGATGCAGCGCGATCTCGGGCTGACCCGTGACCAGGCCATCCAACGGATCGCCCAGGAAACCGCCGCCAACCGCGCGGACCAGCAGCTGCGCGGCTCGCTGGCCGGTTCCTTCGGCGGGTCCTACTTCGACGCCGAGACCGGCAAGCTGGTCGTCGGCGTGACCGACCCGGCCCGGTTCGACGAGGTCCGCGCTGCCGGTGCGCAACCCAGGCAGGTCGACTTCTCCATCGAGGAGCTCAACGGCGTCGTCGAAGGTCTCAACACGCACAGCACGGTGGCGCCCAGGGGCATCTCGGGCTGGTACGCCGACGGCAGCGAGAACTCGGTCGTCGTCACCACCAGGCCGGGCACCGAGGCCGACGCGGCGGAGTTCGTGCAGGCGACCGGGGTTCTCACGGAGGCAGTCCGCGTCGTCGAGTCCCTCGAAGACCCGCGGACCTACGCCGACGTCATCGGCGGCAACGCCTACTACATCGGTGGCAGCAGCCGCTGCTCGGTCGGGTTCTCGGTGCAGGGCGGCTTCGTGACCGCCGGGCACTGCGGCAGCCAGGGCGACAGCACCACGGAGCCAACCGGCCAGTTCGAGGGCTCGTCGTTCCCCGGCGACGACTACGGCTGGGTCTCGGTCGGATCCGGTGACACCCCGCAGCCGTTGGTGAACCAGTACAACGGCAGCACGGTCGGTGTCGCTGGCTCCACCGAGGCCGCCGAGGGCGCGTCCATCTGCCGCTCCGGCTCGACCACCGGCTGGCACTGCGGTTCGATCGAGGCCAAGAACCAGACGGTGCAGTACCCGCAGGGCACCGTGTCCGGCCTGACCCGCACCGACGTCTGCGCCGAACCCGGCGACTCGGGTGGCTCGTGGCTGTCCGGTGACCAGGCCCAGGGCGTGACCTCGGGCGGTTCGGGCAACTGCTCCTCCGGCGGCACGACCTACTTCCAGCCGGTGAACGAAATCCTCCAGGCCTACGGCCTGACCCTGCTGACTCAGTAACCACCTGTCCCCGAAAATCACCGTCCCGAACTCGTTTTGCGTGGCGGTGCGGGTAGCGGAACCTCAGAGGTTTCTCGGCTGCGGGATCCCCGACATCATGTATGCCCACGTCGGGGCTGTCCTCGCGAGAAAACCTCTGAGAACCCGCGGCGGTGCAAGTGGCGTAGGTGGGCTAAGCGGCTACGCCGCTTGAAAGATCAAAAAGACGCACATCATCGCGTGAGGGCGGAAGCGGGCGTCAACCCGCTTTCGCCCTCACGGCCGTTCAGGGCAGGCGGTCGCGGAGTTCCCGAGCCGCCGCGCGGGGATCCTCGGCTTCGGTGATCGCGCGGACCACGACGATCCGCTGCGCTCCGGCTTTGAGGGCGTCGTCGAGGTTGTCCGGACCGATGCCGCCGATCGCGAACCACGGCCGACCGTGTCCCCGGTGCTCCGCGGCGTGCTCCACCAGGTCGAGCCCGGCCGCCGGTCGACCCGGCTTGGTCGGCGTGGTCCACACCGGGCCGGTGCAGAAGTAGTCCACACCCGGTTCGATGGCCGCGGCGTCGGCCTGCACCACGTCGTGCGTGGACCGGCCGATCGCGATGTGCTCGCCGAGGATGCGCCGGGCGATCTCCACCGGCAGGTCGTCCTGTCCGAGGTGCAGGACGTCGGCCTCGGCTGCCAAGGCGATGTCGGCTCGGTCGTTCACCGCGAGCAGTGCGCCGTGCCGCACGCAGACCTCGGCCAGCACCTCCAGCGCCGCGAGTTCCTGGCGGGCTTCCAGCGGAGCGCCGCTGGAGTTCTTGTCCCGCAACTGGATGATGTCGACTCCGCCGCTTAGTGCCGCTTCCGCGAATTCCGCGAGGTCACCGCGCTCGGTGCGTGCGTCGGTGCACAGGTACAGCCGCGCCTCGGCGAGGCGAGCGCGGATGCCGAAACCGTCCAATCCAGGCATGTTCCACAGGGTAGCCCCTGGTGCCGCTGCCGCCGGAGCGCGCGGCTGCGGCGGAATCGCTCGATCTCGCCCAGCAGCGGTCGTCCCCCAGGCCGATCGCGCGAATTCGGTCAGGACGGGCACTGACGTCGAGATCCGCGCCCGGTACGGTGGACTCGGTGAGCACGGGAGTCCGGACACCGGGCTGAGAGGGGGCGTTGGCCCCGACCGTCGAACCTGATCCGGGTCATGCCGGCGCAGGGAGCGTGGAGTGTCTGAAGAACGAACCGAGCACGTCGTCGTCGTGGGCGGCGGGGTCATCGGTATGTCCGTCGCCTGGCGCGCGGCCGCCGCTGGGCATCGCGTGCAACTCGTCGACGCCGAACCGGCGTCCGGGGCGTCTTACGTGGCCGGTGGCATGCTGGCGCCGATCGCCGAGGCGTGGCCCGGCGAAGAGGAACTGCTGGAACTGGGCTCGGCGTCGCTGCGGCAGTGGCCGACGTTCGCCGACGAACTCAGCCGGGCGTCCGGGCGGCCCTCCGGCCTGCGCCGCGAGGGCACCCTGGTGGTGGGCGTGGACAGTGCCGACCGGGCCGAACTGGACAACGTGGCCGACTACCTCGCCCGGCTCGGCCGCACCGTCAACCGGCTGTCCGGCCGGGAGCTGCGCAGACTCGAACCGTCGCTGGGTCCGGCGGTGCGCGGCGGGCTCGAAGTGCCGGGTGATCTCGCGGTCGACAACCGCGTGGCGCTGCTCGCGCTGCGCGCGGCGGCCACCGCGGCGGGCGTCGAATTCGTCACGGCGAACGCGAAAAGCGTGCGCCCCGGTGTGGTGGAGCTCGAAGAATCCACTATGGACTGCGACGTGGTGGTGATCGCGGCCGGTGCGCACTCTGGTGCGCTGCACCCCGCGCTGCGGGACCGGATCCGGCCGGTGAAGGGCGAAATCCTCCGGCTGCGCGCGCGGACCACGGCGCTGCCGCCGCCGAGCCGCACGGTGCGCGGGCCGGTGCGCGGTCGTCCGGTCTACCTCGTGCCGCGTGACGACGGCGGTCTGGTGCTCGGCGCCACCCAGTACGAGGTCGGCTTCGACACCGAGGTCACGGTGGGCGGAGTGCGCGATCTGATCGCCGACGCCGAACAACTGATGCCGGGCCTTTCCGAGTACCAGCTGGTCGAGGCTGCGGCCGGACTGCGCCCGAGCACCGACGACAACCTGCCGGTGCTCGGCTGGCTGGAACCCGGCGTGCTGGCGGCCACCGGTCACCACCGCGGTGGCTTCCTGCTCGCCCCGGTGACCGTCGAGGCGGTGCTCGCGCTGTTGCGCGGCGAGGAGCCCGCCGCCGAGATCAAGGCCGCCGATCCGAGTCGATGGGGAGGACAGCAGTGAACGTCTTGATCAACGGGGAACCCCGGCAGATCGCCGCGGACGCCACGCTCGCGTCGGCGCTGCGGGAGTTCGGGGTGCCCGAGCGGGGTGTGGCGGTGGCACTGGACGGCGCGGTGGTGCCGCGCGCCCTGTGGCCGACCACCGGATTGCGCCCCGATGCCACGATCGAGGTCCTCACCGCGGTGCAAGGAGGGTGACGTGGCTCCGCCCCACCAGGAGGAGGGGCTTCCAGCTCGAAAGGTTGTGGTCCAGCCCGAACCAACCCCTTGCGGGGCAACGGAAACGCACCCGTGCCGCCCGGAGTTGGCGGGCCCGTCGTTAGGAGACTCATGGACGACCCGTTGGTGATCGCCGGTCGGAAGTTCGGTTCGCGACTGATCACCGGGACCGGAGGGGCGATGAACCTCGCGGTCTTGGAGCGCGCGTTGATCGCTTCCGGAACCGAGCTGACGACAGTGGCGATGCGCCGCGCCGACGCTGGCGGCGGCACCGGAGTGCTCGACCTGCTGCGCAAGCTGGACATCGAGGCGCTGCCCAACACGGCGGGCTGCCGGACGGCGGCCGAAGCCGTGCTGACCGCGCAGCTGGCCCGCGAAGCGCTGGAGACGAACTGGGTCAAGCTGGAGGTCGTCGCCGACGAGGACACCCTGCTGCCCGACCCGGTGGAACTGCTCGATGCGGCGGAGCAGCTGGTCGACCGGGGCTTCGTGGTGCTCGCCTACACCAACGACGACCCGGTGCTGGCGCTGAAGCTGGAAGAGGTCGGCTGCGCTGCGGTGATGCCGCTGGGTTCGCCGATCGGCACCGGTCTGGGCATCCGGAACCCGCACAACATCGAGATGATCGTCTCCCGAGCCTCGGTTCCGATCGTGCTCGACGCGGGTATCGGCACTGCTTCGGACGCGGCGCTGGCCATGGAACTCGGCTGTTCGGCGGTGCTGCTGGCCACGGCGGTCACCCGAGCCCAAGACCCGGAGCGAATGGCGGCGGCGATGAAGGCGGCGGTCGAAGCCGGACGCCTAGCGGCCCTGGCGGGCCGGATCCCGCAACGCTTCTGGGCCCAAGCCTCCAGCCCAGGCCGCCCGATGGAGTGAACAGTTTTTCGAGGTGAGGGGCACCTGTGACCCAGTTACTTGGTCACAGGTGCCCCCCACCTTTCCCCCAGAGGTGGTGTTGCCGGGTTCAGCGGATGTGCAGGCGTTCGGGGCGGACGAAGGCGATCGTGTAGGTCTTCCACGGGCTGTCGTAGCCGAAGGTCCGGTCGATCGCCAGGCGGGCGTGCAGGGCGTTCTCCACCAGCGAGCTCGCCAGCAGTTCGGTGGCCGGGGCGCTGCCCTCCGGCACGTCCGGGATCTTCGCCGTCGGCTTGCCGCCCAGCAGGTCGTCCACCGCGCGCAGGGCCGGGACCGCCACCGCCTGCTCGGCCTCCGGCCGGAACGCGAGGGTCGCCACGTCCTGCCGCAGCGCGTCGAGGGCGATGGCCGCCGCGCGGGTGGCGCGATCGTCGTCGGTCTCCTCGCCGGTTCCGTCCAGCAGCGCGGGCATGCCGAGCAGATCTTGGGTGCGCCGCAACGCGAGCACGTTCGCCGCCTGCAACGCCGCGGGCAGATCGACACCCTGACCGGCGGCCCGCACGCTGCGCAGCAGTTCGGACACCGACCACACGGTGGACCGCACCGCGCCGCGCACGTCCGGCAGGATGCTGCTGGGCAGCACCAGGTAGCTGACGTAACCGACGATGAGCGCGATGGCCGCGCCGACCGCCATGTTCGCCGCGAAGCTGATCGCCACGTTCACCAGCGGCCGTTCCAGCCGCAATGCCTGGTCGACGACGGTCACCACGATCAGGCAACCCAGCAATGTCTGGTAGTCGGCGCGCAGCCGCGCCATGTTCAGCAGCATGCCGCCGATCACCAGTGGTACCAGCAGGAACGCGCCCGGCAGCAGGGTGATCAGCAACGCCAACGCGGTCACGCCCAGCACTGCGGCACCGGTGCGTTCCAGGGCGCCGGTCATGCTGTCGCGGGCTGCCGGTTGCAGCACCACGTACAGCGCGAGCAGCAGGCTGGACGCCGACGGATCGCGCAGCAGCAAGACGATCACCATGCCGATGGAGACCGCGAGCGTGCAGCGAAGCGCGTGCCGGAACAGCGACGACCGGAACGACAGATGCGCCCGCACCGCCCCGAGGAAACGTTCGCGGCGAGCGCCAGGAGCCGACGGTGGCAGCGGTGTTTCGACACGGCGCACCACCGACGCCCGAATCCGGTCGAGCGCCTGGTTGATGCCGCGCACCGCGTCCGGCAGGTCCTGCCGTCCGCCGCGCGCCAGCACCGCCTGGGCCGGGTCGCGGCGGGCGACCGCGGGCAGCCCGGTGCACGCACGGGCGCGTACCGCCCGCGCGAGTTCGGCGGCGACCTGATCGGCCTGCGCGACGATCTCCCGGAGTCGTTCGGCTTCGATCCGGTCGCTCTGCTGGGCCTGGGTGAGCAGCGTTTCGCGAGCAGCGCGGAACCGAGCCGCCCCGGCGAGCACCTGGCCCAGCCAAGTGCTGGAGCCGTCGGCACGCCACGCAGCGGCAGCGGATTCGACCACGCCGGGACCGGGTTCGAGCAACGTCCGGGCCACTGCCACGCGGGTCGCCCTGGTCGGGTCGCTGAGGCCGATGATCACCCGCAGGACCAGCGCGAACAGCGCCCCGCTGACGGCCGAGGCCAGCAGCACCAGCACCGGCTGGTCGGCACCGATCCCGGTGGTGGTGGACACCAGCGTCGCGGCGGCGAAGGTCTGCCCACCGATGCGGTAGTGCTCGCCGAGCGCGGGCAGCATGCTGGTGCCGAAGACCACCACCGCGACCGCCAGCGCGGCCAGCACCGGGACGTTCACCAGCAGCGGGCCGATGGTCATCATGAGCACCAGCGCGGGGCTGAACCAGACGAACCGGTGCAGGTCGGAGCGCAGTGATTGGCCACCGGTGGCGACCAGCGCCAGCACCGCGGTCAACCCGGCGATCAGCGCTGGGATCTGCAACTCGAAGAGCCAGCCGACCGCGGTGCCAGCCAGCACGGCGATGATCACCAGCACGACGTATTGGCGTTGTCGGGGGTCTGGTGCTCCTGATTCCGTGGCCAGCCGTTCCCGCACTCGTGTCCACACCGATTTAGCCACGCTGTTGCAAACCCCTGTCGTCCTAGTGCGCGCAGCGCGCAGCAAACCGCCTGCCGCTGATGGTCCGCGGTCTGGGAATTACGCGCTTCTTGACGAGTATGTCGATGACGAACGCCATTCGGGTTACAGATCCGGGACCAAAATCACTCTATTAGGGGGTCAGTTGGGGGCGGTCTGCTGTACGGCGCATCTTCGTCGGCGTACGGGACGACGAACCTCGTCAGAAGGACCGCGGGCTGACCCGCCAAAACGTCGACACCGGCCCGACCCCGGCACCCAGCGGATACGCGTGCGCGACGCTGCGCGTCACGAACCGCTTCCCGCTGCGCACCGCGTCGGGCACCGATGCCCCCTTCGCCAGGGCCGCGGTGATCGCCGAGGCGAACACGTCGCCCGCGCCGTGCGTGTGCACCGTGGCGTACCTGGGACCGGGCAGCGGAATCGCCTCGGTGCCGTCGAAGAGCAGGTCGATGCACTCCGGGTCGTCGGCCAGGTGACCGCTCTTGATCAGCACCCACTGCGGTCCGAAGTCGAAGATCGCCTTCGCGGCATCCAGCAGGTCCGCGCGGGTGCGCGCCTCGATCCCGGTCAGCAGCCGAACCTCGTCGAGGTTCGGCGTGGCCAGCGTGGCGCGCGGAAAAGCCTTGTGCCGCAATACATCCAGCGCATCCGGCCGGAGCAGTGGTTCGCCGCTGCGGGAGGCGGCCACCGGATCCAGCACGAACGGGGTGCGGCCGTCGCGACCGATGCCGTGGGTGTCGCAGGCGTCCAGCACGGCCTCGATGGTGGCCGCCGAGGCGAGCACCCCGGTCTTGGCCGCGCCCACCCCGATGTCCGAGGCGACCGCATTGATCTGCGCGGCGACGGTCTCCGGCGGGATCTCCACCAGCCCGGTGACTCCGACGGTGTTCTGCACGGTGACCGCCGTGACCGCGGTCATCCCGTGCACCCCGCAGGCGAAGAAGGTGCGCAGGTCCGCGTGCATCCCGGCGCTGCCGCCGGAATCCGACCCGGCGATGGTCAGCGCGGTCGGAGGGGCGGTGTCGTTCGCGGGCCGCATTTCGTGCCCGGCCGAGATCTCGTGCATCCAGTTCATGTTACGGCCTGGTTCCTGGCGATCTTCCGGGGTTCGCGACAAGGTTTCCACTGGTCAGGAGTCCATCAATGCGTTGGCTGCGGCGCCCGAGCCCGCACGGGAAGCGGCTATTTCGCGCTAAATCGCCGCTTCCGACAGGCGCCGAACGGCCCCGGAAACAGGGGAGCGGTTCAGTCGGCGATGGGGAGGTAGACCTTGCTGCCGGTGCCCGCGAATTCCGCGGACTTCTCCCGCATGCCCGCCTCGATCGCCTCGACGCTGGTCAGTCCGCGCTCCTCGGCGAACTTCCGGACGTCCTGGGTGATCTTCATCGAGCAGAACTTCGGCCCGCACATCGAGCAGAAGTGCGCGGTCTTGGCCGGTTCGGCGGGCAGCGTCTCGTCGTGGAAGGCCCGCGCGGTGTCCGGGTCCAGCGACAGGTTGAACTGGTCGGTCCAGCGGAACTCGAACCGGGCCTTGGACAGCGCGTCGTCCCAATCCTGCGCGCGCGGGTGGCCCTTGGCCAGGTCGGCGGCGTGCGCGGCGATCTTGTAGGTGATCACGCCGGTCTTGACGTCGTCCCGGTTCGGCAGCCCGAGGTGCTCCTTCGGCGTCACGTAGCAGAGCATCGCGGTGCCCGCCTGGGCGATCATCGCCGCGCCGATCCCGGAGGTGATGTGGTCGTAGGCGGGTGCGATGTCGGTGGTCAGCGGCCCGAGCGTGTAGAACGGAGCCTCGCCGCAGAGCTCTTCCTCCAACCGGACGTTCTCCGCGATCTTGTGCATCGGCACGTGCCCCGGCCCTTCGATCATCACCTGCACGTCGTGCTCGCGGGCGATGTGGGTGAGCTCGCCGAGGGTCTCCAGTTCGGCGAACTGCGCGCGGTCGTTGGCATCCGCGATGGAGCCGGGCCGCAGGCCGTCGCCGAGGGAGAACGTGACGTCGTAGCCGCGCAGGATCTCGCACAGCTCGCTGAAGTGCGTGTACAGGAAGCTCTCCTGGTGGTGCGCCAGGCACCAGGCGGCCATGATCGACCCGCCGCGCGAGACGATCCCGGTGACCCGGTTGGCGGTCAGCGGCACGTAGCGCAGCAGCACACCGGCGTGCACGGTCATGTAGTCCACGCCCTGCTCGCACTGCTCGATGACGGTGTCGCGGTAGATCTCCCAGGTCAGCGCCGCCGGGTCGCCATTGACCTGCTCAAGCGCCTGGTAGATCGGGACGGTGCCGATCGGCACCGGCGAGTTGCGCAGGATCCGTTCCCGGGTCTCGTGGATCCGCTTGCCGGTGGAGAGGTCCATGACGGTGTCGGCGCCCCACCGGGTGGCCCACACCATCTTCTCCACTTCTTCCTCGACCGAGGAGGTCACCGCGGAGTTGCCGATGTTGGCGTTGACCTTCACCAGGAACTTCTTGCCGATGATCATCGGCTCGCTCTCCGGGTGGCAGCGGTTGGCCGGGATCACCGCCCGGCCGCTGGCCACCTCGTCCCGGACCAGTTCGGCCGACACGCCTTCGCGGATGGCGATGTACTCCATTTCCCGCGTGATGACACCGGCTTTCGCCCAGCCGAGCTGGGTCCGGTGCTCCCTGCCGTCGGTCCATCCCGCCCGCATCCGATGAAGTCCACTGTGGACATCGACGGTGGCGTCCTGGTCGGTGTACGGCCCGGAGGTGTCGTACACGTCGAGGTGCTCGCCGTTGCTCAGTTCGATGCGGCGGAATGGCACTCGCAGGCCGGATTCGGTGTTTCGATGGACCTTCCGGGATCCGCTGATCGGTCCGGTGGTGATCTCGGTTCCGTTGCCGGATGAGTTCGAGCGCACGTCGGCCACTGCCACCCACTCCCTACGCTGGCATTACCCAGTCAGGTTCATGCGGTCGGCGGCCCCGGAGTTCTCCAGCCGCCCTCTCAGCCCGCTGTTGGTGCGAGCTCCCGCGGTTTTGTTTTGACGCCGCCAGACGCTAGCGGCAGCCGAGCGGCGTTGCCAACCCCGTTCACCCCGATGACGGCAGCCCGGTTTGCCGTTAGGCTCGTGACCAGGCAGATCGCGAAGTTGTCAGGGGTGGTGAGTACGGTGCGTGATGACATCGATACAGGAGGTGACCGCGCTATGACTGCTGCCCTTGCGTTCGAACGCTCGACGTGGGACGAACTGGTTCAGATCTGGCAACACCTAGATCTGCCCAACAAGGCTTGGCGCGCGGAGATCATCGAGGAGAGCATCGTCATGACGCCGCCGCCAGGACACGGCCACAACTGGATCGCCAATCGCGTTCATCGCGTTCTTGCTCGTGAGGTTCCCGACGAGTGGGGGATCTTCCAGACGTCTGGCGTTGCGATCCCGTTGCGGAGCAGCCTTTTCATCCCAGATGTGGTGGTAATTCCGCTGGATGCGATGCCGACGGACGACGACCCGACACCCATTCCTGCCGGGTGCGCACTTCTTGCTGTCGAGATCACCTCAAAAAGCAATGCGGAGCGGGACCGGAAAACAAAGCTGTGGAGCTATGCGCACGCGGGCGTGCCGCTGTACCTGCTGATCGATCGTTTCGCCGGGGACGGGCCTTCGGTGTTGCTGTATTCCGAGCCTCTGGACGGGCACTACCGCCGCTTGCACCGCGTTCCCTTTGGCGATCCGATCGAGTTGCCCGAGCCGTTCGGCCTCACCTTGGACACCAAGGAGTTCTGAGGCGTCAGTCCTCTTCCGCGAACGGATCGCCCATCTCGGCTGGGTTCCAGGACAGGTGGGGCACGCCCCATCCGTTGCGCCGGACCATCTTCTTCGCCGCGCGGGCGTAGCGACCGGTCAGCCGCTCCACGTACAGGTGGCCGTCCAGGTGGTCGGTTTCGTGTTGCAGGCAGCGGGCGAAGAAGCCGGTCCCCTCGACCTCGACCGGTTTTCCGTCCACATCGGACCCGGTGACCTTCGCCCAGCTCGCTCGGCCGGTCGGGTAGGACTCGCCGGGCACCGACAGACAGCCCTCCAGGTCGTCGTCCGGGTCCGGCATGGTCTCCGGGATCTCCGCGGTCGTCAGTTCCGGGTTGACCACCAAGCCGCGGTGCTGGACACCCTCGTCGTCTGGGCAGTCGTAGACGAACAACCGCAGGTCAACACCGATCTGGTTGGCCGCGAGCCCGACCCCGTTGGCAGCCGCCATCGTCTCGAACATGTCGTCGACGAGGGTGCGCAGTTCATCGTCGAAGCGTTCCACTGGACGGGTGGGGTTGTGCAGCACCGGGTCGCCGATGATCCGAATCGGGTGAACAGCCATGCGGGGACTTTAGCGGTTTTCCGCCCCGGCGCAGCGAGGCGCTCTTGCCCTGCTCCCCGCTGATGTGATCCGCTCACACCGGCAATCTCGGCATGGTGTAATTAAGGAGGAATCACAGCCATGTGATTCCGGCGAAGGCGGGAAGTCCCGAATCGCGAGGCGAGGAGCCAGATGGACGCCGCTCAAATGCTGACCGCGCAGGAGATCGCTCGTCAGTGCGAGCAACTGGCGCGCTTGCAACAACGGCAAAAATCGTCGGACGCTCGGCGCCTGCGACTCGCCGAGCCGATCACCCAGCCGATCGAGCGGATCGTCGATCCGCCACCGGTGCCGCCCCAGCCGACGCCGCCCGAGCCGTCGCAGCTCCTCGAACTCACCGATCGCGAGCGCAGCATCCTGGCCTTCGAGTCGCAGTGGTGGAAGCGCTCCGGCGTGAAGGAGCAGGCGATCCGCGAGCTGTTCGACATGTCGCCGTCCCGCTACTACCAACTGCTGAACGCGCTGATGGACAGTCCGGTCGCGGTGCGGGCAGACCCTATGCTGATCAAACGGCTGCGCAAGGCACGGGCGGGTCGGCAGCGCACGCGGGCCGCCCAACGACTGGGAATCGAGTTGCACTGATGACTTCAGGGGAACCGTCCACCGGACCCGCCAAGGCCAAGATCATCGGCTTCGGTCTGATCGGGCTCGGTGCGATCGCGGGCGTCGTCGGCATCGCCACGCTGTTTTCCAGCGGGGACCCGTCGAACTCCGCCCAACCGCTGCCCCCGGAGTCGAGCACCAACGCACCGGTCACCTCGTTCGCCCCGAGCCCGCCCAGTTCCCCCGTGCTGCCGCCGCCCCCCAGCGCGACGCCACCGGTTATCCCGGAAAGCCCGCCGGTCGTCCCGCCGCAGACCGCGCCGAACCAGGACTTGCCGGTCGGCTCCGGTGACGCGGCGGCCAAGATCCTGGTGCGGGTGTACAACAACAGCACGATCAGCGGGCTGGCGCACCGCGCTGCGGAGGACTTCCGGCTGGCCGGGTACGAGGTGCCCGAGGTCGGCAACTACTCGGCGGGCCGCATCCCCACCACGACGATCTACTTCCGGCCGGGCTTGGACGAGGAACGCCAGGCCAAGGACCTGGCCGCCCGCGTCGGAGCCCGCGCCGAACCCCGCTTCGACGGCATCCAGGACGCCACGCCGGGCCTGATCGCCATCATCACCAACGACTACAAGGGCACCACCGCCACCAAGTGACCCGTTCGAGGGTGGGTGAGGGGCACCCTTTACCAACTTACTTGGTTAAGGGTGCCCCTCACTCCGTTTCAGATCTGGCGGGTTTTGGCGTAGGACTCCAGGGATGCGAGTTGGGTCGGATCGAGGGAGGGGCGGACCGCCTTGTGGGCTGCGGTCAGGTGGGTGGCGGAAACTTGGGCTGCGGTTAGGGATTCGCGCATTGCGGTGAGGGCCGCTTCGCGGATCAGGGCGGCGCAGTCGGCTGCCGAGTAGCCGTCGAGGTCTCCGGCCAGCGCCGCCAGGTCCACATCGGACGCCAGTGGTGTGTTCTTCGCCGCCGATCGCAGGATCGCCTCCCGCGCGCTGGCATCCGGTGGCGGGACGTACACCAGCCGCTCCAGTCGGCCTGGCCGCAGCAACGCCGGGTCGACCAGCTCCGGGCGGTTCGTGGCGCCGAGCACGACCACGTCGCGCATCGGCTCCACGCCGTCGAGTTCGGTCAGCAGCGCCGCCACCACCCGGTCGGCCACCCCGGAGTCCGACGACTGCCCGCGACGCGGCGCGAGCGCGTCCACCTCGTCGAGGAACACCAGCGCCGGAGCGGCGTTGGCGGCCCGCAGGAACAGCTCGCGCACCGCGCGTTCGGACTCGCCGACCCACTTGTCCATCAGCTCCGCGCCCTTGACCGCCAGCACGTTCAGCCGTCCGGTGCCCGCCAGCGCCCGCACCAGGAACGTCTTGCCGCAGCCCGGCGGTCCGTACAGCAGCACGCCGCGCGGCGGCTCGACGCCGAGCCGGGTGAACGAGTCCGGGTACTGCAGCGGCCAGAGCACCGTTTCGGTGAGCGACTGCTTCACCTCGGCCATGTCCCCGACATCGTCCAGCGCCAGCCCGCCGGTCTGCAGGTTGTCCGATGTGGACATCGAGATCGGCCGTACCGAGGACAGCGCGTCCAACAGGTCCTGTTGCCGGATGCGGGGATCGGCGGTGTCGTCCTGGTGGCGCAAGGCGGCGCCCACGGCCGCTTCCCGGCACAGCGCCACCAGGTCGGCCACCACGAATCCGGGCGCGCGCTCGGCGACCTCGGCCAGCTTGACGTCGGCGGCCATCGGTGCGTTGCGCAGCAGGACCCGCAGCAGGTCGGTGCGGGTGGCGTCGTCGGGCAGTCCGAGGGTGAGCTCGCGGTCCACCAGCCCCGGTTCGCGCAGCCTCGGGTCGATCGCGTGCGGTTGCGAGCTGGTGACGACCACGGCGAGCCGGTCGGTGCCGATCGCGCCGCGGATCGCGTCGAGCGCCACGGTGGCCAGTGGTGGCGGCTCGGTGCCCGGCAGCAGGCTCTCGACGTCGGTCAGCAGCAGCACGCGGTTGCCGTCAGCGCTGGTGGCGCGGTTGATCGCGTCCTGGAGGCGTTGGGCGGCGGCGCGGGATTCGAGCGCGGCGACGCTGGGTGCCGCGAGTTCGACGAGTTCGGCGCCGATCGCGCTGGTCACGGCGCGGACGAGGGTCGCCTTGCCGACCCCGGACGGGCCGCTTAGCAGCACGCCGAGGTGCGGTTCGGCGCCGAGGCGGCGCAGCAGTTCGGGCTGGTCGAAGGCCAGTCGGAGCCACTCGGTGAGCCGCTTCGCGGCATCGCGGGAGCCGACCAGGTCGGCGACTGGAATCGCGGCCTCGACCGGTGGGGCTGGTGCTGGCACGGCCGGTGCGGCAGGCACCGGTTCCGCGCTGGCGCCGTCCCGCCATTCGACCACTGTGGACGGTTGCACGGCCACCGCGCCGGGCGGTTCGGTGGCCGCGATGGTGATCAGTTCGTTGGTCCAGGTCATACCGATGGCGGTGGAGAGCTTCCGGCGCACCTCACCGGCGTTCGCGGTGGTCGCCGGGGCGACGTCCTGGGGTAGCAGTGACACGGTGTCGCCGGTGCCGAAAACCTTGCCGGTCAAGGCCAATCGCACGGTCTCGGCGGTGACGGTGGCGCGGGCGAGCCGCGACCCGGCGATGCTCACCCGCTTCGCCACCGCGACCTGCACGGGTGCGACACCCACCTCAGCGCCTTCGGTGAGACCGAGGTTCATCAAGGCCACGTCGTCGAGCAGCAGCACTCCGGTCGGGCTGCCGGGCTCGGCCGCGGCGGCAAGCGCGACGGTGACCCGAGCACCGGTCAGCTGCACGGCGTTCCACGGCCGAAGGCCCAGGGCGTCGAGGACCTCGGGGTGCATGCGCACGACGCCGCGCCGGGTGTCCTTGGCGGAGGGGGAGAGGCGAGCGGTCAGCGTGATGGACGGCACGGCCGCGAGCTTAGCCCCGCCACACCGCAGTGGGGGGGGGGGGGGGGGGGGGGCGCCCCCCGGGGGGGGGGGGCCCCCCCCCCCCGGGGGGGGGGGGGGGGGCGGCGGGCCGGGGGGGGGGGGGGGGGGGGGGGGGGGCCGCCGCGGCCGGCCCCCCCCCCCCCCCCCCCCCCCGGGGTGCGCCCCCCCCCCCCCCCCCCCCCCGCCCCCCCCCCCCCCCCCCACCCCAGTCAGGTGACGAGTGAAGGGCACCCTTTACCCAGTAAGTTGGTAAAGGGTGCCCTTCACTCCGTTCTCGTCGCCCCGTGGTGCAACAGGATGCGGTTCGCTCCAGTCCGGTTGCGCACTCACGACCGCCGACCGCTAGCGCGGGGCGCCGTCGTTGCGGCTGCGCCGCAACTCCAGGCGGCGCCAGCTGCGCCGCGGGCCGTCCGGGTGGCTGTAGCGCCGCGGCAGCCGCACGCGCCTCGCGGCGCCCGCTACGCGGCGGCGCAGCGGCGGCCGCAAGCCGAGGCGCCGCTGGCCGCGCCGTCGGATCGCGCGCCGCTCCCGCAGCGGCACTCCCCACGCCTCCGGATGCTTGGCCAGCCAGTTGTGCCGGTAGACCGCGTACGGCACGTGCAGCAGGTAGATCACCATCGCGATCGCCAGCGAGATCAGCGGGAACATGATGATCCCGGCCGCCAGCAGCGCGACCAGCACCAGCAGCGGCGCCGCAGCGCGCGGCGGCACCTTGACGGTCTTCAGCGACAGCGTGGGCACCCGGCTGACGGCCAGCGCCGCGATCAGCACCATCCAGAGCATCACCAGGTTCTGGTCCGCCCACCAGCCGGCGTAGTCGAAATGCGCGGTCAGGATGATCGGCAGCAGGGCGAGCAGCCCGGCGGCCGGGGCGGGCACCCCGACGAAGAACTCCTTGGCGTACGGCGGTTGTTCGGTGTCGTCGAGCAGCGTGTTGAACCGCGCGAGGCGCAGCACCATGCACACCGCGAAGATCAGCGCGACCACCCAACCGGCCCGGTTGTCCTGCAACTGCCACGCGTACAGCGTCAACGCCGGAGCCACGCCGAAGGACATCGCGTCGGACAGCGAGTCGAGTTCGGCGCCCATCTTGGAGGTGGCGTCGAGGAGCCGGGCGATCCTGCCGTCGAGACCGTCCAGCACCGCCGCGACCGCGACGGACGCGATCGCGCCGGTGAGGTGGCCGTTGAGCGCGAACTGCACCGCGGACAGCCCGGCGCACATCGCCAGCACGGTGATCGCGTTGGGCAGCAACCGGACGCCGGGGGTGGTTCGCATGCTCATGAGACGACCCGCGGTAGCTCGGCGAGCCCGGTTTCCCCGCCGATGGTGCGCTGACCGGGCTCCACCAGGATCCGGCTGCCGGTCGGCAGGTAGAGGTCCACCCGGGAGCCGAACCGGATCAATCCGTAGGTGCTCCCGGCCCGCACCACGTCACCCTCGGCGACCGAGCAGACGATGCGCCGGGCGACCAGTCCGGCGATCTGCACCACGGCGACCTGGGTGCCGTCGTCCGCGCGGATGACCATCGAGTTGCGTTCGTTGTCGTCGCTGGCCTTGTCCAGGTCGGCGGAGAGGAACTTGCCCGGCCGGTAGGCGATGGTCTCGATCTTGCCGCTCAGCGGGACCCGCTGGACGTGCACGTCGAAGATCGTCAGGAAGACGCTGATGCGGGACATCGGCTCGGCGCCGAGGCCGAGTTCGACCGGGGGCACCGCGGGCTCGATCCGCGAGATGGTGCCGTCGGCGGGGGCGATGGCGAGCCCTTCGCGGCTGGGCGTGGTCCGCTCGGGTTCGCGGAAGAACCACGCGCACCAGGCGGTGACGATGCCACCGAGCAGACCCGCGGTGCGCCAGCGGCGACGCAGCAGGAGGGTCGCGATGGCGGCGCCGAGCACGAACGGGCGGCCTGCGGGGTGCATCGGCGGGATCGTGTCGCGGGCCAGCGCGGCGAGGTGCGCCAGCGGGTTCTTGTTCGGTTCTTTCGCGGTGCTCATCGAGGTGCTACGCCCCTGCGTCGGCGGTCATGGTGCGACGTTCGCGGTCGTCCTCCCCGGACGCACGGGGGAGCGCCGACCGGTGCCGTCGTCGGGTACAGCATCGCGGACGCCTCGGGCCAACTGACGCCAGGGGGCGTAGTTGATCAAGGAGAACCTTGCTGACCTGCGTCTATTTCGATCTGGGGATGCTACCGCCAACCCGCGGTCCACATAACCCGCTCGGGTGAATGGGCACCGGCTCGCTCAAGTCCGCCCACGCGGCCGCCGAGAACCGTGATGCGGAAGCTCGGCGCCAGCGGGCACTTTGTTCGACCGCGCGCTGGTGTCGAGTCGAACGCATCGGTCACGAACAAAAACAGGGGCCGTTCGGCGCCTCCCCGTAGACGCCGAACGGCTCCCTGATGCGGGTCCGTGCACCCCCCGACGGCACACGGTCCTCGGCATGTCCGCCCCACCGGCAAGCAGGAGTGGGAAATGCGGACGTCTTGGAGATGTATTTGATCGACGGTTCGTTACGCGGTTTCCAGTGTAATTGAGTTCACAAAAAGTCCGTAGCCGCTATTGGAGGACCTTGGCGGCGCGTTACATGACCAAGCGTCATCAAGTTCCTGCCCTGTTTCACTCTTTCGTGTAAACGGGGTCCTCCAGCTCCATCCGCGCCCCCATCAGCTCGCCGATGCCCCGATACGGGTCGCCGTGCTCCACACCGTCGGCGGTGCTGCGCAGCACCAATGCGCTGATACCGTCCGCCCCGCCGCGCAGGCATTCGCCGTCGAGTTCGGACACCGCGTATTCGTCGAGGTACAGCTCAAGCGACAACGACCAGCCCGCGCGGTCCTGGTCCAACCGGGCACTGGCCACGTCCCTGGTGTCCACCCACTGCGCTTCCGGTCGCTCGCGCAACTCGCTGATCGGTGTCGCGGCCAATTCGCAGAGCCATTCCTTCTCGGCCTGGCGCAGCCGGGCGAGGGTGCCCGTCAGCAGTCGTTTCGCGGTGCTGGTCGCGCTGGGCAGCAGCACCAGCCCCCGATCCGTGACCAGCAGGTCGTAGCTGTCGCCGGAGCACTGCACCGGGCTGACGATCCCGGCGAGTTCGGGCTCGGGTTCGGCGGCCGGGCGGCGCGCGTGGCTCAGCGGCACCCCGAGGTCCACCAGCGCCCGGTGCAGTCCGGGGATCAGCCGGGGATCGATCACCGCCGGGCGGATCAGCCGGTCCGGGTCCAGCGGTGACCCGTTGGCCAGCCGCACCGTCGACGGGCCGCCCCAGTTCAGTTCGTGGTGCGCCCGCCGAGCGCAGATCAGCGCGTCCACCACGGCGCAGCCGAGCAGGTCGGTGAGCGTGTCGATGGCGGCCTGCTCGATGAGTTCCGGCGACAGGCCGGGGTTGAGCACCGGGTTGATCAGGTCCGGGCCCTCGCCGCGGTGGATGGCGGGCAGGATGCCGCCGATGGTCGGCTCCACCGGTAACCCGCTCTGCGCCGCCGCGGAACTCAGCAGCGCGGCCTGGTCCGCGACATGCGCGGCACCCGCCAGCCGAGCCAGGTCCGGCCACGAAAGCCGACGTTTGAGGCCGTCGACCATCAGGCGATCTTCGAGTTCGGGAACGCTCTTGCGGGGGTTGCGCAACACCGCGAACGCGGGCCGTTCGTCGAGTTCCCGCTCGGCGACCTTGATCCGTTTCATCACGTCGATGCGCTGTCGGATGGGCGGGTGCTTGCGGTCGCCGTCCCGTTCATCGGCGATGGTCCGCTTGACGCGTTCGGCGAGCCGCGGTTTGCGCGTCGGATGCTCCATGAAGGAGCGGAAGCCCAGCACCACGTCCGGCGCGTGACTGATCGCGGTCGCCATGCTGAGGTATTCGTCGGAGTACTCCTGCCAACCGATCTCGATGGCGACCGCTTTGCGCAGTGCGGTGACGGCGGCGCGGTTGCCAGCCTCCCGGACCGAGATGGCGTCGGCGGCGAATTCCAGGGCGTGGCCGGTGGTGGCCGCGATCGCGGTGAACAGCCGGGCGTAACCGGCGAACAACCACTTCACCGGACCGCCGGTCAGGCTCGACACGGTGCGTTCGACGCTGGCCGACGCGCGGTAGGCCGCCACGGTCAGCCGGTTGCGTCCGGTCAGGTGGCCGAGTTCGCGCGCCACCACCGCCCGCAGCTCGCTGACGTTGAGCGCGGCGAGCAGCGGAAGTCCGACTTCCAGGTACCGGATGCGGGTGCGCAGGCCGAGCAGCGCGGTGTCCTCGCGGACGATCGCGTTCGGCTCGGAGGTGATGCGGATTTCGTCGGGTTCCGGGGCTTCGGCGGTGGAGGCGATCGAGCTCACCATGCGCCACACCTGCGGCTGCTCCTCGCGGTGCAGCTGGATGCCGCGCGGCCGCACCCGCGCGCGCAGCACGGCGCGCAGCCCGATCGCGAGCATCGCGCCGACCACCAATGCCGCCAGCGCGGCTTTCAGTCCGCTGTCGTGGTCGTATCGGAAGGTGAACGCCGCGATCGCGAGCAGTCCGAGGACCAGCGCGATCGGCGCGATGAAGAAGCCGATGTGCAACGCCAGCGCCAAGGCGGCGCGCCAGGGGCCACGCACGGTGCAGAACTCCGGAGGGGATGGTTGGGACGGTGGTGCAGTCTTGGCCAAACCAGTGGGATCCGTCAACAAAAAGGCGTTTCCGTTGCAGAACCGAAAAAACCAGCAGGCGTGCCGGTTTTGCGCGACCGCCGCACGCCTGGTGTGCTCAGGCCCCGCTGGCCGGTGGGTCGGCGGGCGTCAGTCCAGCAACATGACGTCCACTGTGGACCCAGCGGCGAGTTCGGTGACGTCCTCGGGAATCTCCAGCAGGCAGTTCGCTCGGGCCAGGCCAGCCAGCAGGTGCGAACCGGGGGCGCCCTGCAACGTCACGGTGGCGGTGGCCGGGTCGAACCGGCCCCGGCGGTACTGGCGCCTGCCCGCCGGTGCGGTCAGCGACTCGATCAACGCCGCCTGCCGCACCGGTCGCTGGATGCTCCGGTGCCCGGCCGCGGCGCGCAGCGCGGGCCGCACGAAGACCTCGAACGACACCATCGAGCTGACCGGGTTGCCCGGCAGCGTCACCACGGCGACGCGGTCGCGGTACCGGCCACAGCCCTGCGGCATGCCCGGCTGCATCGCGACCTTGGTGAACTCGACGCCGGTGCCGCTGAGCGCGTCCTTGACCACCTCGTACGCCCCGGCGCTGACCCCGCCGGAGGTGATCAGCAAGTCCGTTGAGTCCAGGTGCGGGGCTAGCGCGGCGTGGAACGCCTCGACGTCGTCCGGCACGAAGCGCAGCAACGTGGCGGTGCCACCGGCTTCGCGCACCGCGGCGGCCAGCATCAGACCGTTGGACTCGTAGATCTGCCCCGGTCGCAGGTCGGTTCCCGGTTCCACCAGCTCCGAACCGGTGGACAGCACCAGCACTCGAACCGGCTGGTGCACGGACAGGTTCGCGGCACCGACGGCAGCGGCAACGGCCAGCTGCGCGGGTCCCAACGTGGTCCCCGCGGTGAGCACGGTCTCGCCCACCGCGACGTCTTCGCCGGAGCGCCGTACGTGCGCCCCCGGCTGGACCGAGGCGAACAGCCGCACCTGCTCGGTGCCGCCGTCGGTGCGTTCCACCGGGATCACCGCGTCCGCGCCGGGCGGCAGTTGGGCGCCAGTCATGATCCGGTGCGCGCTACCGGGCTGCAGCGGTGACACGTCGACCCGGCCCGCCGGGATGTCCTCGTGGACCGGCAGCTTGACCGGGTGCTGCTCGCTGGCGTCGGCCAGATCGACCGAGCGCACGGCGTAGCCGTCCATCGCGGAGTTGTCGAATGGCGGCAGCGGGATGGGCGTGGCCAGGTCCGCGGCCAAGGCATGCCCCAGGCAGTCCGCCAGCGGCTTGGCCAGCACCGGGGTGCGGGGGAGCAACGCGGCGACCTTGGACTGGTGATCGGCGACCGCGGTCAGAGCAGGGGTTCCGGTTCCGTGCGACACGCCCAGATCATCGGTCATGGACACCCCCGCTGTCCCTACCGGCGTGCGAATCGTCGCACCGATCGCCCGTGGCAGACTCGTATGACGGTCGCGAGGAGCGGGTGGCGCGAGCCACTTCACGCACGCGCGGTGATCACCCGCGCAAGACGCTCCCCGCAATCTCTCCTAGGAGGTATCCGTGCAGGTCCGCACTCGTCACACGCCTTCGTTCGGGGTGGCCCGGCTGGTGCTCGCGCCCGGCGAACCGGTGCAGGTCGAGTCCGGTGCGATGCTGGCCACCAGCTACGGCGTGACCGTCGAGGCGCGGGCGCAGGGCGGTTTCCTGAAGTCGTTGGCGCGCGCCGCGCTCGGCGGCGAGTCGTTCTTCGTGTCGACCTACACCGCCCCGCAGCAGGGCGGCTGGGTGGACGTGGCGCCGAACCTGCCCGGCGACCTGAACGTGCTGGAACTCGACGGCCGGGTCGGCTGGTGCGTGACCAAGGGCTGCTGGCTCGCCTCGGCGAGCACGGCGCAGGTCGAGACGCAGTGGGGCGGGTTCCAGAACCTCTTCGGCGGTGAGGGCGGCTTCATGACCCACGTCGGCGGCCAGGGACCGGTGGTGGTCTCCTGCTACGGCGCGCTGGACGTGGTGACCCTGCAGCCCGGCGAGTACGTGACCATCGACACCGGTCACGTGGTGGCTTACGCCGATACGGTGCAGACCCGGTTGCGGCAGATGAACCAGGGCATCACCCAATCGCTGAAGAGCGGCGAAGGCTTGGTCTTCGATTTCGCCGGGCCGGGCCAGGTGCTGACGCAAACTCGCAATCCCCGAGGACTCGTCAGCTGGTTGCAGGCAAATGGCCTAGGCGCTCGATCCTGAGAATTTCGCCGAGGGCGCAATAGGGATTCGTGCACTCGGGGGAATTCCGCCGCTTATCGTTACTCCGATAACGGACAGTGGCCGCCGAAAGCACCCGTTCGGCCCAGTGTTTAACGGAAAAGTCGCATTGCCGAACCCGCGACGAGGCTTGATTTCTGGGGTAGCGTGTCCGTTGCTCCAGCGACGCCTGGTGCGTCGTGCATCACTTTTTCATGAGGAGGACGCCGTGGCGGTCGGCACGGTCAAATGGTTCAACTCGGAGAAGGGCTACGGATTCATCGCGACGGACGGTGGATCTGATGTGTTCGTCCATTACTCCGCGATCAACATGTCTGGTTTCCGGACCCTTTCCGAAGGAGATCGGGTCGAATTCGAAGTGAAAGCGGGGCGTGACGGCCGCACCCAAGCAGACGGTGTCCGCAAGGTTTGAGGGGCTGTTCCTGACTCTTTTGGCGTAGCTGGTCGCCAAGCGGAACCTCGGACGCCGACCCGGCGACCCCCGACAGCGTCGGAGGACCCGCGAGTGATCATCGCGCGTGCGCTGGCCATTCGGCCGCGTTGCTTCGAAAACGAACACCGAGAACGTCGACCCTCGGTCCGGTTCCCGCCCGCGGGGACCGGACCGAGTTGCGTTGGGCAAGTTCGGGCGTCGATGTCGTCACGGTGTGGTGCAACCCCAGGACGGGCGTGATCTCGAAACGTTAGGCTGCTTCGCGTGTCGGAAGACCTCACCGGGCAGCGCCTTGGCCACTACAAAATCGACGGAGTGCTCGGTCGCGGTGGCATGAGCGTGATGTACCGCGCCACCGACATCCGGCTAGGCCGGAAGGTGGCGCTCAAGGTCATGGGCGAGCACATCACCGGTGACGCGGAATTCCGCGAGCGGTTCGTCGACGAGGCGCGCAACACTTCCGCCATCGACCACGCCAACATCGTGCCGCTGTACGACTTCGGCGAAGTCGACGGCATGCTCTACATCGCGATGCGGCTGGTCGACGGCTCCGATCTGGCCAGCCTGATCAAGGACGGGCCGATCTCGCCCAAGCGCGCCCTGGAACTGCTCTCCCAGGTCGCCGAGGCGCTGGACATGCTGCACGAGCGCGGTCTGGTGCACCTCGACCTCAAACCGGCCAACGTGCTGGTGACCTCGCGCGAGTCCGCCAACGAGCACGTCTACCTGGCGGACTTCGGCCTCACCCGGCGCGGTGCGACCGGACACCGCACCAGCAGCGGCGACTTCCTCGGCTCGCCGACCTACGCGGCCCCCGAGCACCTGCGCGGCGAGCCGGTGGACGGCCGCACCGATCTGTACGCGTTGAGCTGCATGCTGTTCGCCTGCCTGACCGGACGGCCGCCGTTCCAGGGGCAGGTGCAGGAGGTCATCCAGGGCCACCTGGGCGCCGAGCCGCCGCCCGCCACGTCGCTGGTGGTGCTGCCCGGCGGCATCGACGAGGTGTTGCGCTCCGGCATGGCCAAGAAGGCCGACCAGCGCTACGGCACCTGCAAGGAACTCATCGCCGCCGCCCGCGTCGCGCTCGGCCCGGCCGCCGGGGACACCCCGCCGCCGCGTCGCCAGGCCATGCCGATGGCGGGTCCGATGTCCGGACCGCAGCCGGTGCAGTACGCCCCGCCCGCTCCGCCGGGACCGCCCGGCTACCGGCCACCGTTCCAACAGCAGCAGCAGCCGCGCCCGCTGCCGCCGCCGAGCAACGACCCGGTGCGGCTGCGCCCGCCCATCCCGGCCGGTTCGGCGTCGTTCGCCACCAAGTCGGGCGGCTCGGCGAAGTGGATCGTGCCGGTCCTCGCCGGTATCGCGCTGGTCATCATCGTGGTGATCTTCGTCGTGATGGCGAGCGCCATCGGCAACGGCTCCAGCGGTGGTGACACGGACTCGACCACGCCGGAGACGTCTTCCTACAACGACAGCGACCTGCCCACGTCGGTTCCGACCAACGACAACTGACCGGTCCGTCGGCCGGGGGCGTCGCTTGCACTCGCCCAGTGGGAGTGCTAAACACGGTACTGGCACTCAGCAAGGTTGAGTGCCAGGTCGGGACGGTGAGGCCGTCTCCGGCGGTACCACCAGACGGTACCGCCGCGCGGTCGTCCGTCGCGGGCACCGAGCCTGGCCACGCACGAGTCCTGCCGTGGAGCGCGCATCCGCCTCCGCGGCGTCCAGACAGGTGGAGGACCACACCGCAATGGCCAAGATGATCGCGTTCGACGAGGACGCCCGCCGCGGTCTTGAGCGCGGCATGAACACCCTCGCCGACGCCGTCAAGGTGACGCTCGGCCCCAAGGGCCGCAACGTCGTGCTCGAAAAGAAGTGGGGCGCGCCGACCATCACCAACGACGGCGTTTCCATCGCCAAGGAGATCGAGCTCGAAGACCCCTGGGAGAAGATCGGGGCCGAGCTGGTCAAGGAGGTCGCGAAGAAGACCGACGACGTCGCGGGTGACGGCACTACCACCGCCACCGTGCTGGCCCAGGCACTGGTTCGCGAGGGTCTGCGCAACGTCGCGGCTGGCGCCAACCCGATCGCCCTGAAGCGGGGCATCGAGAAGGCCACCGAGGCGATCGCCGAGCAGCTGCTCAAGAACGCCAAGGAGATCGAGACCAAGGACCAGATCGCCGCCACCGCCGCGATCTCGGCCGGTGACCGCCAGATCGGCGAGCTGATCGCCGAGGCGATGGACAAGGTCGGCAAGGAAGGCGTCATCACCGTCGAGGAGAGCAACACCTTCGGGCTGGAGCTGGAGCTCACCGAGGGCATGCGCTTCGACAAGGGCTACATCTCGCCCTACTTCGTCACCGACTCGGAGCGGATGGAGGCGGTCCTGGAGGACCCGTACCTCCTGCTGCTGAGCTCCAAGGTGTCCAACGTCAAGGACCTGCTCCCGCTGCTGGAGAAGGTCATGCAGGCCAACAAGCCGCTGCTGATCATCTCCGAGGACGTCGAGGGCGAGGCGCTGGCCACCCTGGTCGTCAACAAGATCCGCGGCACCTTCAAGTCGGTCGCCGTCAAGGCCCCCGGCTTCGGTGACCGCCGCAAGGCGATGCTGCAGGACATGGCCATCCTCACCGGTGGTCAGGTCATCAGCGAAGAGGTCGGCCTCAAGCTGGAGAACGCGGACCTGAACCTGCTGGGCCGCGCCCGCAAGGTCGTCGTCACCAAGGATGAGACCACCATCGTCGAGGGCGCTGGCGACGACGAGCAGATCGCCGGTCGGGTCAACGAGATCCGCGCCGAGATCGAGCGCTCGGACTCCGACTACGACCGCGAGAAGCTGCAGGAGCGGCTGGCCAAGCTGGCTGGCGGCGTGGCCGTCATCAAGGCCGGTGCGGCGACCGAGGTCGAGCTCAAGGAGCGCAAGCACCGCATCGAGGACGCGGTCCGCAACGCCAAGGCCGCTGTCGAGGAGGGCATCGTCGCCGGTGGTGGCGTGGCGCTGCTGCAGGCCGCGCAGGCTGCCTTCGACGGGCTGAACCTCACCGGTGACGAGGCCACCGGTGCCAACAGCGTGAAGATCGCTGTGGAGGCCCCGCTCAAGCAGATCGCCATCAACGCTGGCCTGGAGGGCGGCGTTGTCGCGGAGAAGGTGAAGGGACTCACCGCTGGCCACGGCCTCAACGCCGCGACCGGTGAGTACGAGGACCTGGTCCAGGCCGGTGTGCTCGACCCGGCCAAGGTCACCCGCTCGGCGCTGCAGAACGCCGCTTCCATCGCCGCGCTGTTCCTGACCACCGAAGCCGTGGTCGCGGACAAGCCGGAGAAGGAGAAGGCCCCTGCCGGTGCTGACATGGGCGGTGGCATGGGCGGCATGGACTTCTGATCCACGCTGCTGTCGCTTTCGAAGGGCCGTTCCCATCCGGGAGCGGCCCTTCGGCCGTTTTCGGGAGCTTCGTGGGGTCGGCTGCGCGCTAACGGCGGTGCGTCGGTCTTATGGTGCGGGTATGGGTGGGTTGCTGGAAGTGATCGTCGTGGACGCCGCCGACGCGGAGGCCGCGCAGGCGGGCGGCGCCGACCGGTTGGAGCTCGTGCGGGATCTGGCCGCTGACGGCCTCACCCCGGATGTTGGGGTGGTGCGCAGCGTGCTCGCCGCCACCGATCTGCCGGTGCGGGTCATGGTGCGCGATCACCCCGATTTCGCCGTCGATGTCGAGGCCGCACGGCGGCGGGTCGGTGGGCTGCGAGCGGCCGGGGCGCGGGAATTCGTACTCGGGTTCCTCGACGCGTACGGCCAGGTCGACGTCGGCGCGACGCGCGATGTGCTGGCCGACCTCGACGGCTGCCCGTGGACCTTCCACCGGGCGGTGGATCACGCCGCCCACTACCGGCTCGCCTGGGATCACGCCGTGTCGCTCGGTCCGGACACCGTGCTGACCGCCGGTGACCCCGGCGGAGTCGAGGACGGCCTTGCCAACCTGCGCGAACTCGCTGCGCAGCAAGACGTCGACGGCGTGCTGCTGCTGGCCGGTGGCGGCCTGCGGCCTGAGCACGTCACCGACCTGCGGGCTGCCGGGGTGCGCGGTTTCCACATCGGCACTGCGGCCCGAGCTGCGGGTGGCGCCGCGGTGCTCGCGGACCGCGTCCGCGCCTGGCGCGAGCTCCTCGACGCCTAACGGTCTTCCGAAATGCGGAACCTTGCTTTCTTGTGTCCCAATTTCCCCAAATTGGGCGCCCTCGGCGTGTCGTGAGCCCTTCCAGCGGCCGAGACCGGCGTGTGATCTCCTGGGGGCCGGTGGTAGTCCAGACGAGGTAGGAGCCATGCTCGGTCGAAATGCCCGGCGGCGGTTCGCGGTGGCCGCGACACTGGTGTGCGCAGTGCTGGCAGGTTGCACCAACACCGCGCCGCAGGCGCCGGAGCCGACCGCGCCGCCGCAGCGCTCGCTGCCCGCGACCGGGCTGCCACAGGTCACCCCGCAGCCGCAGGAGATGAAGCGGCTCGGCGACGACATCCCGGTGCAGGGCAAGGTCGAAGTGATCGTCGATCCGCTCGTCGACCAACCGACCCGCGACCTCGCCGTCCAGGTGCTGCGGCTGGCCGGGGCGAGCGACGTGGTGGTGCGCGATCCGGGACAGCCCGCCGAGGACGCCACGCTGCGCATCCGCATCGGCGACCGGGTGTCCCCGTCGGTGGTGAAGGGCCTGCAAGAGGTGGGCTACGGCGCACCCGCGCCGCTGCCCGCCGAGGGGTACGTGCTGGCCGGACGTGGCGGCGGCGACCCGACCCTGTTCATCGGCGCGTCGGACGCCGCTGGTGCTTACTACGGCGTGCAGACGCTGCGGCAGATCGCCTCGCCGGGCCGGATCGCCGGGGTGGGCATCGTGGACCACCCGTCGATGCCGCTGCGCGGCAGCATCGAGGGCTTCTACGGTCCACCTTGGACGCACGCCGAACGCATGGACCAGTTGGCCTTCTACGGCGACGTCAAGCTCAACACCTACATCTACGCGCCCAAGGACGACCCGTACCACCGGGAGAAGTGGCGCGAACCGTACCCGGCCGACAAGCTCGCCGAGGTGCAGCAGCTGATCCGGCAGGCCGGGACGCACCACGTGAAGTTCACCTTCGCGCTCTCGCCGGGCACCTCGATCTGCTACAGCGACGACGCGGATTTCCGTGCTCTGGTGGCGAAACTGCGGGCGATGTACGACTCGGGCGTGCGCGACTTCTCGGTGCCGCTGGACGACATCTCCTACACCCGCTGGAACTGCGCTGGCGACGAGGCGAAGTACGGTCCACCGTCCGAAGGCGCGGCCGGACGCGCGCAAGCGGAACTGCTGAACCGCGTGCAGCGCGAGTTCGTCGACACCCACCCCGGCGTGGCGCCGCTGCAGTTCGTGCCGACCGAGTACTCCGACGTGGCGGATTCGGCTTACAAGACGGCGATCCGGTCGACGCTCGACCCGCGGGTGCTGGTGATGTGGACCGGTGACGGCGTGATTCCGCGGCAGATCACCGTTTCGGATGCGCAGCAGGCCGAGAAGGTCTGGGGGCGCAAGCTGTTCCTGTGGGACAACTACCCGGTCAACGACTTCGACGGCTCCGTCGGGCGGGTCATGCTCGGGCCGTACGACAAGCGTCAACCCGGGCTGAGCGGGCAGCTCGCGGGAGTCGTGGTGAACCCGATGAACCAGGCGGCCGCGAGCAAGGTCGTGGAGCTCGGGGCCGCCGATTTCGCCTGGAACGACGCGGCTTTCGACCCGCAGCGGGCTTGGCGCGCGGCGGCCGAGTACCTGGCCGGGCGGCGCATGGCGGGCGGTTCGCCGGGGTTGGTCGCCGATCCCGCGACCGTTTCCGCGCTGTTGGTGTTCTTCGACCTGGAGCACATGGCGCCGCTGGCCAGCGGGCGTCCGTGGCTGCCGCCCGCACCGGAGTTGGCGCGGCGGATCCAGGACTTCCGCACCAAGTGGGACGGCGGCGACCGGGCGGGCGCGGTTCGCGAGTTGCGCGATTACGCGCAGGCGATCGTGGCCGCGCCGCAGCAGATCGGCTCGGGCGCGCCAGCGGACTTCGTCTCCGACGTGAAGCCGTGGCTGGCGGCCACCGAACTCTGGGGCAACGCCTTGGTGGCCACGATGGACGGCCTGCAGGCGCGGGCGGACGGCGACGAGGGGCGCACCTTCGAGCACTTCAGCGCGGCCCGGCAGTTCGTCGAGCGCGCCAGGCAGATCCGAACCTCGCCCGACGAAGTCCGCCCCCAGGGCCAAGTCCTGGTAGCCGACGGCGTGCTGGACACCTTCATCGACCAGGCCCCGAACATCCGCTGATACCTGGGGCCGGGGTCACTCCTGGGGAACGATGATCCAGCAGGCGAGGTAGATCACGATCCCAGCGCCGAAGCCGAGCAGGGTGGCGGCGAGCAGCACGACGCGGATGATCGTCGCGTCCACGCCGAGCGCCTTGGCTGCGCCGCTGCAGATCCCGGCGATCATGGCGTCGTCCCGGCTGCGTCGGAATTTGCGCGCCGGAGGCTCGGTGGCCCCGGCACCGATGGCGTTGTCGGTGTTGATGCTGCCGATGGCGGAGGGATTCTCGCTCATGCCCCAAAGCCTGCGCCCGCGCCGCGGTGCGAACCTCCGGGAACACCCCTGGTCCACCCCCGATTCGACCCCTGCCGACCCCTGGCCCCGTCGGGCGTTGGCAGCTGTTCGGGCGGTGCTGGGTGTCAGGTGGCGGAGGGGCGGTGGATGTCGAGGAGGTTGCTGCTGTCTCGTTCCCAGCAGTCGTACAAGGCGTTGCGGCCGTAGCGGGACACCAGTTGCGCCTCGCCGCGGGTGATCGGGATCAGCGTGATGAGTTGCAGGACCGGTTGTCCGCCGTCGTCCAGCAGGACGTCGAACGAGTCGCCGAGGTAGGGGTGCGGCGCGGCCAGAGCGCCGCAGATCTCGGTGTCGGGCAACAGGATTCGGTCGTTCATGATGAGCGCGCCGTAGCCGACTCGGCTGTTGCTCTCGGTCAGCAGCTCGGCGATCGCGCCGGTGAGGTGCCGCGCGTAGCGCTCCTGGGATGTCTGCAACGTGCACACGAGTTCTTGCGGCAGCGGGGCACCCGCCGTCTGGTCGCGCAGTCCGCTGGTCAGCACCGAGACGTGCGCGCCGTCGGGATGGTCGCAGTAGACGAGGTGGTAGCCGCGTTCCCGCCCATCCGCACTCCGGCTGTCGGCGCCGCGAACCTTGCCGATGTGCGTCTCGACGTGCGCGGGAAACCCGCTGAACCGGCTCATGCGCCACCTCCCGAAAGCCCCCGAGATCCTAAAGCCCGCCCCGGCAGCCCCCGACCGCGACTCGACCACTGGCCGGAGTTGCGAGAAATCGCCAGTTGCTCGCTCAAACGCGACCACCCTGCCCGGCGGCGCGCGCTACGCGGGTGGGGCGCTTCGCAGGCGGGGGCTTGCCGATGCCAGGGCGCGCAGCATGCGCACCCACCACGACCAGCGCGCCGCCGATCGCACTGTTGCGGTGGTGGCCCGCTCGGCTCGGTCGAGGCTGTCTTCCAGGACCGCATCGTGCAGCGGACGCCACACGAGCGGCCAGGTGATCCGGGCCGGGCCGCGGGCGTGCATGGACAGCAGGTGGTGCAGTGCGGTGCCGTCGGGTTCGGGGTGCACGGTGAACTCGTGGATCCCGTCGAAGCCGCGCGGCGCGGTGAAGCGGAACTGGATCCAGCGGCCGGGCGCATAGCCGACGATCCGGTACCGGATCGGGCCGTGACCACCGGAGGCGCCCACGGTGAGCGGACCGTCGAACCGCATCTCCGGCCACTCGTCGTGCGCCCACAAACGGTCGTGCGGACTCGCCAGCGAGTCGATCAACGCCCCGGCGGTGTTCTCGTCCACCGGTAGGTGTCTGACGTGCAGGTTGCGGATCGCCATCGCGACCTCCTCGATTTTTAGAGGATTATCTCTAAAACTGAATTAGAGCATATCCTCCAATACATGGGTAGACCTCCCCAGCACGACGCCGACCGACTCCTCGATGCCGCTGTGGCGCTCGTCGCGGAAACCGGGCCGCGAGGTGTGACGATGGCCGCAGTGGCGCGGGCCGCGGGCGCGCCGAGCGGCTCGGTCTACCACCGCTTCCCGGACCAGGCCGCGCTGTTGTCGGCGTTGTGGCTGCGCACCGCTTTCCGGTTCCAGGAAGGCTTTTTCGCCGCGCTCGACGGCCAACCGCAGGAAGCCGCGGTCGCGGCGGCGCGGTACGTGGTCAAGTGGTGCCGCGCGCACCCGGACGAGGCGAAAGTGCTGCTGGCCGGGGCTGGCGCCTTCGGCGCGGCGGAGTGGGCGGAGTCGGCCCGCGACCGCCTGGCGGCTGGGAACGCGCAGGTAGAGCAGGCCCTGGCGGACCTGGCGCAACGGCTCGGCCGGACCGATGCCCGCGGGCACTCCCGCGTTGTCCTCGCGGTCGTGGATCTGCCCTACGCGGTGGTTCGGCGGTACCTGGTGCGCGGTGATCCGATCCCCGCCTTGGAGGTTGGCACAGTGGCCGACGCGGTTCGGGATCTGCTCGCCGGATGATCGGCTCATCGCCTTCGGGCCGGTTGTTCGAATACGCTCGGCGGCATGGCGGTGGATGACGCGTTTGACATGAAGTCCCCGGCCGAGGTCGCGACGGCGTTGAACGAGACCGGGTACCTGCCCGACGATGGCATTGCGACGGCGGCTTTCCTGGCGATGCGGATGCGTCGCCCGCTGCTGTGCGAGGGCGAACCCGGCACCGGGAAGACGGCGCTGGCGCAAGCCCTGGCCACGGCGCTCGGGGTGGATCTGATCCGGTTGCAGTGCCACGAGGGGATCGACGCCGCGCAGGCGCTCTACGACTGGGACTTCCCGCGCCAGCTGCTGCACCTGCGCACGCTGGAAGCGGCCTCCAGCGGTGAGCTGGACGTCGACGCCGCCGAATCCTCCCTCTACACCCCGCGATTCCTGCTGGCGCGGCCGCTGTTGCGCGCGTTGCAGGAGGCGCCCTGCGTGCTGCTCGTCGACGAGATCGACCGCGCCGACGACGAGTTCGAGGCGTTCCTGCTGGAGGTGCTGTCGGAATACGCGGTCACCATTCCGGAGTTCGGAGTGGTGACGGCACCGGAGCCGCCGATCGTGGTCCTGACCTCGAACCGGACGCGCGAGGTGCACGACGCGCTGAAGCGCCGTTGCCTCTACCACTGGCTGGAACATCCGGACCTGGACCGGGAGGTGGCGATCCTGCGGCGCCGCCTGCCGGGACTGGAGATCCGGCTGGCCGAGCAGGTGGCTGCCGCGGTGCAGCGGATGCGGCAGATGGAGCTGCTGAAGCCGCCAGGCGTGGCGGAGGCGCTGGACTGGGCGCAGGCGTTGCAGGCGCTCGACCAGAACGAGCTGGACACCGAGGTCGCCGCGACCACGTTGGGCGCGGTGCTGAAGTACCGCGAGGACGCCGAACGGGTTCGTGCCGCGGGCATCGTGGCACCGTGAGAGCACTGCTCGTGAGTGCTCAACCGGGCTCCAACCCGGTTGAGCACTCACGACCGAAGGGGGCGAAATGCAGACCTTGACCGGCCTGGTCGGCTTCGCCCGCGCCCTGCGCCACTCCGGGATGGCCTGCGGCCCCACCCGCGTCCAGGCATTCCTCGCCGCCACCGAACACGTCGGCATCGACGACCGCGCCGCGGTCTACTGGGCTGGCCGCCTCACGCTGTGCTCCGACCCGGACGACGTCCCCCGCTACGACGCTGCCTTCGGCAGCTGGTTCGGCGGCGCTGCGCTGCCCGCCGAGCAGCCGGGCCGTCCGCTGCCGCGTCCGGCGCGGATCGCTGCGCTCACCGCTGCCGACGGCGAGGGCGACGGCGACGCGGACGAGCCGCTTGCCGCCGCCGCGAGCGACGCGGAGGTGCTCCGCCGTCGCGACCTCGCGGAGCTTGGTGTGCCGGAGCGCGAGCACCTGCGCCGCATGCTCGCGGTGCTGCGCCCGGAACCGCCCTCGCGGCCCGCGCTGCGGCACCGCCGCAACAAGCGCGGCGCGCTCAGCCCGCGCGCCACGCTGCGCGAGCTGTTGCGCTCCGGTGGCGAGCCGATCCGGTTGCCGCGCCAGAAGCGTTCGCGACGGCCGCGCCGGGTGGTGCTGTTGATCGACGTCTCGGGCTCGATGAGCCCGTACGCCGATGCGCTGTTGCGGTTCGCGCACGTCGTGGTGCGTCGATCACCTGCCAGCACCGAGGTTTTCACGCTGGGCACCCGGATGACGCGGGTGAGCAGGCAGCTCCGGCAGCGCGACCCGGAGGCCGCGTTGTTGGCGGCGTCCCGCGCCGTGCCGGACTTCTCCGGCGGTACCCGGCTCGGCGAGACGTTGCGGGTGTTCCTGGACCGCTGGGGGCAGCGGGGTGTCGCGCGGGGTTCGGTGGTCGTGTTGTTCTCCGACGGCTGGGAACGCGGTGACGCGGCGGCGCTCACCGAGCAGATGCGGCGGCTGCGACGATTGGCCCGCGCGGTGATCTGGGCGAACCCGCACGCCGGACATGACGGATATCAACCGGTGCAATCCGGAATTGTGGCGGCCATGCCGCACGTTGACCGGATGGTGGCCGGACACAGCTTGCGATCGCTGGAGGACGTGTGGTCCTGGGTCCGGCGACTGTCCCAGTGCGGGGACGAGCCAGCCCAGGTGCCTGCCAGTTCTGCCTAGAACTGGCGCCCGGAAACCGGGCTAGGAGCGTGTCAGTTTTGCCCGAAACTGGCACACAGCGCCGGGAGGCGTCGAGAAGCGGAGGTGCGCTGTGCGCGATGTGCTGGACGAGTTGACCAAGAGGTGGGAGGCGGGCGAGGCCGTCGGGCTGGGCACCGTGGTCGCGACGTTCAAGTCGGCGCCCCGACCGCCGGGGGCGTCGATGCTGGTGACCGGCGGCGGCGAAGCCATCGGGAGCGTTTCCGGCGGCTGCGTCGAGGGCGCGGTCTACGAGGAAGCCACCGGTGTGCTGGAGGGCGCCGAGCCGGTCATGCGGCGCTACGGCGTCAGCGACGACGATGCCTTCGCCGTGGGTCTGACCTGCGGCGGGATCCTCGATGTCTTCGTGGAACGGGTGGATCAGGAGACGTTCCCGGAGCTGGACGTGGTCGCCGCGTCGGTGCGAGCCGAGGAGCCGGTCGCCGTCGCCACCGTCCTGGAACACCCCGACGCCGCCAGGGTCGGCTCGCACCTGCTGGTGTGGCGCGACCGCACCAGCGGCGGTCTCGGGGCGGGACGGATCGACGACGCGGTGGCCGACGATGCGCGCGGCATGCTGGCCAGCGGTCGCAGCGGTGTCATCGAGTACGGCCCGGAGGGGCAGCGCCGGGGCGAAGGGCTGCGGGTGTTCGTGAACTCCTTCGAGCCGCCGCCGCGCATGCTGGTGTTCGGCGCGATCGACTTCGCCGCCGCGATGGCCCGGATGGGCGCGTTCCTCGGCTACCGGGTCACGGTTTGCGACGCGCGACCGGTTTTCGCCACGCACAGCCGGTTCCCGGGCGTCGACGACGTGGTGGTGGACTGGCCGCACCGCTACCTGGCCGCCGAGGCGGAGGCCGGACGGCTGGACGAGCGGACCGCGGTCATGGTGCTCACCCACGACCCGAAGTTCGACGTGCCGGTGCTGGAGGCGGCGCTGCGGCAGAACGTCGGTTACGTGGGCGCGATGGGCTCCCGGCGGACCCACGAGGACCGGCTGCGGCGGCTGCGGGAGCAGGGACTGACCGATGCCGAGCTCGAAAGGCTCTCCTCGCCGATCGGCCTCGACCTCGGTGCCCGCACCCCGGAGGAGACCGCGGTGTCCATCGCGGCGGAGCTGATCGCGTTGCGCTGGGGTGGCCGCGGGGTGCGACTCTCCGACGTCGAGGGGCCGATTCACCACCACTCGTGAGTTTTTGGTCTTGCAGCGGCGGTGCCGCACCGGCACCGCTGCAGGGCCTCCACTGGCGTTCTCCCATGTCGTCTCAGCAGGGTGGCCAGGGGCACGGGCTCAACGACAGGCGCTGAGGTTGCGCTACCGACAACCGCCACGGAGAGCGAATTCGGAGACAACGCTTTCAGCGCTTGCCCGCGTTCGGTTGGCGTAGCAGGCTCACTCCAGTGACTTCCGTCACCCAGGCGGAGCAGTCTGTTCCCGACCGTCCGCGCACCGCGGGCCAGTTCCTCCAAGGAGGCCGCCCAATGCCGCGCATCACCGTCAACGTCGACGGCACCCAATACACCGATGAGGTCGAGCCGCGCCTGCTGCTCGTCCAATACCTCCGCGAACGTCTCGGCAAAGTAGGCACCGTCGTCGGTTGCGACACCAGCAACTGCGGCGCGTGCACCGTCCACTTGGACGGCCACAGCGTCAAGTCCTGTTCGGTGCTCGCGGTGCAGGCCGACGGGCACGACGTGACCACCATCGAAGGGCTCGCCCAAGACGGCCAACTGCACCCGTTGCAGCAGGCATTCCACGACAACCACGCCTTGCAGTGCGGGTTCTGCACACCGGGGATGATCATGCAGGCGTTGGACCTGCTCGCCGAAGTGCCCGAACCCGATGACGAGCAGATCCGGGACGGCATGGAGGGAAACCTCTGCCGCTGCACCGGTTACCAGAACATCGTCCGCGCGGTCCGCGACGCGGCGCAGCGCATGCAGCCCGGTGTCGGGCCTGCTGTCGAGCACACCGAGGACACTCCGGTACCTCGGACACCCGCTGACGAGCAGGCGAAGGTGACGGGAGGTCGGCAGTCATGACATCGGTCGTGGAACCGGAACTCGGGCGCTCCCGCAAGCGCAAGGAAGACGCGCGGCTGATCACCGGGCGAACCCGCTGGACCGACAACCTGACACCGGCGGGCACGCTGCACCTGGCGATCCTGCGCAGTCCGGCCGCGCACGCCCGGATCGCGTCGATCGACACCGACGCCGCACGCCGGATGCCCGGCGTCGTGGCGGTGATCACCGGTCGGGACATCGCCGACGAGCAGGGCAGCCTGCCGTGCGCGTGGCCGATCACGGAGGACATGAAAGCGCCCGCGGCACCGCCGATGGCGGTGGACGAGGTGCGCTTCGCCGGGGAGGCGGTGGCGGTGGTCGCGGCGCGCAGCGCGGCCGAAGCGCGCGACGCGTTGGACGCCATCGACGTCGACTACGACGATTTGCCGGTCGTGCTCGACATGGCCGCGGCGTTGCAACCGGATTCGCCGCTGGTGCACGAAGATCTGGGCACCAACCGCAACGCGACCTGGACGTTCGACTCGGGCGAGGCCGGGACCGGCGGCGACGTCGAGCAGGCGTTGCGCACCGCCGAGGTGCGCATCGACCGGACCTTCCGGCAGCAGCGGCTGATCCCGGCGTTCATGGAGCCGCGCTCGGTGGTCGTCGATCCGACCGGTGAGCAGATCACCATGTGGTCGGCCACCCAGGTGCCGCACATCCTGCGGCTGATGCTGGCGATGTCGCTCGGCGTGCCGGAGCAGAAGATCCGGGTCGTCGCGCCGGACGTGGGCGGCGGGTTCGGCGGCAAGCTGCAGGTGACGCCGGAGGAGTTCATCGCCTTCGTGCTGGCCCGCAAGCTGGGTCGGCCGGTGAAGTGGACGGAATCCCGCTCCGAAACGATGGTTTCCGCGCACCACGGCCGGGACCAGGTCCAGCAGCTGTCGATGTCGGCGACCCGGGACGGCAAGATCACCGGGCTGAAGGTCGAACTGCTCGCCGACATGGGCGCCTACCTGCGGCTGGTCACGCCGGGCATTCCGATCCTGGGCGCGTTCATGTTCAACGCGATCTACAAGATCCCCGCCTACCACTTCAGCTGCACCAACGTGTTCACCAACAAGACGCCCACCGACGCCTACCGCGGCGCGGGACGGCCGGAGGCGACGTTCGCCATCGAGCGGATGATGGACGAGCTCGCGGCCGAACTCGACATGGATCCGATGGAACTGCGGCGCAAGAACTGGATCGCGCACGAGGAATTCCCGTACAACACGGTTTCCGGGCTCACCTACGACTCCGGCAACTACGAGGCCGCCACCGATCGGGCCGTGGACCTGTTCGGCTACCAGGCACTCCGCGAGGAGCAGGAAGAACGGCGCCGCTCCGGCGACCCGGTCCAGTTGGGCATCGGCATCTCGACGTTCACCGAGATGTGCGGACTGGCCCCGTCACGCGTGCTGGGCTCGCTGTCCTACGGTGCGGGCGGCTGGGAACACGCCGCGATCCGGGTGCTGCCGACCGGCAAGGTCGAGGTCGTCACCGGAGCGTCACCGCACGGGCAGGGGCACGAGACGGCGTGGAGCCAGATCGTGGCCGACCGGCTCGGCGTCCCGTTCGAGGACGTCGAGGTGCTGCACGGCGACACGCAGGTCTCGCCGAAGGGCATGGACACCTACGGGTCGCGGTCGCTGGCCGTCGGCGGCATGGCGGTGGTCAACGCGGCGGACAAGGTCGTGGAGAAGGCCAAGCGGATCGCCGCGCACATGCTGGAATGCGCCGAGGACGACGTGGAGTTCACCGCCGGGCGCTTCGGCGTGCGCGGCACCGACCGGGGCACCGCGTTGGCCGAGGTCGCGCTCGCCGCGTTCGCCGCGCACGACCTGCCGGACGGGGTGGAGCCGAACCTGGACGCCGAAGCGACCTTCGACCCGGAGAACTTCTCCTTCCCGCACGGCACGCACCTGTGCGCGACCGAAGTGGACACCGAGACCGGGCAGGTCAAGATCCGCAAGTACGTCTGCGTCGACGACATCGGCGCCGTGGTCAACCCGCTGATCGCGGAAGGCCAGGTGCACGGCGGGTTGGCGCAGGGCATCGCGCAGGCGTTGTTCGAGGAGGCCACGTACGACGAGTCCGGCACACTGACCACCGGGACGCTGGCCGACTACCTGGTGCCCTCGGCGGCCGACCTGCCGGAGTTCGTCACCGACCGCACCGAAACCCGCGCGACGTCGAATCCGCTGGGTGTCAAGGGAGTCGGCGAGGCGGGCACCATCGCCTCGACGCCGGCGGTGGTGAACGCGATCGTGGACGCCCTGCGCCCGATGGGCGTCGACGACGTGGAGATGCCGTGCTCGCCGCAGCGGGTGTGGCGGGCCGTGGCCCGCGCCCGCACGATGGACGCCCAGGGAGGTACCCGGTGATTCCCGCCCAGTTCGATTACGTCGCACCCTCCACTGTGGAGGAGGCGGTCGTCGCGCTCACCGAGGCCGGGGAGGACGCCAAGGTGCTGGCTGGCGGGCAGAGCCTGCTGCCGGTGCTGCGGATGCGGCTGGCCGATCCGCAGGTGATCGTCGACCTCGGCCGGATCGCCGCGTTGCGCGGGGTGCGCGAGGACGGCGACTCGCTGGTCATCGGCGCGATGACCACGCACCACGACGTCCAGCGCGATCCGCTGGTGCAGCAGCACGCGAAGCTGATCGCGCTGGCCACCCGGACGGTCGCCGATCCGCAGGTGCGGCATCGCGGCACCTTCGGCGGCTCGCTGGCGCACGCCGATCCGGCCGGTGACCTACCGGCCCCGGCGCTGGTGCTGGACGCCGAGATGGTGGTGGCCGGTCCGTCCGGGCGGCGCACCGTGCCCGCCGCCGAGTTCTTCGTGGACTACTTCACCACCGCGCTGCAGCCCGGCGAACTGCTTGTCGAGGTGCGGATGCCGAAGTGGACCGGGTGGCGCGCGCACTACGAGAAGTTCAACCGCGTCGCCCAAGCCTGGTCCATCGTCGGCGTGGCCGCCGCGGTGCAGGTCTCCGACGGCACGATCGCGCAGGCCCGCGTCGGGCTGACCAACATGGGGCCGACGCCGATCCGGGCGACCGGCGTCGAACAGGCCCTGGTCGGTCAGCCCGCCACGGCCGAGGCGATCCGCGCGGCGGCCCAGCACGCCACGGAGGGAACCAGCCCGGCGTCCGACGCCAGCGCGGACGTCGAATACCGCGAACACCTGGCCGAGGTGCTCACCGGCCGCGCGGTGCTCGCCGCAGCGGGCGGCTAGTTCCGGCAGGTCAGCGGTCGTGGGGGGGGGGGGGGGGGGGGGGCCCCCCGGGGCCCCCGCGGCGCGGGGGGGGGGGGGGGGGGGGGCCGGGCCCGCCGCGGGGGGGCGGGGGGGGGGGG
>NZ_JALBWV010000062.1 GCF_022678645.1 Saccharopolyspora soli | reverse complement strand
TTTCTCGTGGCTGGTTCGCGTCACGGTCCCCTGAGGTGCGGTTCGCGAGGACTGAAGTTGACACAGGGAGCGTCATGTCAGCACCTTGCCTTCCGTCGCGGGGTGCCGAGCCTGGCTCTTGCTCTGGTGAACTGGCGGGGGTTGTTCCAGCCGAGGACTCCGGTGACCCGGCCACCCGCCGAATGGGTCGCGACGAACTTGCGCTCCGCGAGCTCGCCATCGACCACTGCGAGCTCGCCACCCTCGGGGAAGGTGCCCACGGCCTGGATCCGGATGTCGCCGACGTCGGTCCAGAAGAAGCGCGACGGCAGGACCGGCTCAGTGCACCCGAGTAGGTTCAGCGCGGCGCGGCGGCCTTGCTCGGTGGCGTTCATCCGGTGCTCGAACCGCTGGTGCGTCCCGGTTTCCGGCTGGTGGTCGTTCGCCACATCACCGGCCACGTACACGCCGTCAGCGGCACGGCCCCGCTCGTCGCAGCGGACCCCATCGCTGAGGTCGAGCCCCGATCCGGCGAGCCAGCCCGTGGCGGGCACGGCACCCACCGCGGCGACCACGACGTCCACCTCGCGCATGGCCGCGCTCATCCGCCGGATCCGGCCAACCGGATCGCGCGTGCCGGGCAGATCCGCTCCGCTTCGCGCACGGCGCTCTGCTCGGATTCGGGCACCTCGCTCGTGCGGAGCACGACGATGCCCTCCTCGTCGTCCTGGTCGAACACCACGTCGGACAGCAGCACGCACTGCCCGGACGCGATGCACTTGTCGGCTTGCACTTCGACCTTCATCGCAGCTCCGTTACCACTCGACGGGCATCGAGAACAGCCCGTAGAACACCATGTGCGTCTTGAACGGCAGCTCGCTCACCGGCACCGCGACCCGCAACTCCGGCAGACGCCGCAGCAGCGTCGGGTACACCACTTGCAGCTCGACCCTGGCCAGCGGCTGGCCGAGGCACTGGTGCACGCCGTACCCGAAGGTCAGGTGGTGGCGGGCGGCCCGCCCCAGGTCCAGCTCGTCGGGGTTGCCGGGGAACGCGTCGGGGTCGCGGTTGGCCGAATCGTTGGCCGCGACCACACCTTCGCCAGCGCGGATCAGCGTGCCGCCGATCTCGACGTCCTCGGTCGCCACGCGCCGCCTGCCGTAGTGCGTGATCGTGAGGTAGCGCAACAACTCTTCGACGGCGTTGGCGACCGCCGTCGGCGAGGGGTCGGCCTTGAGCGCGGCGAGCTGGGCGGGATGTTCGAGCAGCGCGAGCGTGCCGAGCGCGATCATGTTCGCGGTCGTCTCGTGCCCGGCCCGCAGCAGCAGGCTCAGCATGTTGAGCAGTTCGTCCCGCGTGATGCTGCCCGCGCGCTCGATCTCGATCAGGTGGCTGATCACGTCCTGCGCGGGTTCCACCGCCTTGCGCTCGACCAGGCCGCGCAGGTACTCGCGGACGCTGTCGAAGGCGACCATCGCCTCCTCCGGCCCGACCGTCCCGGAGATGAGCAACCCGCTCTGGCGCTGGAAGAACTCGTGGTCCTCGTACGGAACGCCGAGCAGCTCGGAGATCACCGACGACGTCACCGGCAGGGCGAAGCCCGTGACCAGGTCGGCGGGCTGCGGCCCGGCGGTGAACTGGTCCAGCAGTTCGTCGACGTGCTGCTGGATGCGCGGGCGCAGCGCCTCGACCCGTTTGATCATGAAGTCCCTGGTGAGCATCCGGCGGTGCACGGCGTGCTCGGGGTCGTCCATGTTCAGGAACGTCGGGTGCTTCGTGCGGGTCACGGCGACGCCCTCGCTGTGGCTCGGGAAGCCCGGCTTGGACATGTCGGAGCTGAACCGCGGATCGGACAGCACCGCGCGCACGTCGTCGTAGCGGGTGACCAGCCAGGCGAGCTTGCCGTTCCACAGCCGCACGCGCGAGATCGGCTCCTCCGCGCGGAGGGCGGTGAACTCCGCGGGCGGGTCGAACGGGCAACCGGTCGGTCGGGACAACGGGTACTCGGGAATCTCTGCGGTAGTGATGACGCACCTCCGACTTGGCTAGAGCGGCCGAACGAAAAGCCGGGTCAGCGGTCCGCACGCGAGCGGACCGGGGTGAGCTCAGCGGGCGGCACCGGTCCCGCGCCCAGGTCGAGCGGGACGTCCGCACCGGCCCCGTCGGCAGCCTGGATCACCCGTCGCATCGGGCTGAGCCCGGCCGGTGCGGTCGCGACGAACTCCGGCCGGACCTGCCGCACCGCGCCGTCGACGACGGCGCCCACCCCTGCCGCACCGTCAGCACGCAGGTAACTGAGCAACTTCATTGTCGGCTCCTCGTTTCGCGCCGCCGGTCAGGCGGGGACGGCGACGGAATCCGCCGCGTACAACCAGTCCAGCTCGCTGTAGTCGTCCGGCTCGCGGGAGTGCATGTACCGGTCGCGCAGCCCGAGCGTCACCGGATCGTTGGTGTGCCACACCTCGCCCCACATCCGCGCCCTGGTCTGGCAAAGCCCGGCACGAGGCACGCGAACGGAGTCGTAAGCCTGCACAGCCTTGGTGATGTCGCCGCCGTACGCGCCGACCGCGTCGCCGAGCGCCAGCGCGTCCTCCAGCGCCTGGCATGCGCCCTGGCCGAGGTACTGCAGCATCGGGTGCGCCGCGTCGCCGAGCAGCACCGCTGGGCCGTGCACCCACGTCGGGATCGGGTCGCGGTCGTAGATCGGCCAGCTGCGCGCGGTCTCGATGCGCGACACGTGCCGCTGGACTTCTTCGCAGGTCTCGGAGAACCGGCCGAACAGCTCCCCCACCGGGCCGACCACCTCGTCGCCACGGCGGAAGCTCTCGCTGCGGAACACGGCGACCTGGTTGTAGAGCTCGCCGCGCCGCACCGGGTACTGGATGAGATGCAGCCCCGGACCCACCCACAGCACGACATCGTCGTTGTCGACCTCGGTCTGGACCTCGTGCATCGGCAGCGCGCCGCGGTATGCGACGTACCCGCTGGGCACCGGTTCGTCGTCGGAGACGAGCGTGCGCACCACGGAACGCAGCCCGTCGGCACCCACCAGCAGCTCCGCGCGGTAGGCGCTGCCGTCCGCACAGCGCACCTGGGCTGCCTCGCCATCGGCCCGCGCCTCGACGACCGCCTTGTTGTTCTCCAGCTGGATCCCGGGTTCCGCGCGGCACGCGTCGACGAGGATGGACAGCAAGTCGCTTCGGTGCACCACCACGTACGGATAGCCGTAGCGCTCGCGGAACGCGCCGCCGAGGTCCAATGTGGTCAGCGGCTCGGCGGTGATGGCGTGCCGCATCACGCCGTGCCGGGGCAGCACGGCGACCTCAAGCAGTTCGCTGAGCAGGCCCAGCCGGTCGAGCATCCGGATCGCGTTGGGCCCGAACTGCAGGCCCGCACCGATCTCGGTGAACTCGGCCGCCCGCTCCAGCAGGTGCACCGCACGGCCCGCTCTGGCCACCGCGAGCGCCGCGGCCAGCCCGCCGATGCCGCCGCCGACGATCAGGGTCGGCACGGTCGTCGTCATGTCGTCAGCACTCCCGTTCGCGGTAGGGACTCAGCGCTACCAGATCGCTCGCACTGCCGACCAAGTCGCCGCGTCGGGCCGCGAGCTCGCGCAATCCGTTGGCACGCCGACGATGTGGCACGGTCCCGGGCAACGGCAACGGCAGCAGGTCGGCGAGCTTCCGCTGGAGATCGGCTGCCGCCAGCCGAACGTCCGGGGTGGTGAATCGAGATGTCGCCATGGGGGTTTCCCTCCGCACGGAAATTAGTACGTATACGTACTAATGGCCCATACGCTAAGTCCTGATCTCCGCGCAGTCAAGGGGCTGTCGCGCGGAAGGCGCCGCCGGACGCCATTAAGATGGTTCGTACACGTTCCATTGCGGTCGGCCAGGGCGACCGGGAGCAGGAGGAGGCACTCGTGCGGGACACCGTGGTCGGCAACAGCCCAGCGCCACACGCGTCGGAACCGGTCGCCACCGCGCTGCCGCTCGACACGACGGTCGGCCATCTCATCCGGCGCGCCCAGCAGATGCACACCGCGATCTGGTCGGTCGAGGTCGGAAACGACATCACCAGCCCGCAGTACGCGATCCTGAGCGCGTTGAGCCGGAAGTCGGGCGTCGATCAGCAGACGGCGGGTCGCCTGGCGTCGCTGGACAAGTCCACCACGGCCAACATCGTCGAGCGGCTGGAGCGCAAAGACTGGATCCGCCGGGATCGCGACGCGGGCGATGGCAGGCGGAACCAGCTGTGGCTGACGCCGTCGGCCAAAGCGATGCTGCACGATCTCACCGCCCGGGTCGAGGCGGTGCAGGACCGCCTGTTGCAGCCGCTGGGCCCGAACCTGCGGCGCAGCTTCCGAAAACTGCTGGGGCGGGTGGCCTACGCGGGGCCGGTGCCCACGGCGGGCCAGGACGCGGACGAAGGCATCGACGTGCTGCCGCTCAGTTCGGCGGCGGGACACCTGATCCGGCGGGCCGAGCAGGTGCACGGGATGCTGTGGAGCCGCCACGTGGGCACGCTGCTCACACCGTCGCAGTACGCACTGCTGTGCAGTCTCGCCTGGCGCCCGGCTATCGACCAGACCGCCGCTGGCGAGATGGCGTCACTCGACAAGTCCAGCGCCGCGGACATCCTGGCGCGGCTGCGCCGCCGGGGCTGGGTGCTGGACACCAGGGACGAAACCGATCGGCGGCGCAAACTCCTGGTGCTGACCGATCTCGCGCGCGACACCCTCGCCGAGGTGACCCCCGCGGTGCAGGCCGTGCAGCGCGACCTGGTCGCGCCGCTGTCCCCGGCGGAGCGGGACAAGGTGATCAGCCTCCTGCGCCGCGTCGCCTACCGGTGACCCATCGTCGGCACCTACGCATCAGGCGCTGCCGAGCAGCATCCCGACCGCGACGATGAGCGCGCCACCGACGGCGACTTGGAGCACCGACGAACGCAGCGTCACCGCGAGATAACGCTTGCGGATGACCGCAATCGCGACGAGTTCGATGGCCACCACGATCACCGCGAGGGTAATCGCGGTCGGCCGGTGTTCTATGACGAACGGCAGCGCGTGGAACACCCCGCCCAGCGCGGTCATCGCCCCGGTCACAACGCCGCGAGCGACCGCCGAACCGCGGCCGGTCTGACTGCCGTCATCCGACAGCGCCTCCGACAAGCCCATGCTGATGCCCGCGCCCAGCGCCGTTGCCAAGCCCACGAACAGCGCCGCGTGCGAACCGGACAGCAACGCGGCTGCGAAGATCGGCGCCAGGGTGGAAAGAGTGCCGTCGATCAGCCCGACGAGCCCCGGCTGAACATAACGCAGCACGAAGACCTTCTCGTCCGCACGAATTCTCTCCAGAAGCGCAACCATAACCACTACGATAACAACGGAAATCTCTTTGGTGCCAATAAGTCCCACCTAAGTCCAAAGAAGACAAGGAATGCCTAACCTCTTTTCCAGCGCGCCAATTCAGGCATTCCACGGCGATATTCGGGCAGCCTTACCAAGCACAAGACAGGCTTACCAAAATCGCGCGTCCGCGTTGGCGCATGGCCGGTGTTCCGGTTAGCGGGCGTCTTCGTCGAGGCGGTTGAGCACTTGGATCGCGATGGCGTGCAGTGCTTCGACCTGATCTGGTGCCAGTTGGTCGAACACGAGATCGCGGACCGTGTTGACGTGTTCGGGTGCGGCGCGTTCGATGGCTTGCTGGCCTTCGTCGGTGAGCGCGATGAACGCGCCGCGGGCATCGTCGGGACAGTCCTGACGAACGACGAGGCCGCGGCGCTGCATGCGGGCCAGGTGGTGCGACAGACGGCTCTTCTCCCACTGCAGCGCTTCGGCGAGCGCGAGCACGCGCACGCGGCGTTCGGGGTGGTCGGTGAGCTGGACGAGCACGTCGAAGTCAGGCAGGGACAGACCGGAGTCCGCCTGCAACTGCCGGTTCAACCGCGCGGCGAGTTTCGCCTGCATGGCGAGGTAGCTGCGCCAGGCGCGTTGTTCCTGCTCATCGAGCCAGCGTGGTTGCGTCACACCCCGATCCTAGCGAATTGGTTGACATGTCATCCATACTTGGCGAAGATATAGATGACACGTCAACCAAATGAAGGAGCTGCAATGCCCACGACGACCGACTACCGCCACCTGACCGGCGAGTACGTCCTGGACCCGGCGCACAGCCGGATCGGGTTCGTGGCGCGGCACGCGATGGTGACCAAGGTGCGCGGTGCGTTCAACGAGTTCAGCGGCGATGCGCGCCTCGACGGGGAAAACCCGGCCCGCTCGTCGGTGCGGGTGCTGATCCAGGTCGCGAGCATCGACACGCGCAACGCCGACCGCGACACCCACCTGCGCAGCAACGACTTCCTGCAGATGGACGAGCACCCGGAGATCGTCTTCCAATCCACGGAGATCACCTGGACCGACGAGAACGCCTTCGACGTCACCGGGGATCTCACGATCAAGGGCGAGACCCGGTCGGTCACGGTGCCGTTCACGTTCGAAGGGCAGGCCACCGATCCGTTCGGCAACGTCCGGGTCGGCTTCGAGGGCCAGACCACGATCAACCGCAAGGATTTCGGTGTCACCTGGAACGCCGCGCTGGAGACCGGCGGAGTCCTGGTGAGCGACAAGATCTTGCTGGAGTTCGAGATCTCGGCGATCAAGCAGGCCTGATCAGGTTCGCCACCCGGTGGCACGACTTTTGGAGGAGTCATGACTTTGGCCACGAGCGGGCTGCACCACGTCACGGCGATCGCCGGGGACCCGCAGCGCAACGCGGATTTCTACCTGCGCACACTCGGATTGCGGTTGGTCAAGACGACGGTGAACTTCGACTCCCCGGATACCTACCACCTCTACTACGGCGACGAAGACGGTAGGCCGGGGACGCTGATGACCTTCTTCCCGTGGAAGGGCGTACCCGGCGGACGCCGTGGCACCGGCCAAGCCACGACGACGGCGTTCTCGGTGCCGTCCGGGTCGATCGGCTGGTGGCAGCAGCACCTCCGGGACGCGGGGGTCGAAGCCAGCAAGGTCGTCAGCCGGGACAGCGAGGAGGCGCTGACCTTCCGCGATCCGGACGGGCTGGGTCTTTCGCTGGTCGCCCACCCCCAAGGTGATCCGCGCGATCCCTGGGACAATGGGATCGTGCCCGCCGAGCACGGTATCCGGGGCCTGCACTCGGTGGCGCTGTCGGTGGCGGCCGAGGGTGCGACGGTGGGAATGCTGGAAGAGATGGGGCTGCACCACGTCGGTGGCGAGGGCAACAGGCTGCGCTTCGCCGCGGGAGCCGGTGGGCCTGGCGCGCTGGTCGACGTGCTCATCACTCCCGATGCCCCGCGAGGGCTGGTCGCAGGCGGCACCGTGCACCACGTCGCGTGGCGCGCGCCCGACGAGCGCACGCAGCAGGACTGGCGCGCCGAACTCGTCGACCGAGGTGTGCAGGTCACCGCGATCCTCGACCGCCAGTACTTCCGGTCGATCTACTTCCGCGAACCCGGCGGCACACTGCTGGAAATCGCTACCGACGAGCCCGGCTTCACCGTCGACGAACCGCTGCTGGAACTGGGTCGGGCGCTGAAGCTCCCGCCGTGGCTGGAACCCGACCGCGAAGCGATCGCCGCCACCCTGCCGAAGTTGCAGCTGCCCGACGAGAACAACCCCGAACTGGTCGAGCGGAGTTCGTCATGACCGCAACGCTGGACCGCCCGCACGTGTGGCTGCCCGGCGCCGACGGTCCACCGCTGTTGCTGCTGCACGGCACCGGCGGCGACGAACACGACCTGCTGCCGCTGCGCGAGCATCTCGCGCCGAACGCCCCAACGCTGTCGGTGCGCGGCACGGTCATGGAAAACGGCATGCCCCGGTTTTTCCGCCGCCTGCGGGAGGGGGTGTTCGACGAGGACGACCTGCATGCCCGCGTCGACGAACTCGCGACGTTCCTCCAGTCCGCCGAACAGCATTACGGCGTCGCAGCAGGAAGCTGGCTGGCAGTCGGTTTCTCCAACGGCGCCAACATCGCCTCGGCGACGCTGTTGCAGCGCCCGCACGCGTTCTCCGGCGCGGTGTTGATGGCGGCGATGGCGCCCTTCCACGACCCGCCGCAGGGTGTCGACCTCACGGGCAAGCGCGTTGCCGTGGTCAACGGCGAACACGACCCGATGGCGACCCGCAACGAAACCGAGCGTCTGGTGGGACAGCTGCGCGAGCGCGGCGCGGCTGTCACCGTCCTGGCACACCGCGGTGGGCACACCGTCGATCCGCGGTCACTGCCGCGGATCGAGCGGTTCCTCCGCGAAGCCCGGTAAAAGCATGGAAGCCCATGCGCTCGCCGGTCACGTACGCATCCGGCGGGCCCAGCTCCTGGCGGCCCACGCTTGTCTTGACCTTCCCCCAGGGGAAAGGCAAATGCTCAGACCATGGATGCTGACCACAACGACCTGCTCGACGAGCAAATCCGCTACTACCGGGCGATATCAGCGGAGTACGAGACGCACGCTCTGCCCTTTCCCGGCGGCGCTGAGCTGTCCGCGGCGCTCGATGCGTTCCGGCCCACCGGCAGTGTGCTCGAACTCGCCTGCGGCCCTGGCACATGGACTCGGCAAATCCTCCGTCACGCCACGGACGTCACCGCCGTGGACGTGTCTCCGGAGATGCTCGCCATCGCCTCGGCCCGGCTGGGCGAGAAGCGGGTGCGCTTCATATCCGCGGACCTGTTCCACTGGCAGCCGGACCGTCGTTACGACGTCGTCTTCTTCGGTTTCTGGCTGTCGCACATCCCGGCCGAATGCTTCGCGTCCTTCTGGTCGCTCGTGGCCGACTGCTTGGAACCGGACGGGCGGGTGTTCTTCGTCGACGATTGGTACCGCACCGCTGAGGAACTCATCGAAGGCGAGCGATCCTCGACCATCCAACGCCAACTCGCGGACGGAACCGCCTACCGGATCGTCAAAGTCCCACATCGGCCCGCGGATCTCGAACGGGCACTGAAGCAGATCGGCTGGTGCATCGAGGTCCACCCGACAGCCGGACCGTTCTTCTGGGGAGCAGGAACCCGAGCACACGACTGACGCTGGGTTCCTGAATTGATCTTGTTCGGCGTGGGGCGCTGCTGGACGGGCAACAGCGGTCGCACGATGGTTCTTCCGGACTCGGTAAGTGGCTTGCGGGTGCCTGTCTTCTGGCGACACGATTACTTGGTGACCACCGCGACCCGTCTCGCCCGGCCCGAGGATCACACCGCCGCCCTGGACGTTTGGCGGCGCGCCAACACCGCCAGGGACAAGACGCCCGGTCCGGAACGCATCGCGCGTGTCCAGGCCAAGCTGGCTGCCCCGGCCGCCCTCGTAGTCGTCGCTGAACGCGCAGGGAAACTGGTGGGCATGGCGCTGGCAGAGCCGGGCCGGGACCGAGATGGGGCGGGCGAAGTCCTACCGGGGTTGTGTCACATCTCCATGGTCTTCGTCTGTCCCGACCACTGGGGAAACCGGGTCGGACAACTCCTGCTCGACGCAGTGAGCGAGCAGGCCGTCCGCCAGGGCCACACGCTCCTGCAACTGTGGACCGGGGAAGGCAACCAGCGTGCCCTACGCCTTTATGACCGGGCTGGTTTCCAGCCCAGCGGTCGTACCGGAGTCCTGGGCACCGGCGAGCGGATCATCCACCTCACCCGGCTGGCGCGGAAAAACACACCGAAAGATCAAACCGAGCCGAGATCGAGTTCAGGAAGGGACGCTGAGGCCGCGACATGCTCGATTCGGCGGCCCACCGGCACCTGATCAGGACCCGGACGGTCGATCTGCTGGATGACGTTCTTCAACGGCTGCGGGTGTCGACGCATCTGACCAGGCCGTTCCTCCCGACAATTGCCGGGTTCTCGGTCATCGACGCCGATCCGCTCGAAGCGGACGGCGAGACCTGCTGCGAACGGATCACGACGAGGGCTGAACCGCCTGCCGGGCAACTTCGTGTTGATTGCGTGCGACTACTCACCACCGCCGACGGCAGGCCAAACCGCCGACATGGGAATCCGCAACCCAGTAGCGGCCGATCTCACCAATCGCGCTCAGCCAGTAGGGCATTTCGCCAGTTCAGTTGAGGCGCTTGTCCACAGGAAAACCATCTGGAGATCGGATTCATGGAGACCTCATATGCCCGAATTGTCAGGGCGTGAACTAGCTCGGCGGGAAAAGATGAATCTGGCGACGGTGCCAAATCAACTGGTCCGCGAGGTCAGGCCGCACGACCACGATGCGAGGAAAACGTCCGCCCGCATATCCGTGGTCGTCCACGCGCACGACGAGACGTTGAAGGCGGGGATTCTCACGGCACTGCAGTACAGCACGGACATCGAACTGCTTCCAGCGGTCGATGCCACCCGCGCCCACGTCTCGCTGGTCGTCGCGCACCAGGTGGACCAACGTCTCCTGACACTGCTGCACCCGTTTCGGCACGGCCGAACACGAGTCGGGCTAGTCCTGGGCGTCGTCGGCACTGTGATGTTGCCGAGTCTGCTCGGGTACGGCGTAGTGGCGATGCTGCCCCGCGCGGGGGCCAGCCAGGAGCAACTCACGCACATGGTCACGGCTATCGCACGTGGTGAGCGGCAGATCAGCGGCGCCCAGCCACTTCCCTCCACACCCACCGCCGTGCCGTCCGGCAAACCCGCAGCGCTGTACGGGGCCCCGCTCACCCCGAGGGAGGTCAGCCTCCTGCAGCTGGCGGCGGAGGGCTTCAACACCGAGGAAATCGCACAGAAGATGTCGTACTCGACGCGCACCGTGAAGAACGTCCTGAAGCACGTGACCGAACGTTTTCACCTGCGCAACCGCACCCACGCCGTGGCCTGGGCAGTACGGCAAGGACTGATCTGAAAGACGAGCGGGCCACCACCGGCTCCTGGACTTTCCGACCCACACGACGCGGAGATCCGCGATTCCTTCGGTGGATTGCGGCGGTTCTCCGCTCACCAGTCAGGCAGATCGAGGATGCCAAACTGGTGGGCTTCCAAATGAATCGGGAGATTTCCTCGGGGTACGGCTGGGTAGTTGGGTTGGCGCTGTGACCACGTTTTCGGCCTGCCCGGCTGGGCGGGCCGTTGCTGCGAACGGCCCGCCCGATGATGCTTGGCGTTGGCCAGGGTCAGGCGTCCTCGGCTGGGACGGGGACACCCGGCCCTAGTGGTTGTTCTCGTAGCGGATGGTCGGGCTCGTGGTCAACGGTTGGACGGGGGCCTTGTGGCTGGCTTGCTTCACGGTCCCCTGAGGTGCGGTTGAGGAGGACTGAGGTTGACACAGGGCTACTCATGCGATCCCCTTCGTCGGGGAATGGAGAGCGGCGGCGAGAAGGTTCTCGGCACCGCAGCGTTTGACCAGCGAGCCGCATTCGGCCACGTCTCGGGCACCGTCGGCGACCATCACGTCGTACCGCAGCGCTAGCGTTGCACCCGGCGGCACTTCGTGTTCGGTGTCGTAGAACGGCGCGGGGCAGATGGTCGCGAAGACCCCGGAGCGCACGAACCACTGCGTGGGATGGCAGAAGTTCGACTCGTGGTCGGCGAAGACGAGCGTGGATGCGACACCCGCGCCGTCGTGCCTGCCCACGAAACCGAGCCACGGACCCCGCGACCCCATCAGCTCGTCACCGCCGGGACCGTCGGGAGTCACCACGACACCGCCGGAGAACGAGCGCGGCCCGCGCCAGAAGAGACCGCTGTAGCCAGCCGCCTCCCGCCCGTTGGTGGTCGGGCTGCCGAAGGCCACGGTCTCGTCGCCGACATTGCGCATCTCCGACGAGTAGGCCAGCTGCCACGCGCCGAGGTCCGGATGGGACCGCACGGCGAAACCGCGGCGTTCGGTGAACATCAGCCGACCGTCCTGGGCGGTCCAGTGCAACTCCTCGACCACGTCGACCTGGTCCGAAGTGGACTCCAGCACGACGAAGCTGATGTGCTGCTGCGTGCCGTTGTTGTCCAGTTGCTGATAGCCCTTCCCGCGCACGTAGGTGGGTCCGCCCCAGAAGTTCTGGTCGCCCACGTTGCACAGCGACCAGGAAATCCCCTTGTGCCACACGTGGTCGTGCGGCCGGTAGAGGCTCACCAGCTCGCCGCCGAGGGTGCGCAGCGGATGGAAGTACGGCTTGGGCGACTCCAACTGCGGCTCCCACGGCCGGTACACGTACCGGAACAGCTCGGTCCCGCGCCAGCGCACGGTCAGCGCTCTGTTCTGCTCGTGCAGCAGTGCCAGCCCGGTGTCCGCCGGTTCTTCGCCACCCGGCCCGGCGACCCGGCCCAGGTCGATCTCAGCAGCCATTGCTCGTCCTCCCGCTGGGTCCACGCGACTCACCACACTGGGCCGTCGCCTTGCATCTGCCAGTAGAACGGTGACTCCGGCCCCAGATCCGCCGGACCGATCACCCTGCGCCCGAACGCCGATGCGTAGATTCCGGCGACCAGTTGCAAGGTCGGCCGCGCGTCGGCAGTGGAGACGGGCAACGGGCTTCCCCCGCGAAGTCCGCGCACGATTTCCCGGAACTGCGCCAGATGTCCACTGTGGATCCTGGTGGGCCCGGACTCCCACGCTGCCTTGACCTCCGACTCATGCCCTGGCGCCGGTGTCACCCGCCAGTCATCGTCGTCGTAGCCGTAGAGGTGGGTCAGCTCGATGGTCGCGTGCTCGAAGTCGAAGCGCAGGTAGCTCTCCTCGCGCGGCGAAATGACGCTGTTGACCACCGAGGCCACCGCGCCGCTGGCGAACTCGACGTGCGCCGCCGACAGGTCCTCGGTCTCGGTCACCCTCGCCTGCTTGCGCGCCAACCCGTTCACGGCCGTCCACTCGCCGAGCACTGACAGCAACAGGTCGATCTGGTGGATGCCGTGCCCCATCGTCGGCCCGCCGCCCTCGGTGTCCCAGCGGCCCCGCCACTCGACGTCGAAGTACGCCTGATCGCGGAACCAGGTCGTGCTGCACAGGGCGAACAGCGGTCGGCCGACCACCCCCGACCGCACCAGGTCGCGCAGCCGCTGGGCGCCGGAGCCGAACCGGTGCTGCGAGACGGTGGCCACGAACCTGCCGACTTGCTTCTCCGCCTCGATGAGCTGGTCGAACTCGGCGAGCGTGAGCGTCGCTGGCTTTTCGACGACCACGTCGCTGTCCGCGTGCAGGGCGGCCAGTGCCACCGGCACGTGCCCACCCGGTGGCGTGCAGATGTGCACGAGGTCGACCTCGGTGCCCGCGAGAAGTGCGGCCGCGTCGGGGTACGCGGCACTGACACCGAACTCCGCGGCGAAGGTCGACAGGCGACCGGGGTCGGTGTCGGCCGCCGCGACCAGGGCCACTTCACCGGTTTCGCTGGCGAGGTGGTGCAGTGCCTGCGCGTGTGCGCGGGCGATGTTCCCGGTACCGACGATGGCGGCGCGCAAGGGCGTCATTCCTGCTCCTGCTCCGAGGTTTTCGGGGTGTGCGCCGAGTCGCGCGGATACGGCGCGAGATAGCCGCACATGCCGAACGCGCTCTCGGCTGGCGCGGCGATCCGTGCGACCGTCGCGTCACGCAAGTGCGTGCCGTCGCCGCGCTTCAGAGCCTCGATCTGCGCGCCGGTGCGCTCGGCAGCCGCCAGCGCCCTGTCCCGCCAGACCCGCTCCCACGCGTCCAACCGGTCGGCCACCAGCGCCGTCGCGGCGGCGTAGAACTTTTCGAGCGCCGCGGCACCGCCCGCCACCAGGTCGCGGAAGCCGACTATCGCCAGATCGCGGCGGCGCCGAGCTCGCGCCTCCCGCTCAGCCGCGTCGCCATCGCCGAGCGAAGCCGCCGCCGCGTACGCCTCCGGGCTTTCCAGGTGCTCCGGTGGGAAGGTCATCACCGCGTCACCGGCCTCGGGGAGGCCGTCGTTCTGCATCAGCACCTGGACCCGCAGTCCGCCGGTGTTGACCGCCCGGTGGATCGTCCCCGGCGTGAACCAGACCGCGTCCCCCGCGGCGAGGGCGACCGTGCGCATCCCGTCCTGGGTGAGCGTGTGCAACTCCCCCGTGCCGCCCTGCACCAGGTAGCACTCGGTGCAGGTCAGGTGCACGTGGGGCGAACCTCCGTGCAGGCCGTCGTCGGTTTCCCAGGGATACACCCGCAGCCGCGAGATTCCGATCCCGCCGGGCAACATCGGTTGGCTGGTCATGACTGGTCCGCCTCCAGTTCCGCCTCCAGTACCGCCTCTCCGCGGTTTACAGTGGTGGTTACGTCCAGCCGAATCTCCCGTTGCGTGGTTTCTTGTGGCTGGTTTGCGTCACGGTCCCCTGAGGTGCGGTTCGGGAGGACTGAGGTTGGCACCGGAGGTCTCATGTCTTCTCCTCTTCCGGGAGGTGGTCAGAACGGGCGGACGGTGTCCGCGGGATTGACGTAGCGCAGTCCGATCAGCAGCTTGTTCGTCGCCAGATCGCCACCACCGTCGAGAATCGTCAACGTGATCGGCTGCGCGGGCTTCTCCGGGCCCGCGGTGTCCCCGCCGCGGTTGACCGTCGGGGCGGTGCACGCGCCAGTCAGCGCCAGCACCGCACCGACGCCGAGCCTTCGTCTCACCATGGACCAACCGCCTCCTCGTCGAAGCGAATCCGGAACTTTGGAAAGCGCTTTCCTATTGGCCGGAAAGCCGCGCCGCCAAATGGTCGATGAATACCGCGAACGTCCGAAGCGGCGGCGACGTGCGCCCTTCGGAAGAACCGCTCTGCATGGGTGTGCGTTCTGCAAGCCCTGGCACGTAAGCGAATTCCGCGCCCCGAGTCTCCCCTTCGAGGTCGAAGCAGCTATAGCGTTGCGATCACCGTTTCCCCACAACGGAAAAGTCGGCAACCAGAGCCCGAAGGTGCCGGATCACCGTGCCCGACCCGACGCCCGCGAGATGATGATCCAGAAAATAGTGATCGATCACTCTGAAGTCAAGGACCCCTGCTCGCCACGCGGTCGGGAGTCCGGACGCCAACCGGCACCGGTCTATGCTCTGGGCAGCACCGCCTGGGAGGGCCGACGCCATGACTCGCGAAATCGGGAAGAAGCGGGCCACCATCTGGGAGGTGGCCCGGCTGGCTGGCGTTTCCCACCAGACGGTGTCCCGGTACTTGAAGAACGACTCGGGCATGCGGGCGACCACCCGCACGAAGATCGGCCAGGCGATCGACGAGCTCGGCTACCGGCCGAACCTGGCGGCCCGGTCCATGCGGACGAAGCGGTCCAACCGAATCGCGGTCGTCCTTCCGGAACTGGCGAACTTCGGCCCCATTCCGATCCTGCACGGAGCCTCCTCGATCGCGCGGGCGGCGGGCTACATGACCGACGTGATCGGCATCGAGGGCGATGAGCACCACCGCACGGAAAGCGCGGTCGCACTGCTGGAAAGCGGGCAGGTCGACGGCATCCTGTCGTTCGCGCCGCTGTCCCCGGAATTCACCGAGTCCACCCGCAAGCCGATCGTCGTGCTCGACGAGTACGACGACGACATGCGCTCCCACGGAGAGCTGGCCAACGGCGATCCGGCCGAGGAGATCATCCGCCATCTCGCCGAACTCGGTCACCGCCGCTTCCTGCACGTCTCCGGATCCCAGGACTGGACCTCGGCCCGCAACCGCCGCGCGGTTTACCTCGAAGCGATCGCGAAACTCGGCCTTGAGTCCTACGGCGTCGTCGACGGCGACTGGTCGGTTCGTTCCGGTTACGAGGCCGCCAGAGACCTGCCCGAGGACTCCGGGGTGACCGCCGTCCTCGCGGCCAACGACTTCGTCGCCATGGGGGTCATCCGCGGCTTCCAGGACCGAGGTGTGCGCGTGCCCGACGAGGTGAGCGTCTTCGGCTGGGACAACGAGCAGTTCACCCGGTACTTCATGCCGACGATATCCACAGTGGACCTCGACCGGGACACCTTGGGCCGCCAGGCGATGCTGTCCCTGCTCGCCCTCCTCGGCGAGGAACAACCGCCGAGTGGCCCGGTGGCTGGCCGGTTCAAGATCGTTCCTCGCGAGTCGAGCGGTCCCGCACCACGCTGACCGCCGCACCGGCGCAGCTTCCACAGCGGCAGCTCGGGACCGAGAACGCCGTGCCGCTGCCGCGGGAGGAGTTCGACCGGTTGCGCGCCGAGTCCCGCTGAGAAGGCGCGCGCCGGTGTCTCGAGTCCGGCGAGTTCCAAGCCACCACAGTGGACCGCTCGTGTCCGGATCACACGCGCCGGGCGCTATCCTCGGAATGAGAATTCCCGAGAAGGAGCGGTGTGCCAGCACGAGCAGCGACCCTCACCGACGTCGCCAGGGAGGCGGGCGTCTCCCTCGCGACGGCTTCGCGGGCGCTCAACGGCAGCGACCGCGTGGTCCGCGCCGAGTTGCACGCCCGCGTGCTGGAAGCGGCCGCCCGGCTCGGCTACACCCCCAACGCGCAGGCGCAGTCGATGGCCCGCGGCTCCACCGACCTCGTCGGGCTGCTGGTCAACGACATCTCCGACCCGTACTTCTCCACCATCGCCGCTGGCCTGGCCGACGCAGCCGAGGAGCACGGGTTGTTGGTGATGCTGGGCAGCACCGGTGGCCGACCGGCGCGGGAGCTGGAACTGCTCGCCGAGCTGCGGCGGCAGCGCGGCCGCGCCATCGTGCTGGCCGGTAGTCGCACCAACGACCGAGCCCATCTCCGGGAACTGTCGACGCAGGTGGATCCGTTCGCGGCGGCTGGCGGTCGGGTCGCTGCGATCGGCGAGCCGAAGCTGCCGGTGGACACCGTGGTGGTGGAGAACCGGCGCGGCGCGCGCGATCTGGCTGTGGAGATCAGGCGCCTCGGCTACCGGCGGCCAGCGATCCTGACCGGGCCGGAGCGGTTGCAGGTTTCGCGCGACCGGCGGGACGGGTTCACCGCGGGCTGGCGGGAGTCGGCCTCGGGTGAGCCGGTGTGCGTGGCTGACGAATTCAGCCGCGACGGCGGATTCCGGGCGATGCACCGGCTTCTGGACTCCGGCGCCGAGATCGACTGCGTGTTCGCGATCAACGACCTGATGGCGATGGGCGCGATGGCCGCCTGCCGGGAACGCGGCGTTGACGTACCTCAAGACCTGGCGGTGGCCGGGTTCGACGACATCTCGACGCTGCGCGACGTGACGCCCGCGCTGACCACTGTCCGGCTCCCGCTGATCGAGATGGGGCGCATGGCGCTGGACCTGGTGCTCAACGACGTCGCCGCCAAGCCACGCCGCCGCAAGGTCCGCGGCGAGGTCATCGTCCGGGAAAGCACTCCCCCGCGCTGATCGGAGTCTCGCTGCTCCACGGGGGCACCGTCGAAAGACGCTTTCCATCCGCTCTTGCACCGCACGGCGCTGCCGATCCGGCCCACTACGTTCTGAACATTAATTAGGAAAAAATGTTGACGGGTCCGCGTCGCGCGCCGCAAGATCCATGAGGGCTTCGGACGAGTGGTCAAACCTGATGGATGGAGCGAACCGATGACCCGGCAACGGCTGTTCGTGCTCGCCGTTTCGGCGATCTCCGCGCTCGGCGGCATGCTGTTCGGCTACGACATCGGCGTCATTTCCGGGGCGCTGCTCTTCCTCGCCGATGACTTCGGGCTTGGCCCGTTCCTGCAGGGCGTGGTGACCAGTTCGCTACTCGTCGGCGCCGCGGTCGGTGCCCTGGTCGGCGGCAGGCTGGCCGACCGGTTCGGACGAAGGGCAGTGCTCGTCGCCGCGGCCACCGTGTTCATGCTGGGTGCGCTCGGTTCGGCGTTCGCACCCGACACGTGGACGCTGATCGGGAGCCGGTTCGTGCTCGGGCTCGCGGTGGGTGCGGCCTCCCTAGTGGTGCCGCTCTACATCGCGGAGATGACACCCGCCGCCAACCGCGGCGCGTTGGTGTCGGTGAACCAGCTGATGGTCACCGTGGGAATTCTCCTTTCCTACCTGGTCAATTCGGCTTTCGCCGAGGCGCACGCGTGGCGGTGGATGCTCGGTCTCGCTGTCCTTCCCGCCATCCTGCTGGGCATCGGCATGCTGCTGTTGCCGGACACACCGCGGTGGTTCCTCAGCAACGGGCATCATGCCCAGGCGAAAGCCGTGCTGCGGCGCAGCAGACCCGCGCATGTGGTGGAGGCCGAGCTCACCGAGATCACACAGGTGCTCGCGCAGGAACGACACGTGGCATCGGGGCGGTCCGCGCTCACCGAGCGTCGAGTGCGCCCGATGCTCGTGGTCGGCGTCGGTCTCGCGATCATCCAGCAGATCACCGGGATCAACACGATCATCTACTTCGCGCCGTCCATTCTGCGCGCCACGGGATTCGGCACGTCCGGCGCAATACTGTCCACAGTGGGCGTTGGCGTGGTGAACGTCGCACTGACCGTGGTGGCGATCGGGCTCGTCGACCGGCTCGGACGACGTCCGCTGGTACTGATCGGCCTTGCTGGGATGGCGCTTTCCGCGGCGCTGCTCGGCGCCGTGTACCTGCTGCCGGACCTCAGCGGCGCGGCCGGTTATGCGGCGTTGATCGCGATCGCCGCGTATGTCGCGTGCTACGCGGTCAGCCTCGGTCCCGTGGTGTGGTTGATGATCTCGGAGATCTATCCGTTGCGGATTCGTGGTTCGGCGATGAGCGTGTCCACCATCGCGTTGTGGTTGACCAATGTGCTCGTCGCGTTGACGTTCCTCTCCATGTTCGCCGCGCTCGGCGGCACAGCCACGTTCTGGATCTACGCCGGAGTTTGTGTTGCGGCGTGGCTGTTCACCTACTTCCTCGTGCCGGAGACCAAACAGCGCACGCTCGAACAGATCGAAGCCGACCTGCAAATGAGTCGCTGATCAACTGGTGGCCAGCAGGAAGTCTTCGCCGGTTGATGGGCGGAGTCCGTCGGTTCGGTTGGCGAAGTAGCGTTCGGCCAGTGAAGTTCCCGGCACGTGCTGGGCTTCCGCGAAGCCGGTGTCGCGTGCCAGCGCCAGCATCTCCTGCGGGGTGTAGAAGGTGATGAACGGTGTTCCGGAAGCCTTTGCGCCTTTTTCGCTTGCCTGGAGTCCCACGCGGTCGGCGTCGTCGAGCAGTTCGGTGGGCAGCAGAAACGTCATGGCCAGCGTCGAGCCGGTGGCAAGTCCGGCGATCTGGCACAGCGTTGCCGCATTGGCGTCTTTCGTGAGGTACATGGTGACGCCGGTCGAGACGACGACCGCGCGCCGGTCCGGGTCGAAGCCAGCGGCGGTCAACTGTTCCCACCAGGACTGGCCCGCCTCGAAATCGACCGGAACCAGCCGCAGCCACTCGGGAATGGGGTAGCCGAGTTCGAGCAGACGCTGGCGCTTCCAGGCTTGGGTGCCGGGCTGGTCGATTTCGAACACCCGGAGCCGGGCGGCGATCTCCGGCCTGCGCTGGGCGAAGGTGTCCAGACCCGCCCCCAGGATGACGTACTGGTCGACGCCGCGTGCGACCTGCTCGGTGACCAGATCCTCGATGAACCGCGCACGGGCCACGATGGCCGCCCGGAAGCCCCTGGTGGCGTCCGGATCCATGTCCGGACGCTGACGCCAGCCCTCGTCGGGGGCAACGAGTAGCAGGCCGATTTCATCTTCGAACACGTGTGGCGGCGCGTCGAAGTCGATGTGCATAGCCCTCCAGAGCGCGACTCGCACCGCCGTGCTGTCCGGAGCCTCGGCTTGGCCGTCAACCATGACGGTCCCCCTGTAGTTCAGTTCTTGCCCGGCGCTTGGAGACTCCAGAGACGCCCGTCGGGATCGCGAACGGTCATTTCCCGAGTGCCGTAGTGAGTGGCCTCGAACGGGGTGACGACCTCGACGGCAGGATCAGGACGGAACGTGTCAGCGTCGGGAACCTTCAGCACGAGCTGGATCTGGGGATCGCGGTCCTCGGGAACCTCGGCGATGAACACGTACGGGCCGTCGCCGTTGCGGAGTTGGCCGGAGTTGTGGTCGGTCTCGAATTCCAGCTTGAAACCCAGTGCCTGGAAGAACTTCGCGGCCTTGCCCCAGTTGTGGGTTTCCAGGAAAACGGCCTCGATCCCTTCGGCGGACATGTCAGGTCTCCTTCGCAGGCGGTTGCTGCCGTTGATCGTGGGTGTCGTCCAGGTAGGCGCGAAGCGCGTCGGCAACCAAAGCCGAGAGGGACGAACCCGACTCGATGGCGTGGTGCTTGACCTGCTTGATCAACCCGACCGGCAGGTACACGTTGAACTGCTTGACGTCCTCATCACCCACAACCCAATGCTAGCATGCTAGCAACCCCGATCAACGGGGACTCGACCGGTACGACAGATTCGAACCTGCGCTGTGTCGGGACATTTCAGGTGAAGCATCCGCACGTGGCTGGCTCGTCGGGCACCCAGGAGTGATCCGATACGGCTCTGATCTCCAATTTCTTGGATCGCCATTCGCTGTGGCGCGTATCGGGATGTTCAGGTCCGAGGACGTTCTTGCGAGCTTCGAGCACCGCACGGAACTCCACTTCCGCGGCGGTCTTCTCGCCTTGATCGCTGCGCACGAGGGCAAGGCTGTCGCGGGTCGCAAGAGTGCGCGGATGCTCGCTGCCGAAGAGGCCCTCCTCGATCGCGAGGATTCCTCGGAGTTCGGCTTCGGCTTGCGGCGAACGATCCTGGTCGCTGTGAAGAAGAGCGAGGTTGTGCCGGGTCGCGAGCGTCATCTCGTGCTCGGCTCCGAGCACTCTCTTGAACGCGGCGAGAACACTGCGGTACGTGGCCTCCGCCTCGTCGAGGTGCCAGAGGTCGTGGAGAACCCCGGCCAGAGAAGAACGTGCTGTGAGCGTCTGAGGATGATCGGATCCGAGCTCCCGTTCCGCGACTTCCACGATGTTCCGAAGTTCGGCTTCCGCCGCTTCGAGGTGGTCGTCCGCGTCGCAGCCCTTGTCCAGCAGTACGCGGGTTAGGTCCTGCCACGCCTCAAGGGTGTCCGGGTGGTGCTGGCCCAACAGGCGTTTCCTGATCGAGAGCGCGGTGCTGTGCAGCGCACAGGCGCTGGGCAGCAGACCAATTTCGTGGCAGAACAGCCCGAATCGCGAGAGGAGGCTGCCGTCTTGGTTGGTGAGATCCGACTCATCGACTTCGTCGTGCAGCTGCGGGCAGTGCGGTAGGAGCGCTCGCCACGTCGGCCACTGCGCAGGATGCAGGACGCCTCGACCACTCGTGGCGCGGCGGAGCAGCGCTAGGCAAACATCCCGGTGCCCGGCAAGGTCGGCGGCGATATGGCCGCGGGTCGCATTGCGGATGACCGGGTGCAGAACTATCGAGCCCTCCGTCAGCTCAACGAGTCCCACGTTTCGGAGCGCGCGCAGGTCGGTGGCGATCTCCATTGCTTTGGAATCGTCCGGAAACAAGGGGGATTCGGCAAGAACCTCGGCGTCGATCAACACATGGGGAATCGGGGCCGGAGCTAGGTACGACAGCAGCCGCAGCAGGGGCCGGGCGAGGCGCCGATCACGCCGCATCAGCAAGTCCAGCGAGAGCTCCCAGGTCTGCGCGAGGACTTCGCGGTCGCGCTGCGGGATGCCCAACGCCCGCGAATCGCTGGCCTGACTCAGCCGTTGTTCCCACGCGCGACCGTAGTCGGCGAAGGTCCGGGCGTGGGCGTCCATTCCTGGCAGTGCCTGACAGGCGTTCGTCTCGGCCAAGTAAGCACCCGCGAGGTGCAGTGCCAGCGGAAGTCCACCTAGCCGTGTCGCCAATGAGCATGCATCGGCTTTTGGGCCCGCATCCGGCGCGGCGTCCAGCAGCATGGCCGCGCCGTCCGCGTCGGACAGCCGACCGAGCCCGATCAGCCGCGCCGAAGATCCCCAGCGCCGGGCGTCCCCCTCCCGACTGATCACGAGGACTGTTCCCCGGCCACCAGGCGCGCGAAGAACGCCCGTGCCCGCCGGGGTCGGTTGTCCGTCCACAGCGAACACATCCGGATCATCCGCGTTGTCCAGCACCAGGATCCAACGGCGTCGGCAATTGGCCAACGCGGTCCACAGCACCTCGGGAGCCGACCGCCCACCGGACCAGGCTCGCTGGACGTCCTTCCACCTCGCCCCAGCGGCGATCGCGACCTCGCGCAGTCCGCCAAACAAGCTGGCCCGCGTGGTCGCATCGACCCACCACAGCAAGGCGCTCGATGGAGACCTCCGGAGCGACTCCAGCGCGAGCCGGGTTTTCCCGTAGCCACCTGCTGCGTGCAAAACCACCATGTGACCGGGATTTCTCAGCAACGGAACAAGCTCTCGCAGGATTCCTTCGCGACCGCGGAGCTCCTGAACGGCCAGGCCCCACGGCACGGCGATCGAAGCTGTGCCCGGTTGCCGGATGCCTGTGTTGTTCACGAAGAAGTAAACGCCCCCGTTGAGGTTCTCGGCTTGGACCAGGTTGCCCGGCACGTCTCCATTGTTCGACGCTGGCATCGCGAACTGCCCCCACTTCGGCTGCACACCCTGTCCTGGCTGAAGTCTGCACCGTGGACCGCTTGCTCGCGTGCGGATCCACGGGGTCGGTCTCGCCGACGAGGTCGCCGGTCGTGGGTGAGCAGATCAGGCGCCGAGGTTCGCCGCCGCATCGCCGAAGACGAACGGGCTGGCCTCGCACTCAGCGATGAAATCGCTCGGGAAGCCGAGCTCGAACTCCACCGCGGAGTCCAGCCGCTCGACCGCATCATCGGGTAGGACGACGTCCACCGCTGCCACGTTCTCGGTGAGCTGCTCGACGCTGCTGGCTCCGATGATGGGCAGCACAGCGGCGGATTTCCGACGGCTCCAGGCGATCGCGACCTGTGCTGGGCGGACGCGCAACTCGTCGGCGACCTCCCGGACCGCCTGGGCTGCGGCGCGATCGCGATCGGTGAGCTTGTCGGGGTCGACCCGCCTGGAGCGGCCGCCGGACAACTTGCCGCCCGCGAGCGGTGCCCACGTCGTCACGCTCATCCCGAACGCCTCCGCCATCGGCAGGAGTTCGCGCTCGATGTCGCGCATCAGCAGGTTGTAGGGCACCTGCAAGCCAGCGAACGGCGTCCAGTCCCGCCACTGCGCGAGCGTGTTCGCCCGGCTGACAACCCACGCAGGCGCGTCGGACACACCGACGTGGAGGATCTTCCCCGCGCGGACAGCATCGTCCAGGGCTCGCATGGTCTCCTCAAGCGGGGTGCGGCGGTCCCAGACGTGCACCCAGTAGATGTCGATGTAATCGGTCCGCAGCCGACGCAGGCTCTGCTCCAGCGACAGCACCAGGTTCTTGCGGTGGTTGCCCGCCGCGTTGGGATCGGCGACGTCGCGGGACAAGGTGTACTTCGTGCCGATGACGAACCGGTCGCGCCGGTCGACGACGGTACCCAGGATGGTTTCGCTCGCACCGTAGGCCGAGGCGGTGTCGAGGACGTTGCCGCCCGCGTCGGCATACGCGTCGATGATCCGCCGGGCGTCGCGCGCGTCGTCGAAACCCATGGTGCCCAGGACGAGTTCTGAGACGCGCAGCCCGGTCCGACCGAACAACCGGTACCTCAATGCGACGCCACCCCCACCACGACGGCCGCAGGACGGCTGAGAAGTGGGATCAAGTGGTCGATCGGGACGAAAGCAGTCATACCCGCAAGACTGCCGCAGGCCAGCAACCGGAGAAAGGCCCTGCCAGGGCCAGTCCCGGACGGCCAACCACTGGAGTGCCAGCCCGAAGAAAACGGGTTACCGGTCACCGGGGTGGCACGGTATGGTCGTGCGCGGTGGTTTCCCGGCCGCCTCTGGGTCCGCGGGCAGAGCTGCAAGCTCACCGGTTCGTCAAACAAATCGACGGCATGTCTTTCCTGCCCGATGTCGCGGACCCACGGGCGATGAGGGAAGGACTGCCTTGTCCGATCAGTCGCGTGCGCTCCCCGACCGGCCGAGTCTCCGGTACCTGAAGCTTGAGGCGAAACGCCGCCTCTCCGCTGGGGAGTTCGCCACGCTTCACCAGGCCCAGCTGGCCATCGCCCGCGAGCACGGGCTGTCGAGCTGGACCGCGCTCAAGGAACACATCGAGGCCGCGGGCCCGGTGAGCCACGCCCTCACGCAGGTGCGGTGGATCATGTCCCGCTTCGCCGCGGCCGAAACACCGCAATGGTCACCCCCCGACGAGGAAGAACTGCGCCAACACTTCGATGACCGCTACCTGAGCCTCGTGCCGCCGGACTGGCTGATCCGTATGTTCAGCACGCTGGCCGAGCGACTGCGCGAGGACCTCGCCGACGTGCGGGCCGAGCCGCTGCGCCTGCGCGCGCGCCTCGCCGACCTGCGGGTCGAGGCGGCGACCGAGGCCGACCCGCCGTACCGGCTGCACCAGCTGCAGTTCTATCCACTGGAAAAGAAGGTCAACGATCCGCGTGTGGCGGCACCGCCGACAAGTACCTCCGGCGTCGTGCCGGAGGAGGCGACCTCGGTGGCCGCAGCGTCGTTCGCCGAGCTGGGCCTGGTCGGCCTCATCGTGGCTGGCGCGACCGGTGACGGCTCGGTATGGGTGACGGCACGGGGCTGGGCGAACCTCGATCAGCATGAGGTGCTGCGGCCCGAACACCGGTTTCCGGCACATTCGATCACCAAGCTGATCACCGCGACAACCGTCTTGCGACTGGTCGCGGACGGGCGCGTACGGCTCGACGAGCCCGCGAACGCCTACCTGCGCACCGTCCGGCTCGCAGACGACGCCGTCACCGTACGGGAGCTCCTGTCCCATACCGGCGGCGTCGACAATCCCGCGTCGATGTTCGCCGACCACGTCCCCGACCTGGTCTCGGTCACCGGGCCGGTCGCGGCGTGCAGCGGCACGCGCGGCACGTTCGCCTACGGCCACGGCGAGTACGCGCTGCTCGGGCAGCTCATCGCGGACGTCACCGCATCGCGCTACGAGCAGGCGGCCACTCGCATGGTCCTCGAACCCCTCGGGATGACCAATTCGTGGTTCCCGCACAGCTGTCCGGCCACCGAAGTGGTCACCGGCCACCGCCTCACCGACGAGGGCGTGTTCGAGCGCGAACCGACGCAGGTTTCCATCGTGCCCGCTGCAGGCGGGCTGTGGACCACTGCGGCTGATCTCGTCCGCTTCGGCCTCGCCTGGTCCTCGCTGCTGCCCGACGCGCTCGCCCGCGAGGCGCTTCGGCCGCAGGCCGAGCGGAACGACGGCCCAGGTGGCCAGGCGGGCCTCGGCTGGATGCTCGTGCTGCCCAAGGACATCGCCGGACACCCCGGCGCAGGCCCCGGCTCCTCAGCGTCCCTGATCATCAGACCGGGACTCGCCAGTCCGGGCGGCGGCCAGCCCTGGGTGGTCCTCACCAACCGACGGGTCTTGGTCGAACCCATCAACGAGCGCCTGGCCCTCCCGATCACCTGAGCAAACCCGCGCGGCGGGCGAGCGCCGTTCGCCCTCCGCGCGGCGGGCACTCACGGGCCGCGCTGTCAGCGGTGCCTTTGCCGGTCGGCGAGTTCCTGGATCCTGGCGATTGCCGCGGCTCGACCCGTCGGTCTCGGTGGCACCAGCGGCTCCCGCTCCTCCAGCACGAACGGGTCGCCCATCCGGATGACGCGGTGATCGTCATCGTCGTCGCCGAAAAGCCGTTGGTACGGCTGGACCATCACGACGCCGATCGGGCATCCCAGCTCGTAGCCCTCGACGAACACCGCCCCCTCGCCGTCCTCGTCCGGCAGGTCGCCGCCCCAGACCAGCGCGACGCAACGGGAGGTCTGGTCGACCGACTGGAGCCTCTGGTGAGCCAGGTCCAGCGCGCCCCCCACCGTGGGGTCGGCCTCGTCGTCGACGAAGCGCCACAGGTCGCGCGAGCCGTCGGCGGCCAGGACGGTCGCGAACGGCATGAAGATGGACTGCCCCGTCTCCACTTGCTGCAGCCCGAGTTCGATCGCATCGCGGGTGAACTTGGTGGCCTCCGGGCCGAGGTTGGGGAACTCCGCCGCGGGCCGATCCGGCGGTACCAGCGGCTCCTGCTCGTCTTCGAGCAGCATCGGATTCCCGATGAGGTTCAGGCCGCCGCCGCGCCTCTCGTACCGCTGGGCCATGAGCACGCCTGCCGGGCGACCCAGTTCGTAGGCTTCGACGAACACCGCCTCGGTCCGTTCGCCGTCGCCGGTGAAGTAGCCGTCGTAGATCAGCGTGACGCAGTGGGTGGCGTCATCGACCTCCTGGAGCTTCTGCCGCCCCAGGGCCACCCCGCCCTCGACCGTCCAGTCGTTCTGGTTGTTCTCGAAGAGCTTCCAGATGTTCTTCGAACCGTCTTCACCCAGCACCGTCGCGAGGGGGACGAAGCCGTTCGCCTCCAGCTTCGCGTACTCCATCCCGAGGTCTACCGCGTCGAAGAGGAATCCGATGGACGCCTCGTCGAGGTTGTCGAGGGTGGGGCATCCGTCCGAGCTCATGCGCTCACCTCCGGTGGTCCTGCGCATAATCGGGTTCGCACCCGCGACCGCGGCATTGCTTGATCAACATGCGGTTACGGTAGCAACGGCCCATCGCCGCGATGAGGCTTTTCGGACGGAGGTCCGTCCGGTTCTCCTCGATGTAGGCCAGGCACGCGGCTAGGAGCGGCGTCGGGGTTTTCCGCGTTTACCGCCTCTGGCGGCGCTGGAACGCCGGTTCCCGCCGGTCGACTTCCGCACCTCGGCCTTCTTCCCAGCGGCATCGGGACGCTCGCGCTTCGCCGGTGCAGGTTGGCGCCCGCGCGTGCTGTTGACGGTTCGCCCGCGGACGATCCCGATGAACTGCTCCATCAAGTCGGTGGTCTCGTCCTCCAGCCACGAAAGCGCGACGCGCGACTGCGGGGCGTCGGTCACCGGCCGGTAGGTGAGGTCCCGGCGGTGGTGCAGCCGGGCGAGCGACTGCGGGACGACGAGCAGTCCCACTCCGGCCGCCACCAATTCGATCGCGGCAGCTGTGGTGGCCGGGCGCTCGATCGCGGGCCGACCGGGCGGCTGTTCCCAGTCGAGGGTGTCGTCGAGTGGGTGCAGCACGACGTCGTCGGCCAAGTCTTCGCCGGACACCTCTTCGATCGTGGTGATCAGATGGTCCTTCGGGACCACGACCACCGTCGTCTCGGTGTACAGCGGGATCGCATGCAGGCCGGTCCGCTCTGTCGGCAACCGGAGGAGAACCGCGTCGGCGTCACGGCGTCGCACCATGTCGGCGGCCTCGGCGGCGGGCACCTGGACGAGGCTCAGCGGAACCTCGGGCGACCGCTCGTTCCACTTCCGCACCCACTTGCCGGGCGTCACACCCGGGACGTACCCGAGTGTGAAAGACGGATGCTCGCCCGGACCGGTCACGCGGCTAGATTACCGGGCGTGACCGCGGGTAGCGCACGCGCGGTCGATACCCTGCACGGCATGACGTCGCACAAGACCCCGCAGACGATGAAGCCCGCGACCGCGGCGAAGAAGCTGAACGTGTACCTCGAAGCCACCCCCGCGGAGTTCCGGGAGGGGGTCGTCTCGCGCGACGAGTTGAACGATCTGCAGGCCAACCCGCCCGAGTGGCTGCGGGAACTGCGCCGCAACGGCCCCCATCCGCGACAGGTCGTCGCGGCGCGGCTGGGCGTCTCCATCGGCGGACTCACGCGCAGCGGAATCACCGACCCCCTCACCACTGAGCAGATCAACGCCTTGAAGGCGGACAGTCCCGAGTGGCTTCAGCGGGAACGCGCCACCCAGGCCGAAGTCCGGAAAGAAGCGGCGCGCGTCAAGGAGAAGATCGCGGCACGCCGTTCCCGATAGGCGCAAGATCCACTTTCGACTCCGAAAAGCCTGCTGACCTGCGCTTTCAAGCGAAGCCAGCGAGCCCTCCAGACCGGCCGCGGTCCAAGCGGTTGAATGCTGCTGCGCTCCTTCCGTCGCTCCACCGAGGCCACAGCCCGGAATAGGCAGCTCTCGGCCACCGGATCCGCCAGAGCCAGCGCGACCTTAAGTTTCAAGTATTGACTGTAACGTAACTATGCGCATAGGCTGCGGCGCACCACCACACCGTCCGGATCGCCCGCTTCGGGAGCAGAAGTGATTTCAGCTGCGTCGGAAGCGCTCAGCCGGACGGCTCAGGCCGGGCGGCGGCACATGATCGGCGTCATCCTCGGAATCGCGAACGAGCGCTGCCGGGCCCCGGTGGCCGAGCAACCGAGCCGCACGTCATCACTTCGTCTTCCGCCGAAGATTCCGAGGAGGATCGACAATGGATGTACACGAGGCCCTGTACACCACGCGGATGATGCGCCGCATGCACGAGGACCCGATCCCGCTTGAAGCGCAGGCCCGCATCCTGGACGCCGCGATCCGGGCCCCGAACGGTGGCAACACCCAGCGCTGGCACTTCCTGGCCGTCGACGACCCGAAGACGAAGGCCCAGCTCGCCGAGGTCTACCGGCTGTGCCGTGCGCGGGAGTACGCGGACATCGCGGCGGGCGGGCTCGCCAAGCCAGCGCACGACCCCGTGGCCCACGCGGAAACGATGCGCAAGATCAAGGACTCCGGGGACTACTTCACCGAACACTTCACCGACATTCCGTTGCTGCTCTTCGTGTTCGCGATCGATGACCACGGCGGCGCGAACATCTACCCCGCCATCTGGAGCGCCCTGCTCGCTGCCCGCGCGGAAGGGATCGGCGGTGTGATCACCACGGTTCTGCGGTACGAGGCAGAACAGGTTATGGAACTGCTGGAGGTTCCGGTCGAAGCGGGCTGGAACATGACCGCGATGCTCGCTCTCGGTTACCCCCGTGGCCGATGGGGCGTGGCAGCGAACCGGCGCCCCGTGCAAGAGGTGAGCAGCCGGAACCGGTGGGGCCAGGATTTCGGAGTCACGGTTGATGAACCGCTGTGGAACGGCGTGCCCGAGAACTGAACGCACTCGCACCGCATTGCTTGCATTGCGGTGACTGGTGAATCTCCCCCAATCCAATTCCGGATCACAACCGGACGCTCCCCCACCCCGGAAGAAATGCGTCGATTCGTCGCACCTTTCGGGGCAGTAGGCGGGCCTTCCTCAGCAACCCCGCACCACGTGTCCGGCCGTTCAGCATGACCTGGGTGGATTTCACAGCGCGGCCGAGCGAAGCGATCCATACGACCGCAGTACCACCACGCCCACCGGAAGCCAACGGAGATTTCGTTGACAATGAAGGGAATTGCCGTGACGACCGCAAGATCGCCGAAGACAGCAGATGCGGTCCGTCCACCGCAACGGGAGGCCAGCGGCTTCGGCCTCGCGAGCGAGGAATTCATAGGTCGGGCCCGAGCGCGGTCCGACCTGAGTGCCGCCAGGTCCGATCTCGGGATGGATCTGCAGCGCGTGCTCGACGACGTGGATTCCGTGCTCGCGGAGGACCTGGTTGCGGTCCTGGGCGACGTAGCAGAAGGGACAGATGAAGTCGAACCAGTGCTCAGCCGTCACAGTCCCGGAAACGACGGACATCCCGCTCTCCTCATCAGGTCCCCCCATCCGCCTGTCATGCCGGGTCCGCCCGCCGCGCCACGTCGGCGTCGTAGAACGTGGGTCGTGCGCGCGCAACAGGTCCTCGGTGAGAGCCCGCTTCGCGGCGCCGGTCAGCACATGCACCTGCCACGGCTGGCAGTTGGAGTTGCTGGCCGACCGGGCCGCCAGGTCGAGCAGCCGCTCGACCTCCGCACGCGGCACCGGCGTCGGAAGGAACGCCCTGCAACTGCGCCGCGTGAGCAGCGCGTCCTCGATCGTCGTCACGGGATTCATGACGCATCCATCCCTGGCGGGTGTCAGTCGGTGGGCGGCTTGATGTCGTAGGAGATCCGCCCCGCGGGCAGGTAGAACAGCGCGATCAGGGCACCGTCCTTGACCTCCGGGTAGTGGTGGCTGCCCGGCCCCGGCGCCGTCCAGCCCGGCCCGCTCCAACCACGCGGCCCCATCAGCTTGGCGTCGGCGTCCAGCGGCACCACGAGGTTGAGCTCGCCGTACGGGTGCTGGTGGTACTGCCCGCGAAACGGCTCGACGCTGTCCATGTAGACGGCCGTGATGCTGAAGTAGTTCAGGACCTCGCGCGGCTCGGCGATGCGGCTGCGCCGGTACTTGCGCCCCGCCACCTCGATGTTCGCCGCCCAGCCGTCGCGGACTCCTTCCTCGATCATGCGGGCCAGGTCGTCGTACAGCTCGCTACCGGGTCCGTAGTTCTCGTTCAGCCAGGTCTCCAGCTCCCCGCCAGCGGTCCGGTTCTTCACCTCGTTGAGGAACGGGATGCTCCGGTCGATCAGCTCCTGAGCGGTTGCCATCATCGACTCCCCTTTCGTGCCAAGTGGATTCGCCACTGCGCGTGAGATGATCCGACGTTACGTCAGCATTCAGTTACAGTCAAGGCATGTAACGCAACTAGGAGATACTCCAACAAGTAACGACCACTCGTTGTAACGAATCGGATATGATGCGCTGACTGACACACGAGGTGGGTTCATGGTCCGAGCACGCGAAGCGACGAACGCTGACCCCGGCCCGCGTCCCGGTGGCAGGCCACGCGACGCCGCGCTCGACGAGGCGATCATCCTGGCCACTCGGGACCGCCTGGTCCGGGACGGCTACTCGCGCATGACCATCGGCGACATCGCGGCCGACGCGAAGGTCAGCCGCCCCACGCTCTACCGGCGGTGGAGCACCAAGTTCGAGCTGGTCGTAGACGCGCTGGACTACGGCTTCCGCAAGCAGCACGACATGTACACCCTGGACTTGAGCCGGATGACGGCGCGGGAAGCGCTCGTCGAAGCCGTCCGCCGCCTGGATCCCGCGTACTTCAATCCGGACGCCATGGTGTTGATGGGCAACTTCGCGGGCGAGGCGATCCGCACCCCGGAACTACTCGAAATCCTCCGCAAGCACGCGGTCGAACCACGCGTCACCCTGGTCGAGAACGTCCTGTCGCAACTCCAGGAACGCGGCGCCGTGCACGACGAGATCGACAAGCACACCATCGCGACCATGTGCTTCGGCAGCTACTTCGCCGCCTTCTACCGCGGCGAGAGCAAGAAGGAGATCCCCGAGGCGGTCGTCGACGTGCTGTGGCCGACGATCGAGAAGAAGACGAGCGCCAAGCGACGCACCACCGGTGGGGCCAAGCGCACGCGGTGACCGCCCGGCTCCCTCGGTGTCAGTGCGTAGGCGGCTTCAGCCCGTACCTGTCCATGACGTCGTCCAGCCAGTCCGGCGTTCCGTAGCTCAGGCCGTACTTATCGGCGAGTTCGGCGAACTCGGGCAACTCGTGGAGGGTCCGCACCCCCTGGCCGACCGGCTCGCTGGCGTGCGAGACGAGCAGTTCACCCAAATCGCGGAAGTAGTTCTCGAACCCGCCCGGCGTGATGACCTCGATGATGCGGCCAGGTTCGCTGCCAGCGTTCCACATCGCGTGCATCTGCCCGCGTGGTTTGGTGATGTAGCCACCGGGACCGAGGACGACCTCGCTGTCGTCGGAGCGGAACCCGATCTGGCCCGCAAGCACGATCGAGTGCTCGTCTTCGCGGGTGTGCAGGTGCGGCGCGGTGATCGTGCCGACCGCGAACGGATGCTCGACGATCGCCACCTCGCCTCCGTTGTGCTGGCTGAGCAGCTTGAAAACGGCCCCGAAACCGGGGAGGGCGACGCTGTCCCCCTCCCCTGGTAGCACCACCGTGACCTCGGTGCGCGTCACATCGACCACCTGACATTCCTCCTCGTATGCCCACCCGGACCCGGTAGCTCCGAGCCTGGCGACGACGGTGCCGGTCGGAGAGTTAAATTACAGAATTTGATCGTAATCGTCGCGGTTGACCGCCCACTCGGCCGACGCGGACTCTTCAGACCGTCGGGACGACAGGACACCAGTAGGGTCCACAAGAGACATTTATCTCCGAAAATGGCGGAACCGCAGGACAAACCCGCGGGTCCCGCCACGGATCTCCTAGCTGCTGCGAACGTCGGCGATTCCGCGCAGGGCGAGAGCGCCAGAACTCGCGGCTGCCCTGCTCGTGACGAGCACGGCGGGAGTGCCCGCAGCGGCGTTGGCGTGCCAGGCGTCGAACACCGCCCGCCGGGTGCGAGCGACGCCCGCGAACGCGGGACGTCGTGCTCGTCGACGTCGATCACCACGGCGGTCCGGCGCGGCGGCGGGGACATCGCACCGGCACGGGCCTCCGCGATGACGCGGGCGAAGCGCTGGCCGATCGGTTTGACCTGGTTTTCGACGTTCAGCGCTTCGCGCGGATCAACGTTCGGTTGGGTTGCAGCACCGGCCACAGCGGGAAAACGCGGACGTGGTCGACGCCAAGACCGGCGATCGCTTCGAAGTCGGCGCGCGCAACGTCGGCGTCCAGGTTCATCCACTGGAACATCCAGTCCTCGGACGGGGTGTAGTTGACGCCGAAGCGGGGCGGGTTGGGCACAGTCGTCCTAGTGACGGGAAAGCGGTTGGATGATCGGGCGGCCGGTCCGGTTGAGTCGCGGACCACCAGTCGGCGGCCGGGCAGGACGACCGACGCGACGGCCTCCCCGCGCACGAGTTGCTCGATCATCCGGACTGCGGTGCGGGCGCTCTCCTCGATGGGCGCCTGGAGGGCGGTCAGCCGCGGGCGGACCAGTTCGCTGATCCACGAGTCCTCCCAGGCCACGATCGAGACGTCACCGGGGACGCGGATGCCGAGGTCGTTGGCTCGGGAGATGGCCCTGGACAGCTACCTTGAGCAGGCGGGCGGTGCTGGGCCTGCCTGCTGGCCGTACCGGCACTGGCCTCGGACAGCCACGTCTTCTCGCTCGGAATCGACCAGCTCGGTTCGTGGACCAGTGCCATGACCATCGAACCGGTGCCAGCGACGGTGCAGTTGTGGTGTACCGAATCGGCCGGGCCACCTGCGGACGGCAGCACCTGGGTCGAGGTGACGGCATGACGTTCCAGCAGGCCATCGACGAGCACGCCGCCAGGATCGCCGAGGTGGCGGGCGACCCGCGCGCGGCCGTTGTGTTCGCCGCGGCCATGCGCCGCACGTTGCGCGACGCGATGCACCGCGATGCCGACGGCTCGGTCTTCGTGATCACCGGCGACATCCCCGCCATGTGGTTGCGCGATTCGACGACCCAGCTCACCCCCTACCTCCGGTTCGTCGGCGAGCACCCGGAGATCGCCGACCTCGTCGCGGGAGTGGTGCGCCGACAGCTGCGCTGCATCGAGACGGACTCCTACGCCAACGCGTTCAACGAAGAACCCAACGGGCGCTGCTACGACCCGGACGATCTGGACGACAACCCGTGGCTTTGGGAACGCAAGTACGAGGTCGACTCGCTGGCCTACCCCGTGCAGCTGGCGCACCGGCTGTGGGCCGAGACCGGGCGGGACGACATCTTCGACGGCCGGGCCCGGTCGGTGCTGCGCACCGTCGTCGACCAGTGGGTCCGCGAGCAGGACCACGAGCGGTGTTCGCCGTACCGGTTCGAACGTCTCGGTGCCAAGGACACCGAGACGCTGGCCCGTGGCGGTCTCGGCAGCCCGGTGGCCTGGACCGGCATGACGTGGTGCGGCTTCCACCCCAGCGACGCCCGCACCTACGGCTACAACATTCCGGCCAACCTCTTCGCGCGCCGCGTGCTCGGCCACATCGCGGAGATCGCGACGAAGGTCTACTGCGACTCAGCCCTCGCCGCGGACGCAGCCCGGCTCGCCCGGCAGATCGAGGCGGGAGTGCATCGGCACGGCGTCGTCGAGCACCCGGAGTTCGGCGCGATCTTCGCCTACGAGGTCGACGGGCTGGGCCGCCAGTTGTTGATGGACGACGCCAACACCCCGAGCCTGCTGTCACTTCCGCTGCACGACCCGGCGTTCGCGGCCGACCCGGTGTACCAGGCCACGCGGCGGTTCGTGCTGAGCCCGTCCAACCCGTACTACTTCTCGGGAACCGCTGCCTCGGAGTGGGCAGCCCGCACACCGCGATTGGGCACATCTGGCCGATCGCCCTGGCCTGGACGGGCTGACCAGCGAGGACGTGGAGCACGAGAAAACCGTGCTGCGCCGCATGCTGGCGACCGACGCCGGAACATCGGCCATGCACGAGAACTTCCACGAGGACGACCCGCAACGCTATTCGCGCCCGTGGTTCTCCTGAGCCGACTCGATGTTCTGCGAGCTGGCCTTGGACCTGGTCGAGGCGAGCACCCGGTGACCAGCTCCGCCTCGTGAGCACGGAGTCCCGGTGACGTTGCTCGTCGGCGTCATTGGCCCGGCGGCCGGTAATCGAACTCCTTCGACACGGCTTCATCAACCTCGGCGGGGGTCAGCAGGACAACGGTCCCGGTGCGAGCGGCACCGGAACCGCTGACTGCTAGTCCGAGCGACGCCGCCGAGGCGTTGTCCGGCAGATCGACCACGACGTAGGCGTCGTACTCGCCGAAAGCGAAGTAGAACGCTTCCACCTCGCCGCCGAGCTTGTTGACCACGTTCCGCACGGCAGTGACACGGGCCGTGCCGCCTTCCCCGCGCAACCCCCTGACGCCCTCGGCGGTATAGGTTGCCCGCACCAGGTACTTGGGCACTTCGATCACACCCTCGATCGCTTGTCCGCAAGCAGCACGAATGCTGACCGGCTTGCATGGCGATGCATGCAGCATCGACCCCGACGTCGCACTCTGAAAGAGTCCAACGGCCTTCTGGCCCATAGCGAGTGCGCGGGTTGGTTTGCGTGGCGGCGGGGTAGCGGAACCTCAGAGGCTTTCTCGACTGCGGGATCCCCGACTTATGTATGTCCAATGCGCGGCGTCGGTTGGCGGGGGTGCACGAGGTCGTCCCGGCCGGTGCGGACGAGCAACTTGGCACGTATGCGGTCGGCGACGGCATCGGCGACCGTGACCCTGTCGTCGGCCGAGTCGACGTGAACCCGCAACGGCCGCTCGCCCTTGGGCGTGTCGACCACCGTGGCGATGGCCTCGGCCACGTCGGCGTCGGGCGGTTCGATCTTGGTCAGCCCCCAGCCGAGCGCCGCCTGCAGACCCGCGTGATGTTCCTCGTAGTCGGCCACGACTGAGTCGTCGTCCGGACTGACGACGTGCGCGTAGTGGCTCGTGTCGTGGGGCAGCGAGCCGGGCACGACGATCGTGGTTTCGATCCCCCACCTGGCCAGTTCCGGCGCGTAGCTCGCGGCCAGCGCGGCCAGCGCGGCCTTCGTCGCGGAGAACGGCGCCAGGTACGGCGGGGCCCCACCGCACGTGCTCAACCCACCGATCCACACCAGGAGCCCGTCGCCGACGTGTCGCATGTGCGGAAGCGCGGCGCGGTTGATCCGCTGGGCGCCGAGCACGCTGGTGTCGTACAGCGCGGCGAGCTGCTCCGGCGTGAACGCCTCCGCCGGTCCAGTCACCACGTGCTCGGCGTTGTGCACCAAGACGTCGAGCCTGTTCTGCTCACTGAGTACAGTCCACAATGTATCGTCCACTGAGGACTCAGAAGTCACGTCGAGCTCCACCGGCCGCAGCTCGACCTGATTGTCCTTGGCGTAGCGCTGCGCCTTTTCGGCCTGCGTCGCGTTGCGCCGGTCGATGTCGCGCATACCGGCGTACACCGTGTGCCCCGCGTCGGCGAGCGCACGGGCGGTGAGCGCGCCGAATCCGCTGGAGGCGCCGCTGATCAGAATCGTCTTGGGCATGGTCGTACTCCCCTCGGGTTAGCTGTTGCCGCCGTTGGTGTCGGCCGCCTGGAAGTTGGTCCAGCGGTCGGGTCCGGCGAGGAAGGACACGATCTCCGCGATGTCGGCTGGCTGATCCAGCCGCTCCAGCGGTGACTCCGCGATCACGTTGGCCACCTCGGTCTTGCGGTCGAGGAGCACGGTGGTCGCCGTCGGTCCGGTCGGGACCGCGTGCACGGTCGTGTCGCCACCCCTCAGCTCGCGGGCGAGGACCACCGTGATGTCGCTGCCCCTCAGCTCGCGGGCGAGGATCAGGGTGTTGGCCACGACTCCGCCCTTCGTGGCGGTGTGGGCGCTGCGGCTGGTGTGGGCGGACCGCGTGATCGAACTGGAGACGTTGATGATTGCCCCGCCCGGCCGCAGCCGCCGTTCGGCCTGCCGGTCGACTACGGACGTGTCGCGCAGGTTGGTGTGCGTCAATCGATCCAGCACCGCCAGATCCAGATCTGCGACATCCAGGTCCGCTGAGGGGCCCTCCGGCAGGATGCCAGCGGCGTGCACGACCACGTCCACACCGCCGAACTCCGCCTCGGCTTGGTCGAACAGGCCCGTCACCGCCGTCTCATCAGCCACGTCGGCCTGCAGGCCGATGGCCTGGCCACCGGCCTGCCGCAACGCCGCCACGGCGGCGTCCACCTCGACCTTGTCGACGGCGCAGTTCACGACTACCGCGTAGCCCTTGTGCACCAGGCGCAGTGCGGTCTTCCTACCGATGCGCCGCGATCCGCCGGTCACGATCGCTACTCGTTCGCTGTCGCCCATGATCCGATTCCCTCCGAGTCGGTGTCTTCGTAGTTGGCCCGCGCGCCCGCCCCCCGAACGGGCGCGCGGGTGTCCCCCAGGTCCCTGAGTGATGTGGTCGGCCTGGCATGATCGGCCGGGCAGCTGCGCTCAAGCCTGCTCGTCGCAGCGCGGCAAGTCGTTCCTGCGAGCGGCAATTCCGGGTACCGGTCAACCGGAAGCGTCGAATACCGGCTGACCAGAACGCTGGTAAGCCGGAGCAGGCCAACCGAATCGGACCGCTACTCCGCTAGCAGTTCCCGCCGAATGTCGAAAAGTGCGGGCCGACTTAACGAAACGAGCCAGCAGTGCGGCATCATCCGCGTCGACTGCGGTCAGCGGTTGTCGAGGAAGGCGAGCACGGCCAGTACGCGGCGGTTCGTCTCGCCGGTCTCCGGGATGCACAGCTTCGTGAAGATGCTGCGGACGTGCTTCTCGACCGTCCCGCCGGTCACCCACAACCGTTGGGCGATGCCCGAATTGGAATGGCCCTCGGCCATCAGCGCGAGCACCTCGCGCTCCCGTGGCGAGAGGATCTCCAGCGGATCCTCGACCCGGCGTACGGCGAGCAGTTCCTGCACGAGTTCGGGATCGACGACGGAAGCCCCCTCGACGATCCGGTCCAGGGTGGACAGGAAGTCGTCGACGTTGCTGATGCGCTCTTTGAGCAGGTAGCCAGTGCGCTGCCCGCTCCTGAGCAACTTGGTGGCCTGCTCGACCTCGACGTGCGCGGACAGCACCAGGATCGCGGTCTCAGGCAGTTCCTGGCGGATCGACCAAGCCGCGTCCAGCCCTTCGGTGGTGTGCGTGGGCGGCATCCGGATGTCGACGATCACGGCGTCGGGTCGGTGCTGTTGGACCTGCGCCAGCAGTTCGGTGGGGGTCCCGGCACGCCCGACGACGTCGAAGCCGGAACTGGCCAGCAGACTGGCCAGACCCTCGCGCAGCAGCACGTCGTCGTCGGCCAGGATTACTCGACCACGGTTCTCAGCCACGCACATGATTATCTGCCGCCGCGTCCGCCGCGCCCATACCGGGGCGCGCGAGGTCTGCCGTGCTCTCGGAGCAGCGCCGCGCGGACCTAGGCGCGAGCTGGCTGCTGAAACGGCCACGCGAACGCCCGGCACGCGCAACGGGTAGGGGCGCGCTGACACGGCGTCACGCCGAAAATTGCGGCTAGCCGCAATGTCAGGCCGCCGTCGCCGCTCCTAGTGTGTCCTCGTGGCCCTGCGGTGTTTGATCGTCGACGACAGCTTGGACTTCCTCCGGATCGCGCGCGTCGTGCTGGAACGAGAGGGTCTTCGGGTCGTCGGCGTCGCCTCGACGGGCACCGAAGCGCTCCGATGCGCTGCCGAGCTGCGTCCCGACGTCACGCTCGTCGATGTGGACCTGGGCGGGGACAGCGGATTCGAGCTGGTGCGGCGCCTGGCCAACGACCCGTGCCTCGATCCGGGCCATCTGATCCTGATCTCCGCGCAGGCCGAGGATGACCTCATCGATCTGATCGAGATGAGCCCGGCCATCGGGTTCCTGGGCAAACTGGCGCTGTCCGCCGTGACGATCGAGGGACTGGTCCGCGAGGCGCGTGGCGGCCTCGGCCAACCCTCGTGAGTCGATGTGAACGGCGTGCTCGGGCACCTGCGGCGATCCGGGCCACGACGTCGCTTCGGTCAACCGGGATTCACGCGGTTCAAGGGGAACTCGGCTCGCAGCGCGGTACCCGCGCCGGGGGCGCTCCGCACGGAAAACCAGCCGCCGAGCGCCTCGACCCGGTCCTTGAGGCCGACCAGGCCGGATCCACCGGGGTCAGCACCGCCACGGCCGTCGTCGCGCACGCAGACCCGCAGGACGTCGTCGGCGACTTCGCTGGCGATGGTGATGGTCGAGGCGTGGGCGTGTTTGACCGCGTTGGCCAGCGCCTCGGCCACCAGGTAGTAGGCGGCGATCTCGATCTGCTCGGGCAGGCGCTGGTCGGTCAGCGCGGCCAGTTGCACCGGGACGCTGCAGCGGCGGGCCAGCGCCTTGATGGCCGGGCGGAGGCCACTTTCGGCGAGGACCGCTGGGTGGATCCCGCGCGCGAGCTCGCGCAGCTCACCCTGTGCCTTGGTCGCCTCGGCCGCCAGGCTGGCCAGGCCCTCGGTCAGCTCGCGCGCCTCGGGCGGCAACGTTGCCTGCATCGCGCGCGCCTGCATCGCGAGGGAGATCAGCCGCTGCTGGGCGCCGTCGTGCAGATCCCGCTCGATGCGTCGGCGCGTCTGGTCGGCGGCGGCGACGATCCGCGCGCGCGACGCGGTGAGCTCGTCGTACAGCTGGGCGTTGTCGAGGGAGACGGCGAGTTGGCCTGCGATGAGCTTGACGGCGTCGAGCCGCTCGGAGCTGAACGCGCCGCGGATGAGACGGTTCTCCAACAGCAGCACCGCGCGCGGGCTGCCGCGGCCGAGGATGGACAGGGCCAGCAGCGAGCAGCAGTCGAGGTCCGCGAAGTACGGGTCGCGGGCGAAGCGGTCATCGCGGGTGGCGTCGTCCACGACCAGCGGTCCACCCGTCCGCTGCACGTACCGCAGCACCGATATCGGGACGGCGTGTTCGTGGCCGGGACCCGCGATCTGCGCGTTGCCGCTGTCGGCGGATCCGGGCAGCAGCCAGCCGTGCTGGTCGCTGCTCCACAGCAGCAGCTGCACGCCAGTGGCACCAGCGATCGCGCTGAGCACTTCCACGAGGCGCGCTTGCAGACGTTCGACGCTGGTCTCGGAACTCAGCGCCTGCGACGCGGACAGGATGCCGAGCAGGTCGAGCGTGCCCGTCGTGACTGCGTCGCGTTGATCAGCTGGTTGGTCGCCGCCGGGTCCGGCTGCCGCAACGGCCTCTGGTCGCAGCGTCGGGTGCGCCCAATCCAGCTGGTCGACCTTCGCGGTCGCACCCCATGCGGCGTACTCCGCACGGGCTTGGGCGAGCAGGTGGTGACCGGCGTGTTCGACGCCGTGGGCAAGGTAGAAGCGGGCTGCGCGTTCCGCGATCACGGCGCGGTGCCAGGGTCGCTGGCAGGCAGCCGCGGCACGGCGGGCGGCGTCGAAGGCGACCACCGCGGCGCGGAACTTGCCGACCGCCCAGGCTCGTTCGGCCTCCAGCAACCGCAGCAGGTACAGGAAGTTGTCGGGGGCCTCCGCGGCGCGGGCGGCCAGCCACCGTATCAATTCGTCCAGTTCGGACAACGCAGCAGCGCGTTCGTCGCCGACCGCAGTGCGGGCCTGTCCAGCCACGGCCAGGCCGCGCAGCAAGCGGGCCACCGCAGTGGAGTAGAGGCCAACAGCAGTCGGCAGCAGCGGCATCGCCGCCGAACTGTGCCGTGCCAGGGAGACCGGGTCGTCGAAGACGACCGCGGCGATCGCCCAGGAGATGTGCGCGTAGAGACGCGCCGCCGGATTGTCGGCGTATCGGTCGAAGGGGAACACATCCCCCGCCCCGGCCGGGGTGTCACCGCGGAGCGCATGCGCCAGCCATCGGTAGCCGTCGAGCCGCTGGACGGTCTGCTCGTTGCCGATGTGCCGCGCGAAGGCCAGTCCCGCCTCGACCTCGGCGAGCAAGCTCTCCAGCGACGGTGCGCAGTCCACCAGCAACGGCATGGAGGTGATGTAGGTGTAGCTGGCGTTGGCCGGGTCGGCGCCTGCGATCAGCCCCCGGCGAGCTCGGCGAAATGCCTGGATGGCGTCTTCGAGCGGTGCGGAGGCCCAGGCGCCGAGGGCGAAGACGAAGCGCGCGTGCGAGATTTCGGGCTCCCAGCCGCGGGCTTCGCCCAGTGGCAGGACCCGCCGCATCGCCCGGTACCCGGCGAGGTAGTCGTCGCGCAGCGCCACGCTGGCCAGACCGATGTGGCTGACCGGGCCGACCAGGGTCGGGCTCGGGCCGTGCTCAAGCCAGATCTGTATCGCTTCCAGGCTCAGCCAGCCGACCATCGCGGAGTCGGCGACGAAGTAGGCCGCCGACAGCACCACGTTGATCAGGCGGCTCGTGGCGAGCAGCGTGGGATCGGTGAGGTCTGGTCGGGCCAGGTCGTCCGCGGCGTCGGTGTGGTCCAGCCACCGGTGCAGATGGTCGAACTGCCGGTCGAGCTCGGCGGGAAGCCGGTCCGCTGCCGGGACGGTGATGCCGCACTCCCGCAACGACTCCAGGCCCAGCTCGATCGCCTCGGCGCTCCGGTTCCGGTGGGTCAGGCTGCGCACCTGCACGCAGGTCGCGTCGACCCGCTGCGCGGCGCTGGTGCACAGCCGGGCGATCACGCGGTACTCCTCGTCCGCCTCTTCCAGACGCCCCAGGCTGTAGAGCGCGGTGTGGCGATCGGCGTGCACCTGGATCAGCGTGTCGGTGTCGCTCGGGTCGATCAGCCGCAGCGCGGCGGCCAGCAGCGCGTCCACCAGCACGTGCTCACCGGTCAAGCTGGCCTGATCTGCAGCGCGCCGCAGCAACGCCACCACCACGCGCCGCTCCGCGGCATCGTCGACCGCGCTGGCTACCGGCAGGTACTGCTCGGCTGCCACCGCGAACAGTTCCGGTACGGACGCCAATCGCCGTGCCATGGCCAACTGCAGCGCACCTCGCCGCTGCGGATCCAGCCCGCGCAGGATCACCTCGCGGATGCGGTCGTGGCGGAACCGCACCGCCTGATACGCCCAGGGCTCCACCACCAGGACGCCCTCATCGACAACGGGCGCCAGCCGTTGTTCCACTTCGCCCGCCGACTCACCGGTCGCGGTTTGCAGCACGCTCAGCTCGGCCCGACCGCCCAGACATGCCATCGCCTCCAGCAGCTGCCGAGAAGGCGCGGGCATGGCCTCGACACGCGCCGCCAGCAGCGCCGCGATCTCAGACCCCCCCAGGTGCGCGCGCACGGCCGCCGGGTCCCAACTCCATCCGGCGGTTGTCACGCTGAGCAGGCCGTCCCGGCGCAGCGCGTTGAGAAGCTCCACCGTCTCGTACGGATTCCCGAGCGTGTGCTGATTGATCACCTCGACCAAGCCTGCTGCCACGGCCCGGTCCACGTGCAGCATTTCCTCAACCACGGCTGCCAGGCCCGGCTCGGGCAAGTTGTCCAGCCAGACGTGCCGCACCAGGCCCTGCTCGCGCCATCGGGACAGCGGCTCGGCCAGCGGATGGCCCGCATCCACCTCGCCTGCGCGGTACGCACCGACCAGCAACAGACCCTCGACCGGCTCGTCGCCCAGCAGGAGGTCCACCGCGCCGAGTGGGGTGCGCCCCGCCCACTGCAGGTCGTCGACGAACAACACCACCGGCCGCTTCCGCGACGCGACCGCCCGCAGGATCTCCAAACCGCTGCGCTGCACCCGCGCCTGGGCGGTCAGCGCATCCCCTGGATCGGGCGGCACCGCCAGCAGCGCGGCGAACTCCGGCACCACCGCGGTCGCCAGACCCGCGTTCGAGCCGAGCGCCCCCAGGATCCGCTCGCGGACCACGGCCAGCTCGTCCTCCGGCTCGGCCAACAACAGCCGACCCAACGCGCGCATCGCCTGGTAGAGACCGTCGAACGCCAGATCCCGCTGGTGCGGGTCGAACTTGCCCGCCACGAACCAGCCGTCGCTGCCGGTGACCACCGGCCGCAGCTCATCGACCAACGCCGTCTTGCCCACTCCCGGCGCGCCGCCGATCAGCACCCCACGGCGTCGGCCCGCCAGCGCGTCCTCGAACGCCGCCCGCAGCTCCCCCACCTCGGCATCGCGTCCCACCAGCCGCGACGGCGGCAGCAGCCGCAGCGGAACGTCATGCTCACCGACGCGAACCGGACCCGCTTCCGGATCTGTCCGGGTGTCCCGCAACTGCCGCAGGTCGTGGACCACGCCCTTGGCGGTCTGGTACCGGTTGTCCGGCTCCTTCTCCAGCAGATGCATGATGATTTCGGACAGCGGCGCCGGGACGGCCGGGGTCACCTCGGCTGGCGGCACCGGTACCCGCGTCAAGTGATCACGAGTGAGGCGCAACGGGTCGCCGGAGCCGAACGGCGGGGCGCCGGTCGCCAGCTCGTACAGGGTCGCGCCCAACGCGTACAGGTCCGCGCGCTGGTCCACGACACGGGCGATGCGCCCGGTCTGCTCCGGCGCCAGGTACGCCAACGTCCCCACGATCTTGCTGTGATGGGTGAATTCCGGACGGATCTCGGCGAACGACGAGGCCAGCGTGAAGTTGATCAAGCATGGTCCGCCGTCGCGGGAGAGCATGATGTTCCCCGGAGTGATGTTCCGGTGCATGACCCCCCGGTGGTGCATCTCCGCCACCGCTTGGGCCAACTCCAACCCGAGCTCGATCAGGGCATCAGGCGACAGCGGCTTCGCCAGCTCCGCCAGCGTCGTACCGCCCACGTCCGCCACCACGATCGACTCCGCATATTGCGGCGCCTCCACCAGTTGCGCGGTGCCCGGAACACCGCGCAACCGCTCCAGCATCGCCAGCTCATGCCGCCGCCGCTGCGGCGCGTCCGGTCCCCGCAACTCCTTTCGGACAACAGTGCGCCCGGCGAGGAAAAGCCGAGTGATCCGCGCGCGTTCGCTCTCGTGCAGTACCCGGCCGACGAACTCCGGCCCGGCAGCCTCCTCGCCTGCCCTCATCCGACACCTCCACGCAACCACCTCAAGTGCGGTCGGCGAGCGGGATTCCTCCGGCTACCACGGCGAAAGCGGCGCCCGAGCCACTGCGTGCCAGGCCCGCATCGACGCACTCCTGCTGAAAGCGGCACGAAAGGCACGAAATTCACACGACTGCGGTCGACGTCGAACTGAATCGCGGGTCCACCCGGGCCAAGACCGGCATCAGAGCGGGGATCTCGCTTCCTCGGTCCCGCAACCCACGGGCCACCAGGCGACCATGCTGCGACGTGGTGGACAACATGACTCGCATGCGGGACAGCTTAACAATCTGTTCGATGTTGCTCGCTGATCCAGGCGAGTGTGTAGCGGAACTCTCAGCCGCGATCTGGCCACCGCGCTCGACTTTGCCGTTGGGCGGCGCGGAAGTTCCGGAGCCGGACCATTCGGTCGATGCGGAACCTTCACCCCAAAACTCGGCGGAGACGCCGCAAACCCGTGAATGAGAACAAGGAAGCACGACGATAGGAGGTCGATAGCCGGGCGCCGAAAACTTGTTGGTGTCAGGTCACCAATTCCCATACCGAGGGATCACCGAAGGTGACTGCCATGCTGGAAAAAAGCTCTGCCGCCCAAGACAGGCGGCAGCCGGGGCATCGGATTCGCCGTGGCCCGATCACTCGTCGAACCCGGCGCGCAGGTCCGCATCACCGCGAGGGACCCGGAAGTGCTGGCGAAGGCCGCGGCCGATCTCGGTGCGCCGGGGCGGGGCGAGATCGTTGCGGGCCGGGTCGACGACCCGGAACACCAGGACCCCGTCATCGCCCGGACCCTGGAATGAGCAAGGCTGCGCTGATCCAGCAAACCGCGCAGCTCGCGGTCGAACTCGCCGCATCGTATCCCCTGGGGCGGCTGGGCGAACCGGAGGACATCGCCCGCGCCGTGACCTTCCTGCTGTCCGAGGAATCGGGCTGGATCACCGGTTCGGCGCTGGTCATCGACGGTGGCGTCACCTTGGCCGGAATCATGTAGGACCGCGATGCGGCAGCAGTCACCCGCCCAATAGACATCCCCACATCGTCTTCGATGTGGGGATGCGCGAAAACGAAACCAACGCGGACCGACTACTCGCGTGAACCGCGTCCCGAGTAGTTGGAGGTCCGCTGTCGCGCCGAGTTATCCATCCACCCCGCTGTGGCCGCCAGAACTGTCGCTGCTATCGGTCTTGCCATCGTGGTTGTGTCCGTGGGAGTGGCTGCCGTGGTTGTCCGCCAGCAGTACCGTCGGCGCTCCCACCGGGGCCGCCGTGGCGGTCGACGCGACTCCTCCGATCCCCAGCGCAACCGACGCGGCCAGGACTCCTGCGACCATTGCTCGTGCACTCATACGCATTTCAGCGTCCCCCGTCCTCCGAGTGGAGATAATTATCGATGTGAGCTCTGAACGTCCACGACAGCGGGGAAATTGGAGCTCGCACTTTGCCCAACGCAGTTGGACGAGCAAGGCATTCCCACATCGGCCTGCCGGTATTCGGAAATCTCGGGTCGCTCGACTGATTTTTTTCCGGGTTGAATTATCACCGTAGGGCACAAAGTCCCGGGATGTCGTGGACCAACTGCCCGGAAATGGGTCCAAATGCCGACAAAAGCGGCCGGGTCACCTTTTCCGAGTGGCAGTCATCACAGTTCGGTCAATGATTGTGATTTGCGTCGCTCCGCACTGGCGGCCGAAATGCGCCGGTCGACGAGCGCCCACCCAACGCCTGAGCACATTGCCGCCGTCGCAACGCTGTCCGGCCCGGTCCAGCAGCGCCTTGAGCTCGCCCTTCGTTCGTTCCAACCGCTCCTCACCGACCGGCGGAGCTGGTCTCAACCATCCGGGAGGGCGTTGAGCCGGAGCGGTCAGGTTCGGTGCACTCTTCAAGCGAGGGTGCAATAATGCACTTTGACATGAATCGTGCAACAAGCATCCGCAGTCGACGTATGGCGGCGACCGCTGCGCAGGTGACCTCGATCGCCCGCAGGCTGACCGCGGAACGCGGCCTGTCCGGGTTCACCGTCGAGGAGGTCTGCGAACAGGTCGGCATCTCCCGCCGCACCTTCTTCAACTACTTCGCTTCGAAGGACGACGCCGTCCTGGGAATTCCCGCACGAGAGGATGACGACACGCTCAAGACCCGGTTCCTGGCGGGCGGTGATCCCGCGAGCACCGGGCTCTCCCCCACCCTGCTCGACGACCTCGCCGAGCTGGCAGTGCAGCGCTGGGACCGCTCGGACATCACCGCCGAGAGCATCCGAGAAGTCCTCACCGCGTTCGAACGCGAGCCGCGGCTGTTCACCCGGATCATCGAGAAGTTCCAGCGCGACGAGCAATCCGACGTGGAACTAGTCGAGCACCGCGAGGGCCTCGCCTCCGGCGATCTCCGCGCCGCCGCCGCTGTGCAGCTCATCCGCGCGCTGACCGGGGCGGCCGCGCGGGAATTCCTCACCCTGACGAACACCGACACCTTCGCGGAGGTACTCGCCCGTCGGCTCGCCGCCGCCCGCGAAATCCTCGCGCCGAATCCCGACCTCGAACGGAAATCATGACGTCCACCTCTCCCACCCCGCTGCTGCTGACGCAGCGGCGGATCTGGATCATCTTCAGCGCGCTCATCGCGGGCATGCTGCTGTCCAGCCTCGATCAGACGATCGTCGCGACCGCCATGCCGACGATCGTCGGCGACCTCGGCGGCGTCGAGCACCAGGTGTGGATCACGACCGCCTACCTCCTGGCGACCACGATCGTCATGCCGATCTACGGCAAGTTCGGCGACGTCCTCGGCCGCCGTCGGCTGTTCCTCGTCGCGATCACGCTGTTCACACTCGCCTCGGTGGGCTGCGCGTTCGCCACCGACTTCTGGGTGTTCGTGGTGTTCCGGGCCATGCAGGGCCTCGGCGGCGGCGGGCTCATGATCCTCTCGCAGGCGATCATCGCCGACATCGTCCCAGCGAAGGAACGCGGCAAGTACCTCGGCCCGCTCGGCGGTATCTTCGGCCTGTCGGCCGTCGGCGGTCCGCTGCTCGGCGGATTCTTCGTCGACCACCTCACCTGGCAGTGGGCGTTCTACATCAACATCCCAGTCGGCGTCGCCGCATTCATCATCGCGCTCGTGGCGCTGACCCTGCCGAACAAGAAGGCGACCCAGCCGATCGACGTCCTCGGCGTCGTGTTCCTATCGATCGCCACGACGTGCCTGATCTTCTTCACCGATTTCGGCGGCGACGAGGCGCACGGCTGGGGCGCGCTCGAAACGTGGTCCTGGGGCCTCGGCCTGCTCGCGGCGACAGTCGCATTCGTCGTCACCGAGGCTCGCGCCGCAGACCCGGTCATCCCGCTGAGCCTGTTCCGCAACCCGATCTTCGTGAACGCCACCGCGATCGGCCTCGCGCTGGGCCTCGGCATGTTCGCCGCCATCGGGTTCGTGCCGACGTTCCTCCAGATGTCGTCGGGGACTTCGGCCGCCGTCTCCGGACTGCTGCTCCTGCCGATGATGGTGGGCCTGATAGGCACGTCGATCGCCTCGGGCACCGCGATCACCAAAACCGGCCGGTACCGGATCTTCCCGATCCTCGGCACGATCATCACCGCCGTCGCGATGGTCTTGATGACGACGCTCGCCGCCGACACCCCGATCTGGCTGATCTGCGTCTACCTCTTCGTCTTCGGTGCCGGGCTCGGGCTCATCATGCAGGTGGTCGTGCTGGTCGTGCAGAACGCGGTCCCCGCCGCCATGATCGGCACCGCGACGAGCACCAACAACTACTTCCGCGAGGTCGGCGCCGCGCTCGGCACGGCGGTGTTCGGCACGATCTTCACCACCCGCCTCACCGAGAACCTCACCGGCGTCTTCACCAACGCTGGTGCCTCGACGTCGGACGCCTCGACCGCCACCGCGACACTCGATCCCAAGACGCTGGACCAACTTCCCGAACCACTCCGCGACGGCGTGGTCGCGGCCTACGCCGACGCCCTCGCGCCGGTCTTCTGGTACCTCCTGCCGTTCATCGGCATCGCCTTCGTCCTCGCCCTGATCCTCAAGCAGATCCCGCTCTCGGACGTTGCCGGGCTTGTCGCCCGAGGCGAAGCGATCGGCGGTGCGGAAGCAGAGCGCCTGGAAGCCGAGCAACGCAAGCGAAAGACACCAGAGACCAACTCGGTAGGTGTCGCCGCAACCCCGCGAGGAGAACCCGAAGATCAGCCCAGCTGAACCGCGCCGGTGCCAGAGCCACGACGGAGCTCTGTCCATTGTCGACGGTGAACCGGCCGTGCCTCCCAGCGAGAGATCAGTTCCGCCAACGATGTATGCCTCGGCAGGCGATGGCGCGGCTATGCGCGGGCGAGTAGGCCCGCGAGCGCGGTCTGGAGGATTTCGCCGTACATGGCGGCGAAATCCACCCTGGAGGCCGCGAGCCTGGGGTCGGCCGTGGCCTCCACGACGGTCGGGGTCGGATTGCAGAACGGCCACAGCCCCACCAGCGCCACGACGGCGTAACGCGTCAGCGTGAGCGCGTCGTCCGCGCCGAGGGCCGGTACCCGGTCGATTATCAGATTCGCCAGTGTGGTGCGGCGTTCCAGGTCGGTGAGTTTGTAGGCGCGCACGGTGTCTGCGGAGACGTTCCGTTCCAGGACGCTTGGCAGCAGACTCCACAGCTGGCACAGGACCGGCCGGGCGGCGAGGGAGTCGGCCCATGCCCGCATGACCTGGTCGGGATCGCAGGGCGGTGTTGGCCACTCGGTTGGCAGGGCTTCGAGCCAGGACAGCAGCATCCGGTTGAGGAGCTCCAGGAAGACTCCTTCACGGCTTTCGAAGTAGCGCACCACGTGGGTTTTGGACACATCCAGTCGGCGCGCGAGTTCACGGAGACTGATCTCCTCAGCCGACATCTCGGCCAGCAGCGCCTCGGCGGCGTCCAAGATCTCCTGTCGGCGCAGTTCTCGCTGTTCGGGCCGTCTGGCCCGTTGGAACGTCGGCGTCTCCACGTCGTCCATCGAACCTCCTCGTGCCGGTGAGCGGCTCCAGGTTAACGGTCCGCCGGACACTTGATAAGTGTCCGGCGGACCTCTACCGTTGTAACGGTCCACCGGACACGTATTGGACGGCGTCCCGGACAAGACCATCTCCGCTTGAGCCCCAGAGGAGCACCACCATGCGGGAAGCCCGCATCACCCTCGGACGCACCGACATCTCCATCCGGCCGATCGGCCTGGGCTGCATGGGGATGTCCCAGTTCTACGGCGACGCCGACGAGGCGGAGTCCATCGCCACGATCCACGCCGCCATCGACGCTGGTATCGACTTCTTCGACACCTCCGACATCTACGGTGCGGCTGGCGCGGCTATCGGCCAGCCGCAGAACAGCTTCGGGCACAACGAGGAACTGCTAGGCCGCGCCGTGCGCGACGTGCGCGACCAGGTGGTCCTGGCCACCAAGTTCGGCACGCGGCTCGCCCCGGAGGGCGGCGTGGTCGTCGACGGACGCCCCGAGTACGTAGCCGAAGCCTGCAACGGCAGCCTGCGACGCCTCGGCGTCGACCACATCGACCTCTACTACGCCCATCGCCTCGACCCCACCGTGCCGATCGAGGACACCGTCGGCGCGATGGCCGACCTGGTGACCGCGGGCAAGGTGGGCGCGATCGGGCTCAGCGCGGTCGGCCCGGACCTGCTTCACCGGGCCGCCGCAGTGGCGCCGATCTCGGCCTTGCAGAGCGAGTACTCGCTGTGGGCCCGCGAGGTGGAGCCGGAGGTGCTGCCCACCTGCCGCGAGTTGGGCATAACCTTCGTCCCGTACAGCCCCTTGGGACGAGCGGCGCTCGCCGGTCGCTTCACCGGTGGCACCTCGTTCTCCAGCGACGACTTCCGCTCCACGCTGCCCAAGTTCCAGGCAGAGAACTTCGCGGCGAACCTCCGCCTCGTCGAGCGGCTGAAGGCGTTCGCCGACGAGCGGGGCCACACTCCGGGGCAGATCGCCCTGGCCTGGCTGCTCGCCCAGCCCTACGACATCGCCCCCATCCCCGGCACGAAGCGGGCGACGTACGCACGCCAGAACGCCGCCGCCACGGCCGTTCCGCTCAGCGCGGACGACATCGCCTTCCTCGCGGACCTGTTCGATCCCGCGCTGGTGCGCGGCGGGCAGTACGGCACTCTCGACGTCCGCCCCCAGCAACAAGCTCCTGCGGCCAACACCGAGACGACAAGCGACTAGAGAACCCCATGAATGACAACGAAAACAACGAATCGGGCTACGCGGCCGCACTCGACACCGCCGCACGGCTGCTCGGCACGAGCCTCGAACAGATCCTGGAACCCTCTCCGGGTGAGCCCGCCAACGGCGCGGACTTCAAACGCCTTGCCACGCTGCACACCTTCGGTGACGCCTGGCCACGTACCGACGTCTTAGACACGCGTACCCGCGCCCTAATCTCCGTGACGATCGCCGCCACCCTCGGCACGCTCGAACCACTGCGCGGGCAACTCCGCATCGCGCTCAACAACGGAGTCACCCCGGAAGAGATCGTCGAGGCGTTCATCCACATCGAGGCATACGCGGGCGCCGCCCGTGCCTTCGACAGCTACCAGATCGCCCGGCAGGTCTTCCAGGAGTCCCACGGGCCCGTCTGAGCAGGTGAAGCACTCTTCCTGACTGTCCCCCAGGGGAAGGGTCATCTTCTGGGCGGCCCTTCCTGGTCGCCACAGCCCCGGCGACCACCGCTGTCCCTCATGGACAACAATCGGTCATTCGTGGTCGGCGAGGGTCCGATCGATGAAGACCCGGCCCGCCGGAGTGGTCGGCCCGTCACGGTGGACCAACCACTGCGGGACCAATTCCGGCGGGGACAGCAGGCGAAGATCGGCACCCGAGCGACGTGCCAGGTCGGTCCAGCTGTCCGGCATCAGCGCCGCTCCGACACCGCGCAGCACCAAGGGGAGTATCGCGCTGCGGTCACCGACCTCGGCCGCGATCGTCATCCCGCCGACCGTCGCGGCGAGCCGGTCGAACAGCGCCCGCACGGCGGTCGACGGTTTGCTCACCACGAATGCTCGGCCCCGCAGCGCATCATGGGTGACCCGCGGATCCGCGGGAAGCGGCTCGCCTGGCGGCAGCACCAACAGGATTTCTTCGTCCCGGAGGTGGTGCGCCACGATGCCCTTCCCCGCGGGATTCGTGTTGTGCCCGCAGATACCGACTTCGCAGACGCCACTGCGGACCATCGCCACCACCTCGGCGGCGGACACCGCTGGCGTGGTGGACACCACGATTCCGGGATACTGATCACGCAGCGTCGCCACGACGCTGGTGACGGGTTCCAGTGCGGACGACGAGGTCACGGCCACGTCGACCTGACCCGTCGCGCCGTTTGCTATCGATCGCGCGGTCGCCTGCATCGCCCCGAAACCGCGCAGCACCAACCTCGCTTCCTCCACCAGCAGCGCACCAGCGCTGCTGAGCGTGACGTTGCGTCCGACGCGGTGGAACAGCGCGACCCCGAGCTCGCGCTCCAGATTGCTGATGGCGCGGGACATCGACGGCTGGGCGACGTTCAATTCCTGCGCCGCCTTGTTGTAGCCCCCGTGGTCGACGATCGCGACGAAGTACTCCAGCTGACGCCGTTCCACGAGCCCACCAACCAATAGCCCCTATCTATCGATGTGATGCTACACATGTCTTGGACAGCGCGGCACGTCCGGTGTTGACTTTGCCAAAAGCCAGTTCAGGCACGCTGATCTTCGCGGCTGCGCCATCGACGAGAAGCGCGCGTGGTCGCATGCAGGTCGCAGAAGGGCAATTCTTCCAACGATGTCGTTCCATTCGGTCACCGCGGTGGGGGGGGGGGGGGGGGGGGGGGGGGGGGGGGGGGGGGGAGGGGGGGCCCGCGGGGGAGAGAGAAAAAAAAAGCGAAAACAACACGAA
>NZ_JALBWV010000061.1 GCF_022678645.1 Saccharopolyspora soli | reverse complement strand
GTGTAAAACGCGTCCTTCCGGCCCCGCTCTGCCACGTCCCGTCCGTATGCGGCGAGCAGCTTGTCGAGCAGGTCCTTTTGGGCTGGCGGGGCCTCGACGGTGCGGCGGTCCAGCCGGTCGACCGCGGTCACAAGCACCGCGGGCACATCCATCCACGCCCACTGGTCCCGGAAGTGCATCAAAAACGTGTAAAACGCGTCCTTCCGGCCCCGCTCTGCCACGTCCCGTCCGTATGCGGCGAGCAGCTTGTCGAGCAGGTCCTTAAACTGGGCCCTGCTTGCAGCGAGTGCCTGTTCGTCCGGCGTCGACAGCGACCTCAACCTCACTTTCCTTGCTGTTGGCAAGCCGTTTCCCGCAGGAGCCGCTAACAATAGCTGAGTGCTGAGTGTGGAGTTTCCGAGTCGTTGCCGGTTCCGCACTGCCTCATCCGTTCGTGAGCTGCTGATGCACCACGGTGTTCTGCCCCGCATGGACAGGCTGCTCATGCTTTTCGAGCGCTAGCTCGCCCGACGCCTAGCCGACGTCGAACCCCCTGAGCACGCCCAGCCCGTCCACCACTTCGCCACCTGGAACGAGCTGCGGAGGATTGCGGCGGAAGGCGGAAAACGAGCCTCTCGCCCCACGACCACGAACGACGCCCGCCAGCGTGTCAACCGAGCCGCCGGAAATGCCGGTCGTGTCGCCCCAACCCTCAGTCCAACTGTCGCGCTGTCATCGTGACGACCGTCGACTGTCGCATCGCCGGTCTTGAAACGCCACAACGGTACGGACAGGCCGTAACGCCTCACGCGCCAGGCCGGGCGGGAAACCCTTGTAAGGCGCGTGTCGACGGTAATTATGCCTGAGCCTGTTGTGTGGGGAAGACATTGCAGATGAACGACGTCGCGCACGTCACGCACAGCGGTCCGTCCGGACGGTGGTCGTGGACTTCGCCGACGGGCCCGTTGCAGAGGGTCCGCTCGCGGGTGGTTGCAGGCCAGGGGTCGACGATGTGCACAGTGCCCCCGGTCTGGCACGAGAACTGGTACTGGTCCAGCAGATCGGCCAGCCGCTCGACGTCGGCCTCGACCTGCGCGGAAAGTTGGCGGGTGCTCTCGCGGTCCAGCGTGTCCACGGCGGTGGCGAGGACGGCGCGCAGGGCGTACAGCCCGCGGGTCACGTCCTGGGCGACGGGTTGACTCTTGGCGATCGAGTGCAGTTGAGTCACTACCTCGCTGATGTCCTTTAGCCACAACAAAATCTGCTCCACGCTGTCAGCGCGGAGGTCGCCGAGTTCAGGGGTCACAGGTGTCGCGGGGCCGCCGAGCGGGTGGGGACTGTACGGAGTGTTCATCGTGAGAATCCCTTGCCGCAGGTCGCCAGACTTCTTCCGGATCGTACAAGGGGCTGGAGCTGGCCGGGAGCGGTCTGGACCCCGGTTCGAACGCGGGAGAAACACGGCAGTGTCCGCCGTTCCCTATGCAGGGCGACGGACACCGTGCGCATGCGTGTCGTCCGTGGGATCACCGGGGGTCATTCCAACGTGGATCGGTGATGTCCTTGCTCACCTCGTCCGCGACCGACTTGATCGTTTCCACGTGGTTTTTTGTCAGCGTGTGGCGTTTTTTGTCTAGGACGCAGACCGTGCCGAGGAGCACGCCGTGGCGGTCTTTGAGCTTAGCTCCCACGTAGGATTCGGTTCCGAGCATTGTCACGATGTCGTTGGTGTGGAACCGTGGATCGTCGTCCACATGCTCAAGCGGGAGCGCCTGGGCGACGCGGCCGAGGACATGCGGGCAAAAACCGGTCACGAGGTCGTCCACCTCTTCGAACGGGAACTCCCCGCCGGATTCGAGGTAGACGCCGCAGATGCGTTGTGTGCGGCCGATGATGTTGACTGCGGCGTTGGGGTAGCCCAACGCCATAGCAGCTTTCCGGGCAAAGTCGTCGAGCCTGGAGTCCCGACTCCCGAGTTTGTAGTGCGCCAGGGCCTCTTCGCGTTGCGGCGCTAGCTTGTGGACCATCGCCAGGTCGGCGTCGATCCTGAGCGGGGCGGCGTCAAAAATCATCGTGCTGGGCCTCTCATCTCCGTAATGGGCGCATGTCTGCTCGGACGGGGTTGCGGCGAGCACGTGTTACCTCCGACTCGACCCAACACACGCCTGGAAGCGGCGTCGGGTGAGGAAATTTAGACATCAGAGTCCTCGGTACGGGTGGGTGGTCGGAGACGGGCAGGGGTTCCTTCGAGTGGGGACCTGCACCGTCTCGGACTACCAGCGCTCACTGTTGATCAAATCCCGGCTGATCGTAGCGACATGCACAGCAAAGGGCCACGGCGAGGCGGACCGATCAACTCGGCACCAGTCGATGAGCAGGTGAAGGCCCTGGTGGAGGCGAGCCTGGCTGGCCGCCCACGAACCGCTGGCTGCGGTGGGGTTCGGGTCGCAATTCGCCGCGTGATTCCGGGTGAGCGGCGCCGCGAGCACCAGTTGAACGCCTTCGTGGAGGTGTAGGTGAGACCGTGCCCGCCACCGCGGCGCATCTCCGGCAGATCCTCCACCCACAGGTCGATCAGTCTTGTTCGCGGGACTGCGATGTGTGGTCAGTGTCGCAGCAGCAGGGTGTCCATCTGGTGGCGCTCGCCTGGGTGCTGCTGGGTGAGGTCGCCGATCTGGTCGTCGAACTTGTGGATCGTGGCGCTGATTTCCGCCACGGTGGGGAGTTCGACGGTCAGTGCGTCGCGAGCGCGTTGCAGGCAGGTACGGAGTTGGCGTTCGCACCAGGCGGCGGTGTAGGCGTGCGCGTCACCGCGCCGCGCGGCGTCGCTGGTGATCGCGGCGAGGACGCTCCACCCCGCGAGCTGGCCGACGCCGTTGGTGTGTCGGTGCCGCGACGGTCCACCGGGCGTGTCGGTTCGGGTGAACTCGGCGGATTCCGAGATGAGCTCGTGCACCTCCGGGGAGGTGTCGAACTCGGCGACCAGCGCCAGGAACTCCTCGGGGCGTTTGCGCAGCATCGCCCCCTGATATCCCCACACGGTGTGTGTTGAGCCCTCGAAAATCCGAAACAGCCGGTAGTCGCGGAACATTTGGCCCACAACGTTGGTGTCGAGAAAACCACGCGCACCGAGGATCTGGACACAGTCGTCGATCACGCGCCACATCTCTTCGCACCCGATCGCCTTGGCGATAAAAAGCAGGTGATCGAAGTTCTGGCCATGGTCGAGGCGGTGGGCGGTATGGGCGACGAGCATGTCGACCGCCTGGATCGCGGCGATCGCGTCTGCTGCCATGTTCTGGATTTGCCCGTTTTCGGCAAGGAGCCCAGTCGCGACGACCCGGTCTTGCGCGAAGGTCTGGGCTATCCGCAGCGCGCGTTTCGCGGCGCCGGAGATTCCGGCGGCCAGCAAAAGCCGACCGGTTTGGAACGCGTTTTTCGCCGCGCGCAGACCTTCGCCCTCGCCGCCGAGGAGGTATTCAGGGGGGATGTGCAGGTTCTCGAATGTGAGGGTGTTTTGTGGTACCGCGCGCAGCCCCAGTGTTCGCTCTTCGGGGCCGACGATGAACCCGGGCTTCTGTGCGGTGTCGATCAGGAACCCGGTGATCCCTAATCGGTTGTTGTGCTCATCGAGTAATTGGGCGATGACGTTGACGTATCGCGCGTCACCTCCCAGGGAGATCCACTTTTTTTCGCCGTTGAGGAGGTAGCTCCCGTCGGGGAGTCGTCGTGCGGTTGTCTTGATACCGGCGAGGTACGATCCCATGTCGGGTTCGGAGATCGCGCTCGTGCTCAGTGCCTGGCCGGATGCTAACTGGGGCAGGATCTCTTTTTTCAGTGTTTCGCGGGCGAAATGAATGATGGGCGGCGGGCCCAGGGTGTTGACTACCATGAGTCCGACGTAGTCGTTGCAGTTGGTGGCGCCTAACTGGTGCATGACGTCGACCAGTTCAGTCCACGTGAGACCGTGGCCTCCGTACTCCTCCGGAATCGTTAAGCCCAGTAAGCCCGCCGCCGCGCAGTCAGATTGCCAACCTGGCGACAATGAACGACGTTGATCCATGAGTTCGGCGTTCACGCGGTGGCGTGCACGCCACCGGATGGCCTCTAGGATGGTGTTGGTCTTTTCACTGTGCCCAGTTACCGGCACTCTCTTCTCCTCACGTCGAGTCAATCAAGATCATACCGTGAGTAATCTACAGGGGACTCTAAAGGCCAGGTAGCGGCATCCTGGTGATCTATCTCGTGACGCAGTGTGTGCAATGGCATTGTGTAACTGGTTTTTGGCCATGCTTTGATTGCTCGTCAACGCGCCTTTATCAGCCTAAATCGTGTTGGTACGGGATGTGTGACTCGATCTGATCGGTAACAGGGAGTGTCTCATGGACGAGGGGAGGCGCGGCGTCGATGATCGTCAGCACGCGCAGTTACTGCGGTCCTGTCCGACCGGTAGCCCTGCGCGTCGGGGCTCTAGTCAGGCGGCCTCGTCGGCGATCAGCACCGTGTCGCCTGGGCGATGGTCCCGCGCATCGCGGGACCATCGCCCAGGTCGGCTTTCTGTTCGCTGGCTACTGTTGTCGCAGTTCTGCGACGCAGTCGATCGGGATTCCGGTCGGATCCGTTGTTCTTGCCACGGATACTCCTGCGGTCTCGATGATGGTGGGAGAGGTATCGAGGTCAGCAGCCAGTGCGTCGATCTCATCTGCGGGCACGTCGACGATCAGACGGCCCAGACCGATTCTGCCGGGAACGAACGGGGCGGCCGCGAGCGCGGGACGCAGGCCCAGAATCAATCCGGCCTTCTGATGGGCGAGGATCACGCCACCCAATAGGCGCGGATCGGGCCCGGACATGAACACGTCAAAGCCGAGGTGCCGGTAGAATTCCGTGGAGTCGTCCACGGAGTCGCATGTGAGGCGGATGTGATGGACGACGTCCGGAGCGTTCGGTGCGAGGGTGGATTCGAGTTGGATCCGGGACGGGTCTCGGATCGACATGACGGTCATCTCTGCATTGGCCATGAACGTTGGACTACCGTGCTTGACCCCTTGCGCAGTCAAACTGCGTTCGTGGTCATCGAGGTCGTCGCTTGTGACACTCAGGTGGTCAAGGCCAGGCTTGTCAGGGTCAAACGGTCCCGTGGTAGCGGGGCTGAGACTGATGCATCCCTTCTTATCCGGATGCGCGAGCAACTTCCCGCCGCCGAGCTGCGCAAGCATCATGTCGTAGCGCAGGTCGGCTTTCGGCCCGGGAGAGTCTGTCGGCCACTCCTGTAAACCCAACACGGAGCTGTAGAACGCGACCGACCGGTCGACGTCGTCCACGTAGAGTCCGATGTGACGGAAGCCCACTATCGTCATTCCGTATTCCTTCTCCTTCCGGGGCCACCCCGGGTTGTTCGGCAACTTTCGTGATGGAGCCGGAGTTGATCGCCATACTCATCGAGCGTGATCGGAGGTGTCCGAATGCTTCATCTCCATCACCGAGGCTTCATTGCCGCCGTCGGACTTTGTTCGCGGACATGTTGTATGTCCAGAAACGAAGATTCTGGCGTGTTTACCGCAACCAGGGCGCTGTTCAGTGCGCTGGTTTCTGGGGCATTCAGCAACCTGCTGGCGGTGGTGACTGCCGCTCGTTGCCCTGGGCCACGAGTTAAACCAGGCGCCTCGCTGCTTGGATCCAGGCTGTCGAATGTCGCGTTCCAGCGCTGCAGACGCCTTGGCCGACCGTGGGCGCTCGCCGTTCACTCTTCGCTAACCCCGAGCGCATCCGGCCAGCAGCTCGCCGCACAACATCTGCTGCACCCTGGTGAAACACCCGGGTGGTACAGGCGAACTCGCCCACTACGTCCCCCTTCGCGTTGAGGCCGGGCGGTACGGGCCGCCGACACAGCTCCACTGTGGCGCATGATGGTGCGCTGGGACAGAGCTGACCACCCCGGATAATTCGCGTAGGGGGTACGGATCTCGTGTCTCCATACCTCCTACGTAGTGATGGAGATCACATTTTGGCGTTGAGCTCGGTGCTTCCACTCCTCAAGTTTTTCCTTGCTTGAGAATCCGCCCAGTTTCTTCCGAATGTTGTTCACGTGGGTTATGGCGGTCTTGGGCGAGATGGTAAAATATTCCGCTATTTCTGCGTAGGATGCGGGGAGCAGGTCGTACACTCGTTGTTCCATCGGAGTCAACGAGGATTGACCGTGCGTCGCGCTGTCGACGGCCAACTCCATGGTCAGCGCGATGTGGTCACGTTCCCGCCCTTCCGCGACGGCGGCCTCGAATCCCTCCTCGCCCAGGTGCTCTCGGCAGAGCTGGGCGGCGCGGTTGTTGAAGTCCCGGAGTCCGGGCAGGCGTTCGAGGTCTTCGTTCTCGCGGTCCTGGTAGTGGCGGGCGGCGCCGAGCATCAGGGCGGCCTGTCGGTACTCCTGCTGCAAGGCCAGCACCCAGGCCAAGGCTGCACGAGCCCAGGCCGGTGACCAACGGTCGCCGATGTCATCCCACAGTTTCGATACGGAGTCGACGAGATCTTTCGCTTCCCGTAGGCCGTCACGCGCGGCTACGTGATCGGCTGCTTCCAATGCTCTCCGCACCAGGTAGACGACGCGTGCGTACTGTGCCCAGGAGATCGTCCATGTCGCGCCGGAGTTCTCGGCATTGCTGACCAACATGGTGACTAGGGCATCCGCTTGCTCTGTGGGCCCCTGGAACGCGGCGCAGAGGGTCATCTGGAGCAGGAGCAGGTGGCTATCGCCGCGGAGCCCCTGGGCGGCGAAGGCGTCGACTGCTTCTTGCATCAGCGGAAGAGCTTCGGAACTTCTCCCGCGGCCCCACCATGTGTAGGTGCTGCGAAGGTTCATCACTGTTGGCAGAGGTTTACCCCAGAGCGCTTCGTAATGGGTGGCGTCGTCGAGCGCGCGTCGGGCGCCGTCGGTGTCTCCGATGAGACACCGCAGCCACCCAGCGGTGGACAGTCCGTCTGCCACGAGATCCGCCGTGGTTTCTCGGTCCGGCAACTTGGCCACCAAGCGTTCGACCCACCGCGCGTAGGCTTCCAGGCGGCCATAGAACATCCCGCCGCGGCCACGAACCAGGTCGACTATCAGCCTCAGCCCGAGGGCGGGGTCATACTGCTCGGCGGTGTGCAGCGCCGCCTCGACATTGACCTGTTCGGCTTGCCAGAAGAGAAGCCAGTAGATCTCTTCGTCGGAGTACCACTCCGCGCTGGCCTTCTCTGCCTTCTTGACGTAGTAACGCAGGGCGCAGAGGCGAACGGCTTTCTGCTCACCGAGTTTGGCAAGTTCTTCGTCGCCTTTTTCATGCACCGTGGTCAGCATCCGGTAGCGACTGCACTCGTCGGTGGGGACCAGGTCGAGAATGCTTTTCTCCACCAACGTGTCGAGCAGCTGCTCCACGTCGTCTGGGGTGATAGTCCCTGGTGTGGTTTCGTCATCGTCGTCGGCCACGACGGCTGCGGCGGCTTCGGGGCTGAAATCCCCAACGAACACCGAGCAACGCGCCCAGGTGATCTGCTCTTTCTTCGGCAGCAGTTGCCAACTCCAGTCCAGCGTGTCGTCTATTCCCTGGTGCTGCGGTCGTGATGTGTACCGGTCGCCACCACGCAGGCCCAAGACCCCATGTCGTTCGAGGCGGCGGCGCAGGTCGCGTGGCGTCCTAGACCGCAGTTGCCTGCCGGCCAGGCCGAGCCCCAACGGCAGGGCATTGACCAGGCGCGTGATCACGTCGAGATCATCGCGATTGTCGTCGGTGACCTCGAAATCCGGGCGAACCTCTTTCGCCCGAAGAACAAGCAACTCCAACGCATCGTGCGGCACCGCACCCGGGTCGCCCGGCGGTGGCATCTGTAGCGGCGGCACGGGCAACTGCTGCTCACCGTCCAGCCCGAGCGAATGCTGGCTGGTCCACACGATCTTCAGATTGGGACAGCGGTTAAGCAGTTCGACGGTGACGGTGGCCGCCGCGTCAAGCAAGTGTTCGCAGTTGTCCAGCACCAGCAGGACGCGACCGTCCCGGATCTCCTCCACCACCACATCCAGCATGTCCAGGTGGTCGTTGTCCCGAAGGCCCAGTGCCTTTCCCACTTCCTCCTTCACCAAGCGCAGATTCGCTCCTGCGTCCTCAGTCCGTTTGTGGTTGTTGAGGGCGACCCACCGGACAAGCGTGAACAGCGGCTCCTTCAACTCCCGGCCCGCCGCATCCCGGAGAAGTTCGTGACTGAGTTCCCAGGCCAGCTGAGCGGCAACTCGTGTCTTACCTGACCCTCCCCCGCCGGACAGGTTGAGGTGCCGGCACTGTCCACGCAGGATCGTCTTGCCCTGGTCAAGCAGCTTGTCCCGTCCAATGAACGGTTTGCCGCTTACGGCGGGCAGCTTGCCTGTTATCACAAACACCACGTCCCCGAAGTCTGGTTGCCAGAGCGTATCGCCGGGAGAGGCCCACCACACAACCTTGAACGTGACTGACATCACGTTCAAGGTGTCGCGTCATCGTCTCCGCACTCCATCGATGCCCTCCAGGTGACTACGGAGCGTCTACGGAGAAGGGTACTGATCAGAAATTTACGTAGGCCATCCGAGCGATTCCCGGATCCGCTCCGTATCCCCCCGAGACGCTCCCACATGGTGAGCTGACAGGGACTTGCCGCTTCGGAACCACACGAACGACCGCACAGCACACAGGAATCGGCGGCGACGAGCGAAGAGGGGAGCACATGACCAGGTCGACTATTCAGCCACATCCTGACGTCAACTCCGTGGCCAGTACAAGCCCGCTTGATCAGCCGGGCGTCTACCGGATGCTCGCTCCCGATGACGATGCCACCGACCTCGGTCGAATGATCCGTTGTTCACCGCGGAAGGTGGTACGGCCGACCAGCACCGACGATGTGGTCGAGGTGATTCGCGCCTGCCACGGTCTGGGCCTGCCAGCGCGCGCCCGGGGGCCGCTGCGCCAAATGGGCGGCCAGCAGCTCACCCCCGGCATCGCGATCGACATGTGCGCCCTGAACCGGATCGTCAACGTCGACACGGGCGTGATCGACGCCGAGGCCGGAGCCACGATCCGCGAGGTGGTTGACGCGGCATGGTCGACCGGTCAGCGCCTGACCTCCGGTCCCAGCCTCGACACCAGACAGTCCATTGGAGACGTCCTGAGCGCCGGGGGCTGGTCCACTGTGGTCCGCGAAGGTTCGATCGCGGATCGCTGCCTCGGCCTGGAACTCGTGACCGGACAGGGCGAACGGGTGTGGTGCAGCCGCCAATCGAACCCGGACGTGTTCCGCGTCGCGTTGGGCGGACACGGCGCGGTCGGCATCATCACCCGCGCCCATCTCGCCCTGTGCCCGGTACCACCGATGGCACGCACCTGGCGTCGAACCTATGCCGACATGGCCGAACTGCTGGAAGACATGCGCACTCTGTCGCTGCGTGAGCACGTCGTGGACTTGCACGCGCGCTGGCAACGCCTCGGCGAATACCACCTGATCGCCACCGGCTACTACCACCGCAAGCCCCCGGCCACGGGGTGGGTGATGCGGGATCTGGCACCGGTGCCCCTCTCCACCAGCCCGCATGGCCGCACCTATCGCCACACCGTGTCCGAACTCGACGACGCTGCCGGTGAACTGCACCGCGGGTGGGTCCCGACGTCGAGGACGTCCATGGTCCTCGGCGCAGGGGTCGACGAGTTCGTGGACACGATTCTTGCTGATCCACCGGCGAACTCGATGGGAATGCTCGTGCCCCACGTCGCAGCGGCGTTCGACCGGCGCACGTCCCTGCGACTGCCCCCGGCGGACTCCTCCGGTCTCGTGTACCTGGTGGACGTGCTGCACGGCGCCCAGCACGTCCACCCGAGCCAGTGGAACGTGTGGTGCCGAGGGGAGCTGGACCGCAATCGATTCCACTACGAGCGCGCACGACACCTCGGTGGTGAGCTGTACCCGGTCGGCACCACACCGCTGGATGGTGCCGACGAACGCCACCATTTCGGCGAGTTCGCCGACCAGCGCGACGAGGTCATCGCACGCACCGACCCCAGCGGGATATTCGGACCATGGGCGGCGCTCAACCTGCAGCGCTACGCCCCCGACGGCATCACGCCATGAGTGGAACCACCATGCGAAATCCCGACTTCGGCAACACGGTTCGTCTTCTCCGGCTGCGGCGGAAGATGACGCAGCCCGAACTGGCGGACGCCGTCAACGTCACCAAATTCTGGATCAGCAAGATCGAACACGGCACCGTTCCCCACCCCAATACCGTGGCTGCTCTGGATTCCGTTCTCGGAGCCGAGAACAACCTGATCAACCAGGCCCGCCGTGCTCGAACAGAACTGAGTGCTCACCTGCGCCACACCGCGCAACTGCCCTCAGCTCCGCCCCTGATCTATGGCCGGCGCCATGAACTCGGCGCGCTGCACTCCGAGCTCGCACCGCATCACCGCACGCCGATCCGTGTGCTCACCGGACCAGCCGGCATCGGCAAAACGGGGCTGGCGGTGACCTGGGCGCACGACGCCACCCCGTCGTTTCCCGACGGCGTCCTCTACTCGCGGTTGCACGGCCACACCCCCGGCCGTGCTCCCGCCACGGCCCACGATGTCCTCGCCGACCTGATCAGCGGACTCGGCGTCACCGACCTCCCGAACTCCCAAGACGCGCGCGAAGCACTGCTGAAAACGCTGCTGGCCGACAAGAAGGTCCTGCTGGTGCTCGACGACGCGGACAGCACCAAGCAGGTCCGGCCGCTGCTGCCCGGCGGCCACCACTGCGCGGTGCTGATCACCAGTCGGCGACGGCTGAGCGGGCTGAGCATCCGCAGCTCCGCACGGCACCTTCAGCTGGCGCGACTTCCGATCAGCTCGGCGGCCGACATGCTCGCCGGGCTGATCGGCGAAGACGACGCGGAGCAGAGCCCGCGGCTGACGCGGCTGGCCGAGCTACTCGACTGCCTGCCGCTGGCGATCCACGCAGCGGCCGAACTCGTCCACGCGCACGGGTACGGCCTCGGCGAGCTCATCGCCGTGATGGAGGGCCCTACCCGGTTGCAGGCGCTGGACCTGGCGGCCGATGACGATCCCGAAGCATCGCTGTCCGCGGCGCTGAACGCCTCGGCTCAGCACCTGTCGGCCGACGCGACCGCGCTGCTCATTGAGCTGGCACACCGCGGCGATCAGATGGTAGACGCCCTGCCCGTGAACGAGCGCAGGGAACTGCTGCGGGAAAAGTTCCTGGTGCCCGGTGACGGTGGTGTGCAGTTGCCGTCGTTGGTCGCGGAATGGGCGAAGACCGTTCTAGGCCCGCGTCCGGTGCACCGCCCGGCACGCGAGACCACCGCCACCGCCGACCGCGACGCGGTCGAGACGAAGCCACCGCGACGGATCGCGGTCGCCTGACCGGGATAGTCGAACGAGAGGTGCGCTGACCAGTGACGTTGTATGCGAGCGCGTTCGAGGTCTCGGCCGACCAGATGTGGCGGGGACTGCGGGACTGCAACGAGCATTCCGCGTGGCACCGCGGCCTGGTCGAGCGCGCCACCGGCGGCGCCCAGCCCACCGAGGTCGGTGCGGTGCGCACCGCGCGACTCCTCAACAGCTCTATGGTGGGCGAGCATCACGTCGTGGTCGACGGCACCGAACAGTCCTACACCCACGACATGCTCGACGGCGACCGCTGCCCTTCCAGTCGTACCGGGCGACGCTGCACGTGCTGCCCGTCCCTGAAACCGGCGACTGCGTCATGGACTGGTACGCCGACATCACCGTGCTGCACAAGCCCCTCATCGAAGACGTGGCCGCAGCCACTCTCACCGCGCTGCGCGAATACGTCGTGTAAAGGGAGGCACAACGCCTGCTCTTTCTCGTCGGCTCCCGAGAAATTGAACAGGCGCTTGTGCACAGAAACTGGGCGGGAGCCGCCACACCTCACCACTGGCGGCTCCCGCCCAGACGGGCACGAGGACGTCGCGGTCCTCGGCGGTCACGGTGTGGCCATCAAATCTTGGCTCGGTGAGGCGGTGTTCGCATCACCATGACGCTGTTCTCGCACGCCACCACACGATCCCGGAAACCGCACCACCACCCGCCGACGTTACGCGGAGATCTTCGAAGGAAACGTCAATGACGTCGACGCAGACAGCCACCCGAGTCGTCGATGCCACCGCCGACGTCCCGGAGACCGACTGGGACCGCCTGAATCGTTCTGGTGACCTGTTCTGCAGGCACGCCTGGCTGCGGCACCTGGATCACGCCACCGACCGTCCCCACCGAGCAGTGCTCACCCACGACGGCACAACCCTGATCGGCGCGCTCCCGTTCTGGGAAGGCGAACACGACGACGCGCTGTTCTCGCTTCCCGACTTCTTCCCGGACATCCCCGGTCACTGGAAGCAGCACCCGTTCACCTGGCTCGGCACCCGCCGTTCCACCTGTAACGGACTACTCGCGGCCAGGAACGGACATCGAGCGAACACGCTGGCGCACCTGCTGACCACCGCCCTGGACGTCGCGACCGCAGAAGGCCGCGGCGGTGTGATCATGCCCTACCTGCCGGTCACGGCGGCGAAAGAGTTGGCCACGGCGCACCCGGCGGCGCGGATGCTGCTGCACTCCGCGGACACCACCGTGCACGTCCCACCCGACGGCGCGAACGCTCTCTTCCGCCAGGCCCGCAGGCACAACCAGCAACGACGGCGCGCAGAACTACGAGACTTCGCCAGGGCTGGTCACACCCTCGAATGGACCGACCTCACCCCGGCCGTCACCGACGCGGTAGCACCGCTGATCGCAGCCACCCGCCGCAAGCACGGCAACAGCAACAGCAACGGCACGGCGTGGATGCGGCGGGTCTTCGCCGCACAACGCGACACCGGACTCCTCGACGACGCGAAGGCCGTGCTGTGCCTGCGGCACGGCCAACTGGCCTTTGCCACCATCTGCTACCGGCACGCGGCCACCTTGTACGCGCGATACTTCGGAGCGGACGACACCGCGCCGCGCACCGGATCCCCGTACTTCGTCATGAACTTCCACGCGTTGGTCGACTACGCCGCCAACGAAGGACTTCGCCGAGTACACCTCTCCGTCTCCTCCCTGGAGGCGAAGGTGCGCCGCGGCGCACGCCTCGACCCGCTCGCCGCGGTCGTCGTCCCCGCGCACGACGACATCGACGAACACCTTGCGCTCGCCCATAACCACCGTTTCGCCCAGGAAATCCTCCACCGCTTCACCGATTACCGGGCTGCGATGAGCGACGACTGGCTCAGCTTCCTACCCGAATTCCCGAGAACGAAACGGACATCAGCATGATCCACCTGGTATACCGATTCCGACCGACCGCGAAAGCCCGTGCCGATCTCGACGCGTTCTGGCGCTGGATCGCCGACCGCCAGCTCTGGTTCTACGACGAGTTGGACATGGTTGTGGACACCAAGTGGTGGACCGTGACCATCGGCGAGGACGTGCACTGCCTCGAACACCACGTGAGCTTCGCCGACGAAGCCGCATGGGGCCGCTACCGCAGCGAGATCCACGCGCGCTCCAGCAACCCTGACTGGGAGGCGCGGCGCACCGGCCAGGACGACTGGTGGGACATCCTCGACTCCCAAATCCGCAGCGACCCGCCGATCCCGTTACCACTGCCCGTATCCGCGGCTCCCTCAGCGCCAACTGCCGACAGCGAGACGCAGACCGCGACACTGGTCAAGCGAAGCCGACACCTCGTGGACAACGCCCACTTCCTCACCCTCGCAACCCAAGGATCAGGCGGTCCATGGGCATCCACGGTCAACTACGTCGCGCTCCCCGGGCCGCTACGCCTGCTCTGGTACTCCAACCGCCACGCGCGTCACTCGGTCAACCTCACCGAACAGCCACGAGTCTCAGCGTCGATGTTCCTGACCGGCCTGAGCGGATCACACGCACCATCAGGCATTCCGCTCGACGGCGCCCAACTGACCGGCGTCGCCCGTGAAGTCCCTGCCGGCGAGCTGGCCTTCTTCTACGACCGCTACTACGAGTTGAACTTCCCCGACCCCGAGGAACGCCTGCGGTGGCGACTTCCACAAGACGAGTTCCGAGACGACGGCCCGCGCCGCTTCTACATCCTGACCGTGGACCGCTGGTGGCTCCTCGACGCCGACCGGTGGGCCACCGACAAGCACGACGCTCGAATCGAAGTACCAGTCGATCGCGTGGACCGGTAGCTCCGAGCGGCCACCCGCACACACCGGATCCGCGCAGACGCGGCCTCAAATTCGGGAAAAATCGGGGCCTGCACGGCCCCATCATCCGCACACAAGGAGAAGGGCACGTGGCCGCTGAACTGTGGACCAGTACCCAGGTAGCCGCGCACCTGGGCCTGAAGGATCACGACAGCGCCGGTCGGACCCTGCGCGCCTGGGGCGTCCACCCCGTGGCCAGGCAGCCAGGACGAGGCGGCCAGAACCTCTACGACGCGGCGGTCGTCCGTGCCGCGAAGACCGCTCGACCAGGACAGGGTTACCGCAGCGATCTCCGCAAGCGGGCCTCCATGCAGTCCGGATTCGGCGTCAACCGGCAGCGCGTTGATCAACTGAAGCCGAGATGACCGATCTGAACCCGAAGCCGAACTCGCGATGGGCGAGATCTGGCGTACCGGTGGCCGGCAGCCACGTCCACCCGGAGCGCAGCTGCCCGCTGGGGTACCCAATTGGCAGGATCGGGTATTCGAACGAGTCCCCCGTCGATTGCGCAATTACCTCAGTATTCTGAGTGCTATCGCGGAAAACAGGGACCCGCGTCAGTAGCCGGTGCCGAACGTAGTCCGGTGCGAGAAGGACTCGTCGTCACCGCCGTACTTCTCGTCGACGCGATCCTGGAAGCGTTCGTCGGTGTCCTGCGAGGAGTCGACTGCGCGGCGTTCGTCGACGCGGTCGCGTAACTCCTCGATCTCGGCTTCGACGCTCGCTGCGGTGCTGTCGGGATCCACTGGTGGCCTCCATTGTTCGGTGATGGCGCGCCATGCCGTGGCGCGGGCGCTGTTTCCACCAGGATCCACTCCCAGCGGAGTTTGGGGATCGTTGCTGGTCACGCGGTAGGTCTCGCGGTAGGCCGCAGCGAGCACCACGCGTTGGTCCCACTGCTGGGCCGTTTCGGGGTTGGCCGGGCGGGGACCAAGCCCCGCGGTCCAGTGGGGCGGCTCGGTGGTGACCTGGTCGCGAAGCTGCGTCAGGCGGGTGCGGGCTAGCTCGGCGATGTCGTGGAGCTCGGCGGCGCGCTCGGGGTCGACGGCGTGCACGGTGGCGGCGGGGTCGCGCATCCACGGGAGGACTGGCTGCTGGCCGTGGCCGTCGAGGCGCTGGCGCTGCGCCAGATCGACAACGCATTGAGCGACGTAACGGTGCGCTTCCATCGGGTCGGTGACCGGGCGTGTGGCCAGTGCCTGGGCTGCGAAGGTGATCGCGGCGTCGGCGTTGAGGCCCTCGGCGGCTGCGGCGGCCGCGTGCCGCCACACCAGGTTCCATGCCGCGTCGGCGACAGGTTCGTTCGGGACTTCACGCGCGGCGAGTGCGCGCCAGCGGTGCATCTGCTCGGTGGTGGGGTCGGCGGCTCGGGCGGGTGGGGTGCGGCCGTCGATGTGCTGGTGGATGTGCCAGTGCAGCAGCGCTGCGGGATCGTCGGCTTCCGAGAGGTCCGCGGATCTGGCGACGGTGGCGACGAGGCGATCGACCTGCCAGCCGTGGTGTTCGGCGCGACGCAAGGCCGCCAGCAGTGCCGGGGCGGCGTCCGCGTCGAGCGTGTGCGGGGCGTGTTCGGATAAGGCGTGGGTGGCTGCGCGGTCCAGTAGCTCGGTGCTCAGGTGCCGGTGCCGCTGCAGGAGCGTCGACAACGACACGTCTGGCAGAGCTTTGTCTTGCGAGATCGCGGCGAGTAGTTCGTCGGGATCGAGCTCGTCGCGCAGTCGGTCGACCGCATCGGGTGGCGTGTCGGAGGATGGCGCGGTTGGTGGGCCCCACCGGGAGATGAGGTCATGCCATGCCGTGGCGCGCAGGCTTGGTCCGGCGGGTTCGGCGCCGAGCGGGTGTGCCGGGTCGTTGCTGGTGATGGTGTAGGTCTCGCGGTAGGCGGCTGCCACACCTGCCAGGTCATCCCACTGCGCGGCCGTTTCGTGGTCCTCTGGGCGTGGTCCGAGTGCGGCGATCCATTGTGGTGGGTCGGCGGTGACCTGGTCGCGGAGCTCGTCGAGGCGATTGCGGATGCGGTCTTGTACGTCGTTCAGGTATCCGGTGAGCTCGGGGCTCAGCGCACCGAGGTCGAGGCGTGCTTGCCACGGCAGGACCGGCTGCCATCCGGCGCCGTCGCCGCGCTGTCGGTCCAAGCCCACGCTGAGGGCGTCGGCGACGAAGTCGTAGTCGGGCATGGGGTCGGTGACCGGGCGTGCGGCCAGCGCCTGGGCGGCGTGGTGCACGGCGGTGTCGGCGTCGAGGCCGTCCGCGACGCCTGCGGCGGCGCGCTTCCACACCACAGTCCACGCTGGGTCCTCGACGTCTGCGGTGGGTGTGTGGACGCGAACGACTTCACGCCATTGCCGGATATCGGTAGCCGTAGCCGCCTGCATGCGCGGTGGCGGATTCCCCTGCAATCGCTGGGTGAGCAGATGGTGCAGCAGCCCGGCGGGGTTGTCGGCACGGGCGAAATCCACGCGGCTGGTGCTCTGGGCGAGGAGTTGGTCGGGGTGCCATCCGAGGTCGTCGGCGGCACGCAAGAGCGCATGCAGTGCCAGCGATTCCGGTATCGACGGGACGTGCGTGGTCAGCGCCTGCTCGACGCGTTCGTCCGCCCCCAGGTGAGCCACATACTGGTGCCGGGCGAACAGCTCGGGCATCGCGGTGGCCTGGTTCAGCCCCCGGCGGAGCTCTTCGGAGGCGGGGGTCTCGGCGGAGGAACGCTTCAACCCGGCTTCCAGCACGCCCCGCGCGGTGCGCTCGGGCGGGGTTTCCTGGTGGGAATCGGCGACGTGCTTGATGATTTCCACGTAGGCGCGGTTGTCGAACTCGGCGCGAGTGAGCATGGTGTACAGCTGCTCGCGTGAGATCCCTTGCGGGATCAACGCGTGTGCGGATCCCTTCTTCACGCTCATGCCCTGGGCGCGGTTGATCGTGGTAGCGTAGGCCAGCTCGACGTGGACGCGGACGTACGCGGCAGGCAGCACGACCCGGCCGTCCGTGATGCGGTGCCGCAGCAGCAGATCGCCGTTGCGGCGCACGCCGTCGACCCACCAGGTATCGCCGTTCTTCAGGAAATCGCGGCCACCAAACAAGGTCGTGAGCCGGTCGTTTTCGCGAGTGACAACCCAGTCACCCTCGCTGGCAACAGTGGCATCGTGCAGCTGCACCGCCCGCCCGACGGTATCGACTTCACCCCGGGCGACCCGGATTTCACGGGCCTGCAGGTTCAGGTTGGTGACGTCGTCGGTCGTCGGCACAACCAGCAGCGTCTGGCGCCCCTGCTCCAGATCGCGGCGCCACGCTCGGTGCGCGGCATCCCGCATCGTCTCCCGGCTCCCGCCCTGCACCCACTCCCGCTCGAAGTAATAGTCCAACCCCGAGGGATCTGCCCGGTGCAGTTTCAGCGACGCCACGGCCTGCGCGCGGTCGGCGAACCGCACCACCTCACGGAGCCTCAGCGAGCCGTTTTTGTGCTCGAACCACCGCATCGCGCCGCCGGCCTCCACGGCGGCCAGCTGCCGGTTATCGCCGACCCACCGGACGTCCGCGCCGCGCCGCAGCGCGTACTCAACGACCGCGTGCAGCGTGTGGGTGCCGGCCATGCCGATCTCGTCGACGATGAGCACATCCCCACGCCGGAAGTTGAAAGACCGCGCAGCGACGCCCACTTTCAGCGCGGTGGTGACCTGGTGCAGCGTGTGCGGCCTCGCCCCGATGGCGTCGCCGAGTTCCTGTGCAGCACGGGCAGACGGGCCGAACGCGTACACGCGCCCGCCGCCCGCCCGCCACGCCTGCGCGAACACCTTCATCGTCGTCGTCTTACCCGCACCGGCGGGAGCCGACAGCTGTTGGATGCGGCGGCCGGACTGGGCGAATTCCACGACAGCACGCCGCTGACCGGGGTTGAGTTTCGCCCCGGCCAGGGCCTGATGCACCGCCTGCGAGTTGATCCGCACGCCATCGGCGCGCTGGCCCCATGCGGCCAGGGCCGCTTCTTCCCGCAGGGTCTGTTCGGTGGTGAAACGCTGGCTGTGGTGCTCGACGAACACGCTCTCGCCGCTGGCGCGAACGAGTTCCGACGGCTCGTGGAACAGGCCCGGAGCTTGCAGCGAGATGGTGTCGGGCGCGGCGATGATCGCCTCGACGACCTGGGCGACCAGGGCATCGCGGCCGCTGGCGGGCACTCGGAGGTGCGCGGTTTGCCGGTGCGCCTCCGCCAGCAGATTCCACGTGTTGAAGTGGCTGTAGAAGTCGGAGACAACGAACCGGGTGCGCTCGGCTAGTTCTGCCACGGTGAACTCGGAAACGGGTTCGGGCGTGGCGAACAGGCGCTGCCGCATCTCGACGAGCGCCGCTTCCGGCACCATTGTTTCGGCTTGAGCTCGCCACCGAGCGATGTGTTCGGCGAGGGTGCGCGGGGGTTGTTTGGCTTCGCGGGTGCCGTATTGGGCTCGGCGGGAGATCTCCAGCAGCTCCCGAGGGCTGGGTTCGCGGCCGTGGGCGCGGCGGTACTCGACGATGCGCCGGGCGCGGTCTTGCTCCACTTGGGACGCGCGTTGGGCGAACCCGGCCATTAGCTCGTTGGGCACGGCGTCGAGCTCCCAGGTGGGGCGCCGGTAGTCGATGCCGTTGTGCGGCCGCTCCGACCAGCTCGCGCCCTGGTCGCGGAAGAGGTCCCGGATCCGGGAGTTGTAGTACTCGGACAACGTCACCGCGGCCGCGTGCATGGTGCGTCCATCCAGCGCCCTCCAGGCGCCATCGGAGTCGCGCTGAACTTTGCCGGAGATGACGACGTGGCTGTGCAAATGCGGATCGGCCGCCCTCGAATCCCAGTGTTCGAACAGCGCCGCGACGATGCCTCGGGTGTCGAGTTGGGCCTCGCCCTGGTCTCCTTGGCGGGTGAACGCGGCGTGGGACTCGACGTAGTCCAGGGTGTCGCGGACCGCTTGCCGGTGCAGAGAGGTGATCTGCTCCCGGTCGTGATCGTCGGCGAGCGCCCACGCCACCGACACGGATTTCGGTGGGGCGATCACGAGCTCGTACCCGGCTGTGGCGGTCTTCAGCTGTCGTTTCTGTTCGGCCAGCCACCGGGTCAGCTCGTCGTCATCCAGGGGTTTTCGGCCGTCGTGGGCCTCGGTGAAGGCATCGCGCTGCACACGCCGACGGATCTCGGCGCGCATCGGCTCGTCGATCGGCGCACCAAGGGGGCGCCCGTTGTGCTGGTTGTAGGTCTTGTAGGCGGCGATGACCTTGCTGGCGAGCTCGTCGACGCCGCCGTACTGGGCGAAGGCGCGGCCGAGTTTGGTGGCGCGCATCGCCTCGGCCGGGCTGGCTCCGGCGGCGATCTCGCGGGCCTCGATCTCGCTTGCGTTCGGGTGGCGGCCCTCGGCGAACAGCGCTTGCATCTGCTCCGCGGTGACCTCACCGGACACCCCGAGCGCGGCCGCGCCGGAGCCGTACCACTGGCCCGGTGGGTAGCCGTGCGCGATGTAGACCTCGGCCAGCGTCTCGCCGGGTTCGAGGTCCCGGTCAGCGCACGCGACGCTGCCAGTCAGGTACTCGTACCCGCCCGGAGACAATTTCCGTATCGCCAGCACCGGTATCCACTATCGCCACGGCGCCGTTATTCGCGGCGTCCAAAGTCCTTGACAGCGCTTGACATTCCTGTCAACTCGGCCGGGGAGCTGATCTGCAAGAGGTGCTAGGTGGAAGTGAGGGGCTGGTCGGAGCGGTGGGGGTGGCGGGTGTGCGGGCGGTGGTGGGGTGGCGGCTGGGGCCGTGGTGCGGGTGGTGGGTCCGGCGGCGAGGTGGGGCAGGGCGGGGGTCGATGCGTGCGCGCGCAAAAAAGCGCCCCCGCTGGGGCGGGGGCGCTGGAGTCGCGGTGGCGTCAGGCTGCGGCGGGCTGCGGCGTGCGGCGGATGCTGGGGCCGAAGGTGCGCGGGCGCTGCTGTCGCCACGGTGAAGCGGGCGACGTCTTCACCCATGCAGTAAGCACCGTTTGTTCTTCGGTCATGCGGTACAGGGTCTCGCCTTCGGCGAGGTTGGGTTTCGCCCACTTCTCCCGCTTGGCGGTGTCGGGTTCGCCGTAGGTCAGCATCATGCTGCGGATGATGCTCAGCGCCTCGGCGCGGGGACGGCGGGTGGTGACGTCTCGGCACCATGCGTGCATGGTGTCGGTCAGTGTGTGCGGCCCGGTGAGCGTGCACCCGTACGCCGCGTGCTCGTCGATGGTGCACCTTGTCGACGGGTTGGGGTTCTTCTTGTACCGGCGGCGGCGGGCGGTGGCCTGTTGGTCGGCGTAATCGGCGTGGGCGCTCGGGGGTTCTGCGGCGTTGGGGGTCCAGGTGCGGCGGGTGGTGAGGCGTTCGCGGGCCTCGGTGGGGACGACGACGATGGTTCCGGTGGTCATGGCCGCGTTGCGGGCGGCGGCGAGTTGTTCGGCGCGTTCGGCGCGCTGGGCGTCGTCGTGGGCCTTCTCGCACGTGGGGCACATGCCCGTGTCACGATGTGCGGGGCGGTAGGGCCGCGTTTTCCCGCAGTCCACGCACGGGGTGTCGGCCTGGCGCTCGGTGGTGTCGTCGTCGCTGGTGTCGGTCTGGTCGAACAGTCGGTTATCGACGTCGGCGGCGTGGCGCTGCTCGGCCGGGCGCGCGTAGGCGTTCCAGGCGTCGCGGTCGGCTCGGGCGGTCACCGCGTGGGCGCACGCGGCACACGTGGCGGGGCGGATGTTCTTGCCGTGCAAGCCGCGCGCGGGGTGGTTGTGCTGCGCGTGCTCGCGGATTTCGCCGATCGGTTCTTTGGGGATCTGGTCCCATGCGGCGGGGCGCCCGTTGGTTCCGGCGTGGTAGGTGTTGAAGCCAAGCCATTCCGGCGTGTCGGGGTCGGTGACGCGGGCGGGTTTGCGGGTATTGCGGCGCTTGGCCTTGAGCCATTCGGGGGCGTCGTCGCGCGTATCGGTGGCTTCGGGCAGGTGGGGCACGGTGACGCGGGCGGACTTGGTAACACGCGCGGTGAGCGCGCGAATCTTCTGCGCGCGGTGGTGCTCGATGGCGTCTGCCTCGGCGGCGGTGGGAGCGACGATCACGGCGGGGGCTTCGGGGGCGGTCGTGATCACCATGCCGTTGCGGTCGGCGACGGGGCGGCCGGTGTCGTCGCGGTCGGTGCGCATGATTTCGCGGACTGCGGCGCGCTGGTCGTCGGTGAGAGCGGCGGCGTCGGGGGCGTCGGGGTGCGCCTCGGCGTGGTGGGCGGTCTGGGCCGTGCGGGTTGCGGCCGTGATGATGGTTGCGGCGCGGTAGTGCTCGACCGCTTCTCGCTCGGCGGCGTCGGCTGCGATCGGGGCGAGGGTTCCGACGGTCACGGCGTCGGCGCTGTTGCGCGCTGCGGTGCGCTGGTGGCGCTTGTAGTCGTCGCGCAGTTTGGGAGCCGCGACGCTCTCATTCTTGGCGAGCGTGGTGGCGACATGGACGAACGTCGAGGCGTCGGCCTCGGGCGCGTTGGTGAACGCGCGGCGCAGGACGTCAACAGCCGCGCGGGGGCGGTTGTCGGCGAACAGGGCGGCGGCGAGAGCAATAGCATCGGGGAGATTGTCGGCGGTGGCGTCGGCGTAAATCTCGTTAACGATGTCGGCCATTGCTGGCTCCTTTAATCTAGCTTTTGTGGTGTTTACCGGGGTGGCAGTCCCGGTTGGTCTTGCGGTTCCTATTTTAGCGAATTTTCGGCCGTGCGCATCATTTTTCGGCGTTTCGTGTCGCTTTGTTATCGTCTCGTTGCCGCCAATCTAGCGCCCTGACCTGCCGTTATTCGGGCATGAAAGGGCGAGACGGCATGGTTAGCCGTCGCCGCAGGCAGCAAGAACCGCCCGTTCTTTTTCGCATTTCCAACTCTTCTTTTTCCGGTTGGGGCGCATTTCAGGCGCTGCCCGGAGCTGGATCGGGTCAAATCGCACGCTTTGGTGAAAAAAGTTTTTGGGCGGGGTGCGAAACGCCGTACCCCGACGAACGCCGCACCCCGCCCAAAAAGTTTTTTCACCAGCGATTTGACGCGATCCGGTGGAGGGCTACACTCCGCTGCCCCAAGCGGTAAAAGGGGAGTTGGCCCCACCGGCAGTCGGCTGACCAGGTCGTCGCCGAAGGCAGCATGACCAGGGCCGTTCCCAACGGCGGATCGTGCTGGTCATGATTCCGTGGCGGTTGCCGAAGGCGCGGCGTGGAATCCGGTGGAGCTCTGGCCGCAGGTGCGGTTAGACTGCTCACCGCACGCCTTCGGCTACTAGCTGGCCATTGGTGTGGCGTGCGTTGGCCGACGTGGCCGTGGCAGGGCCCTTCGCAGGGTTGGCCTTCGGGCCACCACGTCGGCTCTTTCATGTCCGTGGCCGAACACGCCCCCCAAGGCCCGGCCGGGGGCGGTCGAGTTCGGCGCGCAGCTGCATCAATTCGTCTTCCAGAACTGTTGGACGGCTGCTGGGGTGTGGCTGGGCAAGGTGCGCGCTGCGGCCGTAGAGACGGACGCCGCCGGTGTCGACCAGACGGACCGGCCAGCGGATCGTTGAGCTTCTGTCGCAGGGCCTGCGCGCGCGGGCCACTCCGGCGGGTCAGGCAGTCAGCGCCCGCTGATCATGTGCCGATTGCGGCGGGCCATCGTGGCCTCCCTTGAAGAGTGAGAGTGGGGCCGGGTTCAGAGCTGTCCAGGACTGTCTAGCCGGGCACAGTGTCGGACGGGTGGGGCGGTGGGTGAGGATCGGCGGTGACTCGGACACGGCTGATCGAGGGGAGGCCCGGCGATGGCTCGGCGGTCGACCGAGACATTGGCGAAGCTGCAGGCCGCGCGGCAGCGGCTCAATGAGCAGCGCGCGGAGGAGAAAGCGCGGCAGCAGCGGGTGAACCAGGCAGTCGCCACGGTGTTGGGGATGGCGGATCAGCGGGCGGCGATCGAGGCTTGGTTGGAGAAGCGGATCGCGCCGCTGTGGGAGAAGATCGACCGGGAGCGGGCGGCGGCCGCGCGGGAGCTGGCTGAAGCCGAGGCAGAGGCGGGGCGGGCGGTGCGCACGCTGCAGACGGATGGGCGGATGTCGATTCCGGCCATTGCCGAGATGCTTGATCTGTCGCAGAACGCGGTGAAGCGAGCGCTGGCGGCTGCGAAAGCGGCGGAGTCCGCCGGGGCTTCCTCCGGCGCCGCAGGTTCGGGGGCGTCAGCGTCGCACAGCGGGGCGGCGGGCGACCGTCACGTAGTAGACGACGGCGGCCGCCCCGCCGAGCAGGATAGCGGGGGCCAGCACACCACCGAGGCCGGGAGCGAAGGTCATCAGGGAAACCACGACCGCGCCGAGGGCGGCGAACACGGCGTACCGGCGGCGGCCGGTGACCGCGGGCAGCAGCCAGCGTCGGGCGAAGAACGCGGCGATGCAGCCGAGGGCGGCGCCGATGAGGGCGATGAACGGCAGGCCCTTGAGCGCGGTGGTGTCGGCGTGGCCGGTGGCGAGGGCGAGTAGGCCGGTCACGGCGGCGCCACCGAACGCGCCGACGGTAGCGGCCACGCTGAGTCGGAGAATCTGGGTCATGGGGCCGACGGTAGCGGCTGGCCCTGTCACCGGCGCTGGTCTTGGTTCGGTGGTCGCTGTCCGCGAGCGGGTTGGGGTTGGCATGGGAGTCCTCCAGGTGTCTGTCGGGTGGCCGGGATCGTGGGGTGTTGGCGGCCAGACGCAGAGGACAGGTCGTCACAGCGCCGACGCCGCAAGCCGGGAAAGAGTTGGCTTGCACCGCCGCACGACGCCCGGCATGGCACAGCCCAGGCGACGGGCAGACCAGGAACCCCAAACCCTGTGCGGTGCGCACGAAAAAGCGGGCCAGACCCGAATGCCTGACCCGCTTCTCAACTCGTTCAGATCCAGTTAATCCACAAGCGCTGGAGAACTGGCCCCTCACTGAACGGGCAGTAGGAGCACGTCCAGCCCCCCTTGCCATTGTCGGCAAGTCTGCCGATGCCGCATCCTGGGCACTTCATCCTGGTCACCTCCCTGTCCGCTCGAACTGCTTGATCCGCTCGTCGGTCATCGTCGGAATCGGGCCGTTGGCCAGTCGCTCGAATCCAGCGTGTCCTGAAGCGCGGGCGGCTATTGGCCGAAATCGGCGGCGGTGTCGTTACCGATCAGCAATCGCAGCTTCGAATCGGTTCGCATCGCCTCAGCGACCGAGTGCTCGGGGTCTGGAGGCGTGGTGCGGCCGGTGCGCTTCCGGCGGTTGTCCTGCTCGATGTCGTCGATGGCTTCACCCAACAAGACCAGCTCGCGCGCGACCAGCTCCTGCAGCTTTTCCTTGCTGGTGACGGTAGTGACGGCGTTGCGCAACCGGCCGGCGGCGTACCGCAGTCCGCCTTCCATGTCCCGGTATTCGTCTCGGAAACCTGGTCTCCACATGCCCTGTCGGGGTGTCATGCAGCAACTCCTGACGTGAGATGTAGTTGACGGGGCGTCAGGCTCCCCAGGGGAGCTGGCGGTTGGCGGCGATGATGGTGGTAAGGACTGACGCGGGAAGTGCTTATCCTGGGCGAGGTGCACGTTCGTGCGTTGGGAGGTTTCGTCATGACCGCACGGCCGCCTGACGACGACGTCGTCGATCTGAGGTCCGAAACCCTGTACGACCGGCGGGGCCGCCGGATCACCGAGGACTCGGTCGGCCGCGCTCTTGCGGCGTTCGAGGACGACGACGATCCCGGGGAGCAGACCCCGGAGTTTCCGGTGCGACGTGCTTAGCGCTGCCACCACTAGCGCTTGCGGGGCTTCGGTGGCTTGGTTGCGTTGTCGAGCGCGCGTCGCAGTGCGGCGTCGGTGAGCGGTGGGCGGCGGGTTGGTGAGAGCGCAGCATCGGGCTGAGGCGAGCTCGGCGCGGCCGCAGGACGGCCTGGCGCGGGCTCCGGCTCCTCGATTTCGAGGCGGGCCAGCGCGTGCTTGATGCGGACGTTGTCGATGAACTCGCCGCGCCCGTCGAGTAGCTGTTCCGACGCCGGGTCGTAGTCGTCGGCTTCGTCGTGGTCAGGTGGTGTCGGCATGGGGTCTCCCCTCGTCGTCGGCATCGAGGTCCGGGGCTGCTGAGTCATGGGCGGCGTTGGTCAGCTTTTTCTGCATTTCCTTGCCGTATTCGTAGTCGGCTTGGTATTTCTTTCGTAGCCGCTGGACGTGGATGACCAGCCACTTCGTGGGGCCACTGTCGTCCAGTGGGATGGCGCCCACTTCGAGCGCGAAGCCGCGATCGTCGTCGCCGAGGAACATCCACAGCTCGGAGTGATCGTCCTGTTTGGGCGGGACGGCGACGATCGCCACCGGGTGATTCAGGACGTGTCGTGCGTGGCTCGCGGCGATTTGGTGCTTTCGAGCTGTGTGGAAGAACCGGTATCGCGGCTTCGGGTTGGGCACGGGGGTGTCCTTCGTCGATGGGGCGGGCATCCGTAACGCGAGAAGTGGTTGCGGGCCGGGGGACCCGCCTGCGAGGAACAGCGCGAGCCGGGGCACGCCGAACCCGGGTCGCTCGGACAAAGGTGTGGCTGGCGACCAGACCAGCGGGGCGGATGCAGCACTGCCGCCCCCGGGCAGTTGCTCCGGGAGCGGCAGTGGTCGGGTTCGTCAGCTCAGTCGGCGCCGCAGTTCGGCGAGCGCTTGTTGCCGGATCTCCGGGGGCAGGTATTCGTCACTGGCCTCCTGCACCAGGCGGCCGTGCTCGGCCATGAGCAGGCCCATCCCCAACTTCACGACGTCGGCGGTGATCGCGTCTTTCGCTGAGCAGATGAGGGTGTGTCCCGTGTAGTCCTCGGCGGCGACGATGTGCCGCCACTGTGGAGCGCCAAGGACCTCGGGCTGGACGTAGGCGACGGCTTCCACGACCTCGGATGGTGAGGCCATCACTGCGCTCCTTCGCTTGTCAGCAGGGTGCGGACGGTGTGCTGGGGGCCGCGCTCGGGAGCCCACATCCAGAACTCGTCGATCTCCGCGGCGATGAAACCCTGCGTGCGCAGGGCGAAGTCGGGCGGTTTGGTTCTGGAGTTTTCGGCTGTCAGTAGCGCGTTGAGCAAACGCTGCAGGAACGGCCACCGCCCGTGGTAGGTGCCCTTGATCTGGACCCCGGCCTGCCGGTCGAGCCACAGCTTCGTGGCGACGTAGTGCCGCTCGTCGAACCCGTTGCGCTCGTGCTCGTGCCACATGGCCCGGAACAGGTCCAGAAGGGTGGCCTGGCCGGTGGCGCGGTGGCGGGCCACGTGGGCGACGGCGGTGGGGACGGTGTTGAAGTCTGCGGCGGTGATCGGAGCCACCTCGGATCTCCTTTCGCGGTGGGTAGCCTCGGCTTCGAGGACGCGGCCGTGCTAGGCCGTCGTGTGCCAGTGCGGCGCTGCCCGGGATCGCCACAGGGCGGTTACGCGCCGGTCTAGGAGGGATGCCGGGTCTGTGGGTGCTGCAGGAAGCAGCTGGGGTCTTCGACGGGGATGGCGCGGTGCGCGCCGGGGGCGGGTCGCCTGTGTCCCGGTTTCACGCTGGTCGTGTTCACACACCGCGCCGAGCTGATCACCAGCGCCTGATGGCCTTGAGCGAACTGGTGTGGTGGAAGCGGATGACGCCGTTGCACAGCTCGAAGCCGTCGAGTCGGCATCCTCGGCAGGTGCCCTTGGGGAGGACCTGGATCCGTGCGCCGGATTCGGAGGCGCTGGAGGCCGCGAGCCAGTTGTTCCAGCACAGGACCTCGCCGCGGTGGGTCATCGTGGCTGGGGCCATCTCGACTCGCATCGGCGGTTCTCCGGCTCCCTTGCAGACACCGTGAACACTTCCGAACATGCTGATCACCTCGATTTGCTGGGATTCGGGACCCGCCGCAGCGGCTACGCTCGGTGCGATAGCATCGCGGTGTCCGTACGGATGGCGACCCGCGCTGCGGGGCAACCCACTGGGTGGCGGTCTCCTCGGCGGCAACGCCCCAGGACTTCATTGCGGCCATCAGGACGGCACGACGAGAACTGGGTTGTCCTTCGGAGTTTCCGAAGGACAACCCAGTTTGTCCCTCGCCTTAACCGAGCACTGTTTCGAGATTCCGGCTGGCCCCGAGGGCAGACGGGCAGTGGTGGGCTGTCGTCATCGTTGGAAGGCGCGAGTCTGCCGGGTGGTCAGACTCGTAACGACGAAGCGGTGCTGGGCGAACTCGTGCGCGAGGGTCGCGATGGCGGGTAGCAGCCGGGGCGAGGCGTGTAGGACGACGCCGACTTCGTCGTACCAGCGCACGACGTCGTCGACCAGGCGCGCGGACACGAGTCGGGCTGTGCGGCACTGCCAGCTGCCACCGTGCGCGTTGAGCCGCGCCGCAACTTCGGCAGGCTCATGTTGCGACGCCCCTGCCTCGTAACCCTCCCGAAGGCCGAGTCCTACAAGGACACCGCCGGTCGGTGCCCGCTCCGGGACGGTTCTCCAGCCGGTCGTCGCGACCAGGGCGCGCACCGCGTCGTCGCACTCTTCGACTGGTGGTGTGCCGAAGGTCTTGCTCGGGTCGCGGTAGAGCAGCAGCTCCTCGACCGGTTCGTCGGTGTCCCCGTATGCGAAGGCCGCGACCGGCCAGCCGGTATCACGGGCTAGTTGGGCAAGCACATCGTGCACCTGCCCGAACGGTGTCGCTGGAAGTAGCAGCGGGCAAACCCATGCCCCGCCAGCGACGGCGACTTCGGTATAGGAAGAAGTGGTGATCACGCCTGACCTCCCTGGTTGGGCTAGCTAGGTTGTCGGTTCGGCGGCGTTCGAGTCCATCAAGAAGGCGATCGCGTATCTCGACGGGTTCCGCGCCCAGCACCCTGATAACCCCGGTGCGCTCACCTGGACCACCGGCCCCGGCTGGGCCGACGGCCGCGACGCTGAGGGCAACGAGGTGTTCTACGTGTTCAGCCTGGCTCTGCACCCCGACAACGAACCGACCTACTTCGAGCGGACTGCCCGCTAGATCGTCACCGCCCTACCCTGCCCGGACGAAGGCGGCCCGTGCTCTGGCCGGAGCCAACGCGTGTCGGCGCACGGGTAGCCGAGCGGTTCTACGCTGGGCGTATGGCGTTCCGAACTGAGACGTTCGAGATCATCGCGTTGCACGAGGACCTCGCGCCCGAGCACGTCGCCGCGCACAGCGCGCGGGAGCGGAAGGAAGTCCTCGCGGACCTGGCCCGCCGCGGCTACCGGCCTGGGCGCACCTTCCGGACTCGGACCTACCGGATCGGCGGGTTCTTCGAGTTCCGCACCCGCAGCGACGTTCTCGGCTGACCGCGCGAGCCGCAGGCGGGCGGCTGGTCAGTACTGGTGAGGGTTGAGCTGGCGGAGCTTGGCCTTGAAGTCCGGGTCCGGGGAGGTCGGCGTGTGCAGGCCGGTCGAGGTGTCCAGGTAGCCCCAGGCGCCGCGTTCGCCGCGGCCGCACACCATCAGCGAGAGCGTCCGGCCGGGCTCGTGAATTTCGATGACCTCGTGATAGACCGAGCGCGGGACGTCGTTGCGGCCGCCGGCCCGGTGCTCGACGCCGAGCTGCGCGCGCACCGGCGGCTGGCCGTCGACCAGGTCGCCGGTGGGTTCGTAGCGATCTTCGGTATAGCCGCCGGCGAGTACCCTGGCCTCGAACGGCCTTCTCTGAACTAACTCCGGCCCGCATCTTGAGGCGAGGGTTTACGCAGTTCAGAGCAGGTTTCCAGGGTTTCCAGTTCGAGGATGAAACGCGAAACCCCTCCCTGGCTCTCGCGGATGCGAGCACTGTTGGTCGGAAGTGATCGAGCGGATGGGAAGGAATCTGATGCACCGCTTGGAAGTCATCCCCGGTATCGAGCTGGACAAGGAGCTGTTTGGCGCGGCCAGTGAAGGTCTGGCCACGCATGCGCCTGAGCAGCCTGCCCTCACCTGGGACACGTTCGTCGACCCGGCCCGGTGGTGGCTGGTGGCTGGTCCGGATGACGATGACGCTGGCGTCCCGATCGGCTACAAGGCCGAGTTCGTCGTCACGCAGACGCTCGACCTGACCATCAAAGTCAACATCTGGTACCGCCCGGACTTGCGCAGCGCCGAGACCTCGAAGCCCCACACACATCCTTGGGAGGTCATGGAAGCCCACCCAGTCCTGGGCGGATACGAAGATCAGCACTGGCACCGTTCGGCGTCCGGCCTGCTGGTTCAGAAGGGCAGCGTGCTCAATCTGCCCGGTTCGGTAAACCGGATCTTCGCCCGCGACTACCACGAGGTCACCAGCATCGCGGACCCCGGCCGGACGGTGTCGGTGATGGTCTGCGGCCGCTGGATTCACGACGAGGAGAACAAGGGAATTTGGGGACACCTGGACCTTTCGACTGGCTGCCACGTCGCAGTGCAGCGCGATCCCGTCGAGCAGGAACGATTCCGGGCTCGGATGTACCGGATCAACCCGCAGCACGCCGCCGCGGCCTAGGCGTTCGCCGGATCGCCGAGACGTCGCGGTGCGACCGTGGTTCGGCCCGCAACGTCGCCGAAGGCTGGGAGACCGAGGTTAATCGTGGTGGCGCGCAGGGCGCGTTCGTTGAGCTGGGCGAGTTTGTCCTGGGCGGCGGCGAGGCTGACGCGCAGACCGTCGGCTTCGCCGACCCAGCCTTCGCGCTCTGCCTCGGCGACGCGGTCGACGAGGTTGTCGCGGATCTCCTCCAGTCGGCCGCGCTGGGCCGGATCAACCCGCAGGAGCGAACATCTGACACAGGCGTGCTCATGCTGGCAACCGGAACCGTAGGCGCGGCCACATTCACCGAGCGAGAGCTTGCGGCGCTGGAAATGGCCGAGGAATTCGTCCCACTCCTCGTCGGTGGGCGTGCGGTACTCGAAGCTCGGGCGGAGGCCGCGACGGCGGGCGATGAACGCGCGGTGGCCGTTGATCGCCTCTTGGGGATAGACGGCCTTGTAGCCCATTGTGGTGTTGATATCCTTGTGCCCCAACAGAAGTTGAGCGATGTGCGGTGGCATTCCATTTTGGATTGCCTCCGTCGCGAAGATACGCCGGAAGTCATGCAGCTGGTAGGTCAGCGGCTCGCCGGCGGCGTCGGTCAAGCCGATTTCGAGCAGGACTTCGTTGATGCCCTTGCGGACGGCCGCGCGGGAGACGGCACGTCGTTCGCCGCCGACCTGCCACTGGAACAGCAACGGCAGTGGTGGATTCCAGACCCGTTCCAGAGGGTCGTAGGCGGTCACCAGCGGGATTGCGCCGTTGCTGGCGCGTACGCGCTGGACGATGGCGCTGAGCACGTCGGCCAGCTCGGGGCTGACGACGAGAAGGCGCTCCTCATCGGTCTTGGACGGGGCGATCTGCAACAGCGGGATCAGCTCACCGGTGGCTGGCAGCCGGTACTGGGTGATGCTGTGGTGGCTGACCTCAAGCATCTCCTCGATCCGCACCCCGGTGTGGCGCAGGAACTCCACCGATGCCCACGCCCAGAACGCGCGGTTCTCGGCGAACTCGAAGTTGTGGCGGCGGCCGGTGTCGTCGTAGGCGCACTTGGAGCCGTCGATCGCCGTGCGGCCAGCGTGACCGGCACGGACGAAGGTCTCGCCGAGAACGGTGAAACGCTCGCCGGGAGCAGCGGCGAGAACAGCCTCCAACCTGGTCCGGGCGTCCTGAAGGCGACGGGCTGCACCCTCGGCCAGCAACGGCACGATCGGCAGGCGTTCGCGGGTCCGCTGGTCCATCCTCGCTTTCCGCTGCGCTGCGGCCTTGTGCCAGCCGGTCACCTCGGCGGCGCTGACCGGGCTCGGCGCAGCCCACGGTCCCCAGCGTGCTGGGTCCTCCAGCGCCCATTCCGCGATGTCGAGGTAGAAGCCGCGTACGCCGGTCAGCAGCGCGGTGTAGTTCTTCCGCGGGCTGGCGACATCAGCGATCGAGCCGTCGGGCTGCCTGCGCCGGGTCGTCTTGGTCCTCAGCCGCTCCTTCCAGCTCGCGGCGATCTCGGGTGGCAAGTGCAGCGAGTCGATTCCCGGATGGTGGCGTTCGAGGTCTTGCCAGAAGTTCTGCGCCAGGTTCCGCGACAGCGAGTCCACGGACTTGTAGTCGAGGACGGGCTGCCGTTCGGTCAGGTAGTCCACGAACAGGTCCCGCACCGGCCTGCACGCCAGGCCGAATCGGTCGACCAGCTGCGCGACCGACAGTTGCCCGCTGCGGGAGCCGAGCCGGTTCAGCGTCACCGGTGCGTCCGCGGGGAACGAGCCCAGGTTCCTCAGCAGGCTATAGAACAGGGTCTGCCCTGCGCTGTTGGCCAGCGTGGCGACCCGCGCGTCCCGGAACTCCAGGCAGTCGCCGACGGTGATGTCCCGGATTCCGCCGCCCTTGGCGATCAGCATCTTCGCCAGCTGGTTGAGCGCGATCACGGTCACCCGCTTGGACCACTGGATCGGATCGACGGATGCTTCGAGGGCGGCGAAGCCGGACGGGTCGCGGTAGGTGGTGATCGCCTGCGTCCAGTACGGCGAGCGGCACTCCACCAGCCACGTCATTCGCGGACGAACGGCATCCAGGCAGAACAACGCGAGAAGCCCGCACCGGAGCACGTTCGGCAACGTGACGATCGGCTTGGCCAGCTGCTGAGCAGCGGTGTCGGCCCAGCATTGTCCGAGATCGTGCGCGGGGCTGGCGTACCAGCGCTGCTGCCAGGACTCGCCGGGGAAGGTCTCCAACCACTGCAACAACAGGTCCGCGCCCCGGCGCCAGTTCACGCGCAGCTGCGTCGCGGCGTCGGCCAGCATCTCCTCGATCCGGCCAAGCACGTCAGCGCGGCCGCGCATGGAGATCGGCCAGGCATCGGGCACTGGCCGCGGCGGAAACCGATGCCGCAGCTCATCGGCCACTTGTCCGCGAAAGTCCGGGCTCGCCGGCGTCTGCTGCATGCGGGGCGCCACGGCGGGTGCGGCGGTCACGATCGGCTGCCGAACAGGACGTCCAGGGCCGCCGGGTCGTAGCCGCTGGCCGGCGGCGGAGGCACAACCGGTGCCGGGCGCGCTTGGCGCTCATGGAAGGCGACCACGTTGCTGATCATCTCGTCCTCACCGGGTGGGACGTAGAGCTGCGTGGTGCTCAGCAGCCGGTGGCCCAAGATCCACTGCACGTCGGTCAGCGGCATCTGCGGGTCACGCGCCAGCCGGTAGGCCGCGGTGTGCCGAAGGTCGTGCAACGTCCAGTTCGAGCCCAGCAGTGCGTTCACCCGCACGAACATCGCTCGGGCCGCGTGGTAGGTCAGTGGCCGCCACGGGCGGCGCAGCGTCCACCACAACGGGCAGCGCGCTCCGCGCGGCGCCCCGCTGCGCCACACCTCTTCCTGGTAGAGGCGTAGCCACACGAACGCGTCCGGGGAGGCCGGTAGCGGCTGCACCGCGCCGGTTCCTTTACGGGTCACCGCGATGAGCTGATCGCCGGGATCGGCGTCACGTTGCCGCGTGCCCAGCAGTTCCGCGGCGCGTGCTCCGGTCGACACCCAGAACGCCAGAAGGGCACGGTCGCGGTGGTACTTCAGGCTGGCGAACAGCTCGTTGAACCGGTCGTCGGGGATGCGTTTCGGCGCGCGTCGTTGCGCCTTCGGCCGGTAGCGGCCCGTCCGCTCCGGACGGAACGGGTCCATCGGGCTGTGGTGCGCGTGGGCTCGGCCGGACCGTCGTGCTCTGGCCAAGGGAAACGGGTTCACGATCGGCCCGGCGCCCGCTTCGAGCTGGAAGTCGTAGAACGACCGCAGCACCGTTTCGGCGTGGGCTGCCGTTGAGGACTTGAACTTCCTGCCCGGCGTCGCCTTGCCCGTGACCGCGTTCGCGGTGCCCGCTGAAGCTCCGTGCCGCGGCTGCCGAGGCGGCACGGTCTCGGCAGAGCCCTGGTGTCGCCAGTGCGGACGTACCGGCTTGGCGGCGAGCTGCATCCACCGCATGAAGTCGCGAGCCTCGGTCCGCGTCGCCTTGTCCCAGGCGACCTCGACCGAGGCGAGAAACCGCCACCAGCGCAGCAGGTCATTCCCATAGGACCGCAAGGTCGTCGGCCGGCACCCTGACGCTTGCAGCTCCGCGAAGTACGCCGCCACCGCGGCCACTGCCTGGCCATCGTCGTCGAGCAGTCGGTAAGGCTCGCCGGCGTCGCCCGTGGCCAGCAGCCGCCCGGCCTGCGGCACCACCAGGCGCACGACGTCTCGCGGCGCATCCGGGTCGTTGATCACCGGCGCACGCTAACAAGCGATCGACGAAATACCCCTCTGAACTGGTCAAACTCGCTAGGTAGTTCAGTCAACACGCCAGGGATGTGAGTGCGGCCGGGATTCCTCGCCGCCGCGCAGGTCCGGCAAATACCAGTTGTTCAGCTTGATCGTCCGGTCGCGGTCGTTGCGCAGGACCAGCTCGGCCTTGTAGCCCACGCAGTCGTCGTCCGGGATGATCCACCATCCGGTCGGGGCGACGAACGTCTCCTTGGTCAGCGGGGCGACGTCGGGCGCGTATTCCAGGATGCCCGCGGCGGCCACCTCGTACATCGCCTCATCGAGCACAAGACCGGGGGCGACTTCCACAGTGAACATGTTTTTCCCTTCCGTACCAACGGTTTTAGAGTGCTTGGCGTCGGCTTCCACGATGGCAGCGGCGAGCTGGATCAGGAACGGGTTTACCGTTTCCCGTTCGGGTGCGAAACCTCGGAAGCACCGGGGTTCGCGGCCGGTCGGATCTCGGCCTCGGCGGCGAGGTAGTTGACCAGCCAGGTCGTTGGCACCGGGCTCCTTCATCGCGTTCTCCTTCAGGTTCACGTGCGAAGCGACACGGACGTTCGCGGCGAAGGTCAGGGTCTGAGTCTCGCGTCAGACGAAAACTGGCGTGTGGCGCTGCTTGTCGCCGCTCTTCCGGATCATGTAGCGTGTCACCTGATCGATCTTGGCCGAGATGTTCTCGCCCGTAACGGGCATAGCCGCATACCGGCCCTTTGAAGGAGCCCCGTTCGTCTCGTACGAACGGGGCTCCTTCGCATATGCCACAGCCGTGTCAGGCGGTTACCAGGCCGTCGCGGATCTCCGCGCGGAGACTTGCCGATATTCCCTCCAGTCGGGTGTGTGCTCGAAGCCGCCGTACTCGGGAGCGGCCGAGAACAGGGTTGGTTCAAGGCGTGGTGGGTATGTTCGCCCAGATCTGGGCTGCCGCGCTGCGAATCGCGGGCGCATCATGCTCGGACCAACCAGCGAAACGTTCCGAGAGGTCGTTAACTAGCTCGGCGCGGGGCGTGGTGTGTGCCAGGGCCCAGAGCAATCCTCGAACGGCATCCACGTGGTCCGGTTCGACGTTCCGGTAGGAGTTGAGGTGCCGCACAAGCCGCCACAGCCTGGCATCAACGGCGCCGCGGAGCATGACCTCGCAGGGACGCTTGGGGGCGCTGAGAGCCTTACGCCACGCGGTGATTGCTGGGATGCCTACCAGTGGTAGCACGACACCGATCATCACAGGAATCTTCATACTGGTCTCAGGCACCGCCGCCGCCACCCAGATCAGCAGGGCGCACGCGAGGGTGATTCCGCCCGCGAGCCAGATCCACCAGCGCCGGTCGCCGCGCCAGTTCACCCATTCATTCAGCGCGGCGACCCGCTCGCGTGATTCGTCTACCGGTATTCGCGGATCGACCACGGCCAGCGTCCAGCCCTCGTCTTCCTGAAACACGGCGCCCCATGAACTGAACGTGGGGCGGGCTGCCTCCCACGGAGGCATTGACGCCGCCGGCATGTTGTTGGCGCTCATGGTCCTTCCCTCGCGGAGCAGGCTCAATTCCGGCTCATTGTGCCTGCTCCAGCACTCGGGCTATTCGTCAGACGATGACGCAACGACAAGTCTCAACTGGAGCCCAGTGGTAACGACGGGCTTCGGTGTCGGTCAGCTTGGGGTGCCGTGGAGACGAGGTCGGCGGCGCAGCTCATGAGCCAGCGCTGCGTAGGAGTTGACTAGGTTTCAGGCGAATTCCGAGGTACAGCGGACTGGGGCGCTGATCAGCAGCTCAGTCCGAGCCCTCGCCGTCGGGGTCGGTTTCCGGCCATTTCGGCGGTTCCTCGACGTCTTTCATTTCTGCGGCCAGCTGGGTGTAGATCGGCGTGGAGTCGTTCACGAGGGGGTGGGGTTCCTTTCCGCGAAAACGGCGGCGCCGGGCAGGTGCTCCCTGCCCGGCGCCGCGTGAAGTAGCTGGTCAGTTGTTCGTGGTAGACGTGAGCGGCGGTAGATCCGCGTCTCGGCGTCGTTGATGCTGTCGAGGTTGATCCACGGCCTCTTGGTGGTCGTGGTGCTGTGATGGGTGGTCACGGAATGTCCATCCGGTGTCGGGCGGCGACGTGGTTGAGCCACTGGTCGAAGGCGCGGGACATCGAGACGGGTTTCCGGGTCCGGTGGAGGTGCCACTCCCGGATCTGGGTCTTGGTCAGTGCCTCGGTGACCGGGCGCCACCCCAGGGCACCGTGGCCGCGTTCGAGGACCGCGAAGACGTCCTCCGAGAAGTTGGGGGCGCTGCTGCGCAGCATGGCCCGGTCACCTCGGATCGCGCTGCAGCGGCCGGGTTCGGCTGGGTCGAGTTCGATGTTGAGGTCGATGGCGACGACGCTGAGAACGATGTCGCCCATGAACGTCATGTCCTCGTGCCACGCCCAGACGGCGAGCACGGTCGTGCCGTCGCCGGCTACGTGCTGGCGCCCGACGTGGTCGCGGAGGCGGCTGCATCGGAGCCCATCGGTGGTGCGCGCGGTGCAGAGGCGGTGGGGGTGAGTTCGCGGGATGGGTTGTGGGTCGCCGACAACGAGGAGGTCAGCGGGGGCGATGTTCACGTGGAGCTCTCCAGATTGCGGCGGATGCGGGGTGAACAGAACGGTGAGGGACCGCCGCACCTTCGGGTGCGGCGGTCCCTCACCGTTCTGTTGCTGGATAGCAGCCGGTTTCGGGCTGGCGATCCTGAGCGTTGCGGGCTAACTTCCGGGGCTGGGCTGCGGCTTCTGCTCAGCCGGGTCCGAACTGCTTTGGACGGCCATCTTCTCCCGCCAGAATTCAGCTCGGATCGTGTCCACAATGCGTGCTTGGCCAGCGACGATATGGTCCTCGGGGCCGTATTTTTCGCGGTCTGGTGGGAGTTTCTGCCTGAGCGCGTCGCTTACGGCGTCCATCCGGTTGCACACCCACTGCAGGGTGGGCACGTGGAACTGGTGATCGTCGGCATGGTGAGGCACGGCTTCCCCTTCGGAACTGGCTCCCCGGCCATGTGGCTAGGGAGCCAGTGTGCCTTCCTCACTCGTCAGTTTCGGACTCTGGCTTCTTTCTGGCCTTGTCGTCCGAGACCTGCTGCGTCCACCTGGCTTCGTTCTCGCGAACTTCGGCTATCTGTTGCGTGCTGTCGGAGCTGCGCTCCCGGTCGACGTCGGCCCAGGTTTGTTCCTTGAACCAGTTGTTGACCATCAGCTGATCACCGCCGCGGGCTTGTCGAGCTCAGCGGTCTTTTCGTCCTCGGAGCGGGTGTCCCCGTCCCGCTCGGGGCCGGGAAATGCGCGTATCATTAGGGACGGCTCCTTTCGAGTCAGTCCCGGTCAGCGAGGTCGCCAACGTCCTGACCGGGACTTTCTTGTGCGGGCCCGTCGGTTTGACGGACCTCGACCAGGCGCAGGCGGGTGCCCCTTGGCGTCACTGGGAGCGCCGGTGCACGGCCGGTGAGGACGTCCCAGTGCTTGTGGAAGAGGCAGGAGAAGGCCGCCCGCCGCTGCGAGCTGGCCCACTGCGACGTCAGCTAGTCGTCGTGAATGAGGGGGGCGCAGGCCGTCCTGAGACAGCTGGGTGGTCACCTCGGCTCCGGTGAACACGGGGATGACGGTGGCTGCTGCTGAGTAGGCGACCAGGATGTTCTCGATCACGGAGTTCTCCGAGCATGAGAAAGGGCGCCTTCTCCTGGGAGAAGGCGCCCTTGGCAGGTGGAGTGGAGGAAGGTCGGGGTGGGCGGACGGGGTTGGCGGCTACTCGCCGGTGCGCGGTCGTTCAGCGCGGTGCTTCTGTCACAACGGCGCGAGGGCGTGTACGCGGCGACGTGCCGCGACACTGCGCACCTCGATGTTGCGGACGGCGATCAGAAGGACGAGATCAGTGAGCAGCTCGTCGCTGCGGATGAACCTCGTGCCGTCGTCGAACTGGCCGAGAACGGTCTGTCCGCCGTCGCGGACCTCGATGATCGTGCCGTAGCGGGTGTTCGCCCGTCGGCGAAGACGAATTCGGTCTCCAACCTTGAACATCATCGTGCGGTCCTCTTCATCCAGGGAGACAGGGTCAGAGCAAGCCGAGGGCGGCTCGGTCAACGAAGTCGTCCCAGTTCCACCCGTCGTCGTGTCGTCGACTGGCTCCCATCGGATCCGGTTGATCAGGGCAGAGGGGAGCTGGCGAACGGGGGCGTCCCTTCGGTTGTTCGGGTTTGATGGGATCTTCTTCGTCTTCGGTGGTGCGGAACACATCGTCCCAGCACCGCGCGTGCGTGCTGGTTGAACGCCCGCGCCTGGTGGACTCTGTGCTGCCACAGGTCACGTTGCGTCTGTGGTGGCGGGGTTAGTGGTTGTCCAGGCAGATCCAGCCGACGCGCGTGAGGAGGTAGGTCACTGCGTTGAGAGTCACCACATCCCCAGGGGCGAGAGGCCGCAGGCTCTGGTTCCGGAAGTCGCGGCCGCGGGGTGTGGTGCCGTGCTCCAATTCGACGATCAGATCGTTGAGGATGTCGATGTCGCTGAGGTCGGGCGAGGCGAGCAGTTCGTCATGGAAAACCGGGTGGTCGGTGTCGCCCGGGTGGAAGATCTCGACCGGTACGATCGTGCTGAGTTTCCTTGCACGGCGGGCGCGGCGATGGGCGCGCACCTGGTTGATCAAGGCGATGAACCGGCGATACATGCCGCTCCTCCTGGTGGTGGTCTTAGGGACGTGCCCGTGGGCGCTCGAAACCGGTTGCGCCGACCGGGTTGGTGGCGCAGTACGCGGAGCCGGTGGTGGTGTGCTCCCACACGACCCTGCTGAGGCCGACCCTGCGGGTGGTGTCACGGACGGCCGCGATGGGTGCGGTGCAGGTTCGGCAGTGCAGCTGCACAGGGACCTGGTCGTCGGTGCGGCAGCCGGGGCAGCGGATCGCGGGATCGGGACTCCAGGTGCGCGCGAGCAGCGGCCGGTCGGTGCCGCACCGCAGACATCGACCTCGGATCCGGTAGAGCGTGGCGAGGGCGAGCGCTTCGGTCTTGGTGGCTGCGGCGAAATGGACCGCCGCGCTGCCGCCCGGGTCGCCGCCGGGGAGCAGGACCGTGTACGGGAGGGGGTCGAGGTAGCGGTCGATCCTGCTGTCGTGGCGGTCGGCGAATCGGCCGTCACTGAGGTCGTAGCGGGTGGTTCGGTGTCCCATCGGGTAGCCGGTGCCGAGGGTGGCGATCGTGTCACGCCGCAGGCGTGCGGCCAGCGGCGCGATCTCGGAGGGATCCTGGGGCGGGAGGCGGATCGTGCCGCGTCCGACGACGACGTCGATGCCGTCGTCGGTGTGCTCCCAGGAGTGGATGAGCTTGTCCCGGCGCAGCCACGTCAGGATGTGATCCGGGTCAGGCATCGTCGGTGAGGTAGGGGTCGGCCACGAGCGCGGTGGCGTTGTCGTGGCTGCCGCATTCCCTGGCGTGCGCGACGAGCCGGGCGGCGCAGTCGTGTGGATCCGGGAATGCGTCGGCGATGCCGCGGATCTCGGAGGCAGACAGGGTCTTGTGCACGCCGTCGGTGGTCAGGATCAACCGGCCGATCGGCGCGCAGACGCGGCCCTCACCGATCGCCTTGTCCTCCACGGTGGACAAGGCGCGGGTGAGGCAGTGATCGAACCGAGGTGCGGCGTCGATGCCCCGGTCACGGAGCTGCTGGCCGAGGGTGTGATCACGGGTGATCTGTGTGAGGCCGGTGTCGTCGTGGTGCCAAGCGCGGGAATCACCGACCCACGCGATGCGGTAGATGCAGTCGCGGGTGGAGGCGACGACGACTACGAGGGTGGCGTCTCCGGCCTGGCCGGCGGGGGCGAGCGCGTGGTCCTCCACGACCGGCGCTGCCGCGTCGATGAGCGCGACGGCGGCGCTGTCGTGGTCGTGGTCGACCGCGGTGGAGACCGCCTTGGCGGCGGTGTCGGCGGCGTCGCGGGTGTCGCCGATGCCGTCGGAGATCGCGAAAGACACCGCGCCCACGGTGTTGGGCGTGGTGTTGCAGCCGACGCTGTCGGCCTGGATGGCGCGCGGACCTCGGTCGGAAGCGGTCCCGACACGGAACCGCACGGTGTTGGTCGACACGATCGGTCTCTCTTTCTGTTGTGGACGCGAGAAAAGGGAGCACCCCGCTCTCGATGGGGCATGTACGGGAACGGGGTGCTGGTTTCCACCACGCAGGACGTGGGGCTTGCTGCCGCGCGACTACCGTCAGCGGACGGGGCTGCCCCCGACGTGGGGTGGGGTCCAGGGACGGGATCCTTGGCGGCGGCACGGTCGGTCGGTGAGTGGATCGCGAACTTCGCGGTGAGATCACTGGCCAGGGCCTGGGGTTGCTCAGGTCCTGGTGGCACCGGGGCTGTGGCAAGGACTGCCAGCCAGGAAACGAGCGTGCATGTCCTTGATGACCTCGGCGCCGACGGCACGCTCGCCGCGGGCGGCGTCACGGGCGATGCAGGTCTGCAGTGGCACAGAGGTGAAGTTGACGACCTGGAACCGGCAGCGGGCGCCGCGGGCGAGAGTGCGCAGGTAGTGGACGGCGCTGCGGGGCAGGTTGGTGTCGTCGACAATCACCGAGGTGCCCTCGGCGAGATGGAAACGGACGAGAGCGTCGCGGGAGGCGCGGATTCGCGGCTCGGTCACGTCCAGGATGAACTGTCCGTTGTCCATCATGGCGCGCAAGTCGTCGCGGTTGACGCGGACGCGGTTGTTCGGGTCGTCAGCGACCCAGCGGCGGGCGTAGGTGGTCTTGCCCGAGCCGGGCAGACCGCGCGTGATCACGAGCGTCGTCATAGTTGCTCCACAGTGGACTTCGGGGAACGGGGTCGACATGCGAAAAGGCCCCTCCGCCCGACGAAGGCGGAGGGGCGGGGAACAGCTCGGCCGCTAGCTGGTGCGGTCCGTGGACCAGGTCATGGCCTGGACCCAGCGTTGGTGGGCGTCTTCGAGAACGCGCAGTGCCTGCTGAGTGGCGGTGAAGCGTTCACTTGGGCCACGCACGGCTGTTCTCGGCCACGTGGGCAAGAAGGACCATCGCGGCCTGGAGTTGACGTTGGATGCCGGCTTCAAGCACGCGCAGCGCGGCAGGTCCGGGGAAGACAGGCGTCTGCGGAGCCCGGACATCGAGTTCGGAAAGCTCTCGGCGTCCCCGGTGTGGTGGCGTAGACGCGTGGGCGTTGAAGAACTCGTTGGACCTGGTCCTCGACTCGACAGCCGATTTCAACAACTACGCACGCGGGTGTGTAAACGTCACGCACCCTCGTGCGTAGGACTTTGCTGCCGTAATCGACAGCGGTTCCCGCTGTGTTGGCGGGACGTCCGTCAGGATGGGAGCGGAATTCATCGTCCCGGTCCTGCACGCGGTCGACTGTGGTGGTGGGGCGTCGACGACGCGCGCCGGGATCCGGGGTGGCGCGCGTCGTCGACGGTGTGGGCATACGACACCTGCGGCAAGGCGCACACCGAGTTCGGGGCCTACGGGTGCGCCCAGGTTGTTCGTCGCCCGAGCACGGTGGAGGGGGAGAACCTGTAAAGGTGGGTCGGGAACCCTGGTCTGCCGATCGCCTGCTCGGAGGGGTGCCAGACGCTGCACGAGGCCCGGCATGGCACAGCCCAAGGCGAACGGGCAGACCAGGAACCCCAACCCGTGCGGTGCGTACGAAAAAGCGGGCCAGACCCGAAGGTCTGACCCGCGTCGTCCTCGAAATTACTGCTGCTCGTACTCGTCCGGGTGCGACAGGTGTTCCCACTGGCCGGAGTGGAACTCGTGGAACCGCCGCTCGATATAGTCCTCCGCCGCGTCCGCCTCGGCTCTCAGTTGCGCCTCCTCGTCGGCGGGCAGGTCCCAGTAGCTCGTCATTGTTGATCACCTTCCTGTTCGCTCGTACTGCCGGGTTCGCTCGTCGGTCATCGTCGGAATCGGACCTGTTGACCAGTCCTCGCCGTTGTCACGCCGCCTCTGCCAGTGCTGGCGCCACTGCTGCGGATCGATTGGCGGCCGGCCGGTGGCCACGTACAGCGCCCGGACCAGCAGCACCACGGACAAGGCGATCGCCGTCGCCAGTAGCGCGGGCCCGCCGATCAGCAGCGCGGTCGAGATCAGCAGACCGCTGGTCACCATCGACCACACCACGACTCCAGGACTGATCCGGGAACGAACCCAGACCACCACGGGGTAGCCGGAGAGTGCGTGCGAGGCACGCCGGAAGGGTTGGTCAGTGCATACGGCGGGCGAGCCGCTCCGGGTTGAGGATGAGCACGCTCTTGCCTTCGAGCCGGAGCCAGCCGCGGTGCGCGAAGTCCGCCAATGTCTTGTTCACGGTCTCCCGCGAGGCGCCGACGTACTGCGCGATCTCCTCCTGCGTCAGGTCGTGCGTGACCCGCAGCAGACCGGCTTCCTGGCTGCCGAAACGCTGCGCGAAGTGCAACAGTGCCCTGGCGACGCGGCCGGGCACGTCGGTCAAGATCAGGTCGGCGAGCATGCCGTTGGCCCGGCGCAGCCTGCGCGCGACGACGCGGAGCAGCTGCTCGGCGATCTCCGGACGGGTCGCGATCCACTGCCGCAGCGCGGAGCGGTCCATGCTCAGCGCCCGCACTGTGGTGACCGTCGTGGCGGTCGAGGCACGCGGGCCGGGGTCGAAGAGGGACAGTTCACCGAACATGTCCGAGGGGCCCATGATGGCCAGCAGGTTCTGCCTGCCGTCCGGGGATGTGCGTCCGAGCTTCACCTTGCCGGACTGGATGATGTAGAGCCGATCGCCCGGCTCGCCCTCGGCGAAGATGACGTGTCCTCGCGGGAACTCGACCGGTTCCAGTGACTGCGCCATGGCCTCCGCTGCGGCCGGTCCGAGTCCTTCGAAGAGTCCGGCCCGAGTCAGGGCGGCGTCGAGGGTGGGCGTGGACATCTGTGCGTACCTCCCGGGGTAGCGGGTTGTCAGGAACGTCGCGCGAGTGCCGCGGCGTTGGGCGGCCTGCAAGCGGGCAGGCCAGAAGGGGACGACTTCGATGCGTGACGGGCAGGACGCGGCGCCGTCAGGCAGCGGCGTCTGGCAGGGCAGCACCCAAAACGAGACAATGTTGTTGGGAGCGCGCCAGTTCGCCGGGACAGCGGGGCGAGATGGCCCCGGATCCAACACCAAGCCGCCGACTGAGATGCGCCCGAAGGGACCAGGGCTGAAGTAGTCGGGCTCGTCCGGCTTGTCAGGAAACCGAGAATGGGCAGACTTGCCATCGTTGCCGCGGACGAGTGGATTCGTGATGTGAGTGACCAAGCGGAATCGGCGATGTTCGATGCGATCGTCGCGGAACGTTGGTCGCTCGCTCGGTGTTCGTCCTGATCAGTGGACTGCCGCTGTGTCAGGCGGGAAGAACGAAGGTGTTTACCAGGTTCGGTGGCAGCGGCAGTATTTCGGTCGGGTCGACCTGTGATTCTGCGGTCGGGTTGATCAGAATCCCGACGTCCGAGGGCAGCGCGCGCACCTCGCGTACCAGAGCGGCGCCGATGATCGTGGTGACCGTTTCGGCCCAGGGCGGTTGGACCGCGGTCACGTAGTCAGTGATCAGGTCGTGGCTGGTGAACGCGCATGCCCAGAAGCCGTAGCGATCGGTCTCGGCGAGGGCCAAGGCGCCGTTGTCATTGCGCGGGATATAGACAGCTTGGGTGAAGAACGCCGCAAGGACACGGTCGATCTGGTCGACACCGGATTCGGTGGAGTGCCACAGTCGGGCGATCTCCTGCCGGACCGGGTCGGTGCCGTGCTGGGAAGCCCCCAGGGCGTCGGTGTTCATTCTTAATCCCGCTTCGCTGTCGTGGTTGCTTGGGCTGCCGTCCGGCCCTTGACACGCCTTTCTCGGTTGTGCTGATCGTCTCTGACGAGACAAGAGGCCCAGTGGGAGGAGTGGATGACGTACTCGTCCGCGCCCGTCCTGACTGCCCACAGTTCCATACCGTCGTAGAGGTCAATCGTGTGGACGCCCGCACAGCTAGCCACGGGGCTGGTGATCTCGTGCCACTGCGCATCGGTGATCATGGTCAGTCCTCGTCGTCAGCCAGGAACGCCGCTTTCCAGCACTCGGGGTGAGTGCCGGTCATGAGCAGTTCTCGCTGTTGCGGTGCCATGTCAGGAAAGGCGTCCTGCACCAATGCGCCGGACTGCCAACGGATGAAGCCGTCGACGTCAACATCGACAGTCGACGAGTTCTGGCAGACGAAACAGGGCCGGGTGGGCACGGGAACGGTCATCGTGGTTCTCCCATGTAGACGTGGTGGAGTGCGGCGGGTGCGGACAGTCGGAGAAGGGCGAGCGGGGTCGTGCTGATTCGCCGCCGCTGGGAACTCGGAGGGTCCTCGACCCAGTCCTCGACGCTCTGGGGGCGGCCGTAGGCGTCATGGACCTACGGGCCAATACCGTGCTCAGCGAGTACGCCCAGGAGTTCGCTTTCCGGGATAAACACCGCTTAGCTCGTGTACGCCGCGGCCGCGTCAGCGAGGTCGAGCTTGGCCCGCATCGTCTGGAAACACGTGGTGATCCAACGCTCGAAGGAGCCGGAGTCGAGGCGGATGTCGGTACGACCTTCGGCGCCGAGGTACGCGCCATCGGCGTAGCGATAGAACGTCACCGTTCCGGTAGTGCCGTCGACGCCCAGCTCGATCAGCGCGCCGAGGGGGCCGCGGACTTCGCCGCGGTAGTAGGTTCCGCGGTCGGGATCGAACCCGTCGAGCTGCATGGCGTGCAGCACAGCTGAGTCCGCGAAGGGCGTGGTGGTCATGAGGCTGCTCCCATTGCGTTCGAGTTGAAGAGCAGCGCGAGGCGCTGCTAAAGCTCGTCGGTCAGGTCAGTGGAGGAGGCGCGGCCGGGAGCGCCGACGTCGGTGAACACGGCCGCGTTGTGGCGGGCGATCTTGATCCTGTGCTCGGGGTCGTCGAGCGTCGAGCGTTACTCGATCTTTATGTCTACAGTGGACGAATTTGGACGACAGCAAGGCCCGGCCACGTGTATTCGTGGCCGGGTCTTGCTGACTGACTGCGCGTCAGTGCCCGGCGAGTGCCGTGGGGTGGGCTTGCACGCGTTGGATGGCCGCGTGCTGGTTGAGCCACTGATCCAGCTCAGGCGCGGGCTTGTTCAGCGGCGCCGGTTTGCCGCGGGCCGCCCAATACAGCACGTGCTCGGCGATCAGAGGCGCGGTGGCCTGGCGCCATGCCCGCTGGGAAGCAGGAACCTGGTGGTCACGGTGATAGACGGTGAAGGTCGCAGCCGTCCCGGGTCGCTGGGTGCGGACGAGCGCGCGGTCGCCGCGGCGCTGCGGCGTCGACGCGTGGAGCGCAACGTCGAGTTCCAGCACAGCGACCGTGAGCACGCGAGCGGGCGTGAGGCGGAGCTGACGCCAGCCCCAGGTAGCGTGCACGCGCCCGTTGTCTCCGGCCAGGTGCAGGCGGCCGGTGTGCCCGGCTTGCCGGGTGCAGCGCACAGCGTTCGGGCCGAGCGCGCCGCACTGCGGCACGCCCAGCCTGGGCAGCTGGACGGTCGGGTCAGCGTCGCCAGCGACCACGGTGTCGGCGCGGGTGATGTTCACAGAGTGTCCTCGCAAGACGAGTCGGTACGGGGTTGGTTGGGTTACTGGGCGGTGAGGGCGAGCTCGGGCTGGTGGGCCTCCTGGCGGGCGGGCTGGAGGTCGGCGAGCACGACTTCGGTGCGGGGTGCGGGGTAGTGCCACCCGTCGTCGTGGGTGTGGGTGTCGATGCCGCAGTTCGGTTTGAGGACGAGTCCGGTCTCGCGGACGAACCGCTCGTACTCATCGCTGCGTTTCTCGACGTAGTTCTGGCGGCCGCTGTAGGCGAACGGCGCGGAGTCCTGGGGGATGAGGAACACGGCGCGCTGTGCGAGTTCGGCGGCGGCGTCGAGGACGTGATATTCGGCTCGTTTGCCGGTGTAGCGGGGGCCGGTGCCGTTGATGTCGGCGCGTCCGTAGGGCGGGTTGCTGATCGCGACGTCGACGCGGTCGATGATCCCGTAGCTGGTGGGGTCGGTGATGACGGTGAAGGCGTTGGCGCAGATCCAGTGCGCGTCGGGCAGGATTTTCCGGCCGACTCGGACGTACTCTTCTTCGCGCTCGACGCAGATCACGCGGCGCGGGTCCTGGTTGTTCCAGAGCCGTCCGGCGAGGTCTCGGCATTCCCAGGTGAGGTGGCCGATACCGGCGCAGAGGTCGATGACGGTGTTGGTGGAGTCGCCGAGTCCGATCGAGAGGTCGCGGGCGAGGCTGAGCGGGGTGAACCAGGCGCCGGTGGTGCGGTGCCGGTTGGTGGCGGCGGCGTTCCAGTGCTTGAGGATGAACAGCTTCTCGTCGCTGTGCAGGTCGCGGGCGAGGCGGGTGAGCTGATCGGCCTGGTGGTGCAGCTGCTCGTCGCGTCGGGTCATCGCCATCGGGTGGGTCCTTTCTGCGGTGCGGTGGGCGCGAACGCACACAGCGGCGCCCGGCACGAGGTGTGCTGGGCGCCGCTGTGTGGTTGCGGGGAGCGGGAATCAGTCGGTCACGGCGCGCCGACGAGTTCGGATGCGCTGACGTCGTGGCGGTCGCTCGGCGAGAGCACGAGATCTGCCGCAGAACGGTCGTCGCTGTTGCTGGGGACGAAGTCCTCGTCAGCGAGGGCGGCGTAGAGCTCCGCCGCGTCGGCGGTCACGCCGATGGCCGGATCACCCACCGACGCCAGTTCGGGATCCCCGTTCTCGTCCACATCGGACTCCGAGTCCGGGTTCGGGACGTTGTCGAACTCCGCCGGCGCGTCGTCGGGGGCCGAGACCGGTACAACGTCGTCGGGCTCCGGCCCAATGTCGAGGTCGGCACCGTCGAGCGCCTCGTCGGCAGGCAGGTCGTTTGCTGCGACGTCCTCGGCGGCGTCGTTGTCCTGGTTCGGCGTGGCGTCAGTCTTGTTCGACGGGGCGGTCTTGCCGAGGGTGAGGACGGGCCATTCGTCCGCGTCGGCCGTCGGATCAAGAACCAGCTTTTCGACCGTCGAGGGCTTGTAGCCCCAGAGATCAAGCCAGCGGAAGTAGAGCTTGGCTTCCGGGCCGGGCTGCCGCCAGGTCTGCACCGACAGTTCCGTCTCCAGCGCGCCGAGCAGCAGACCGAGTGTCTGCAGCGTGGCGCGGGCCTCGCTGGTGGAGCTGGTTGGCGCGAGCGGGTGCTTATCGCCGTGCTTGCTTGGGAGATCGAGCACCGTGATCGCGCCGGAGTGGCGGCGCTCGCACGCGCGACGCAGGTCGTAGGTCGCGGTGAGCAGGGCTTCGTTGATGAACCGCTGCGCTTGCTTCGGCGGTTTCTTGCCCGCGACGAGCTTGCGCACGAACTTGCGGCGTACCTCTTCCGAGGCGCGCCAGACCTCGTTGTTCTTACGCACCCGCCGACGGGCCGCGGTGTCTTGTTCCGGAGTGGTGCTGGGCGAGGTCGATCCGCTGCTGCTGTTCACGGAGAAGGTGAACCGGTCGAGGTGACCGTGTTTGCGCCAGTCGAGGCAGACGGCTTTGATCATCACTTCGTCGTCCAACCTGGTCGTGACCAGGACACCGTGGCCTTCGCAGGACTCGTGCCCCTCGGTGGTCAGACCAATGGGGTCGGTCTTCGAGGCCAGCAGTTCCCGAACCGGGCGTGCGGTGTCGGGCAGTTCGGTGTAGACCGTGTACCCCTGTTCGCGCAGCTCGTCGGCCTTGGCCTGGATGCGCTGGCGGGAGGCGATGCGCCTGCGCCACAGCGCGATCGTGTGCGGAAGTTGGTCGGGATTCTTGTCGAGGTCCTTGTTGAGTGCGTCGAGCGCGTCGGGCCACTCGGCGAACTCCTCGAACGCGACCGCCGTCTCGACATCGAGCTGCGGGGCCTTCTGGAGAGCCTGCTGGGCGTTCGTGCTCGCTGCGACTGTCAGGCTGGCCTTGACCACGTCGGGGTCGGCGCCGAGCTGATCGGCGAGGTCGTCAGCGGTGAACCCGAACAGCGCCATGTCGTTGTAGGCGTGGGCGCGCTCGGCCGTGGTGAAGCCGACCCGATGGTCGTTTTCCATCACCTGGTCTTTGCGTCGCTCGAACAGGTCCAGCTCGGCGACGTCGATAACCTTGGCTGTGACCGTGTTGAGGTCGGCGGCGCAGGATCCGGCGACTCGGCGGTGTCCGTAGCGGGCGTGGATCTCGCCGTTGGGGAGTCGGTCGACGACGACGTCCTGTTTGACGCCACCGTTCGCGATGGACTTGACAAATCCGGGATAGTTCTTGGCGATCTCGACGACTTCGCGGGCGTTCCCGTCCAGCCCGATGTGTCGAGGGTTGAGGTCGACGTAGCGGGCCCGGCCAACCTCATGCGGTTGGTCGCGCAGCTCGTCTTCGGTGATCACGCCGTCGATGACCATCATCATCGAAGTGGTGTCCTTTCGTCAGTGGCCTGCCGGAGATCCGACGGCCGGGCGGAACGGATACAAAACGGGCCCTGCCTGGTCTTTTTCACCTGGCAGGGCCCGTTTTGGTGCTGGGGTTATGCGGGAGGTGCCTGCGTGAGTTGGCGGCGCTGCAGCACGACGAGTTCGGCCCGCACCAGGGCGGTGTGGGCGTCGCCGACGGTGCTGTCGGCGATGAGGTCGCCAGCAGCGGCGACGCGATAGGTCCAGCCGGACTCGTCGTGGTGCACTGACAGGACGAACTCGTCGGTCGTGGTCGACACCGCGATCGGGTTCATCCGCTCGGAGGGGGCGAACCGAAGGTTCGGAGCGAGCCGGAGCCACTGCTGTGTGGGTGTGGCGGCGACGGCGTGGTCGAGGGCGGTGTGGGCGCGAACGCGGGTAGACGGTGTGTCCACCGTGGACTCCTTGTTGTATGGGGACGAGGTTGACCTGGCCCCGCACTCCCTTGCTGAAACGCGGGGACCGGGGCCGACCTGGAACGGGGGTTGAAGGACCTACGCACGGGGCGGGACGTGAGTGAGGAACCGCCGGAACTGTGCGGTGACCGCTGAGGACGGAGCGAACATGCCGGGATCGGTGCGGTCGTCGAGCGCGGCGGTGACGGCGGCCGCGAGCGGGTGGTCTGGGTCGGCCTGGTGAGCGCGGTCCACGGCACGGCGCGCGAGGACGTCGTCCAAGCGGGTATAGGCCGAGTACGCCAGAAGGGACGCCGCGTCGGCGGAGTACGGGGCGGGGACCGCTCGGGTCACCGAGAGCCAGAGCCGTTCGGCTGGGCGTGACAGCCACGTCCGCGCCGTGCTCAGGCAGACCTCGCGCACCTCGGCGTCATGAATGGCGACCGCTACCTGCAACAGTTCGTCCTCGGTCAGCGGCTTGCGGTTGGTAGTGGGGTCCGTCTGCTTGCCGATGGCCAGGATGGTGTGGCGGACGATCGTGATGTCGTGCTGCAGCCGCATCGTGGGCGAGAGCCCGGTTCGGGCCGGGTCGTGGGTGAGCGCGTGCAGTCGGCGACGACGGCGGTGCAGCAGGTCGGCCGTGCCAAGAGGGTGCAGCGGGATCGTTGCGGACCTGACGGCGACAGCGGTGGGAAGTGATTCGTCGGTGTCCAACGTGTGCCTCGTGGTGATCGAAAAAGGGCTGGGCACAGCGGCGCTGTACCCAGCCGAGGACGGGATCAGAACGGGTGCTTCGACGGGCTGCTGGTTGCTCCACGGATCCACGACCGGAGCACCCGCGCCGCCACCGAAACCGCTGCTGCGGCGGCGGCTTACCGTGTTGACCTTGGCGGTCGCAAACTCAGGAATGCCGCTTCCGCGGTCGAGGATGCCTGCCATTGGCTTCGCCACCGCCATGAACCTGGATCTGAGTGACGCGGCCGAACTCACTGAACTGCTGGAGTGGAATTACGGGCTGACCTGGACCGGTTCGCATTCCTGTGACCTGGCAGGAAGACGCGCGGCCCGGCCGCCCGCCAACCTGACGCTCAACTGTCCTGGTCGTCCCCGAAGGGGTCGAGGAGCTTGTACGCCTTCTCCGGGTCGACCAGGTAGGCGTCGAGGAACTCGGCGAGCCGGGCACGGGGCAGCCAGCCGCGCTGTTCCACCACGAACCCGGTGTCCTCCCACGAGCCCTCCAACGGGCCGGTGTAGCCAGGCGCGTGCGGGTTACGCTTCGAGCTGGACCCGTTCTCGTCGGCCCGCTGCATCCGTACCTCGGGCGGGTCGGACGGGCTGCTTCCGAACTTCTGGCCTAGGTAATCCAGCATCTCAGCGCGGTTGCCGATGGCGGTCGGGGCGTCGAACCACTCCACGTACAGGTCCCGGTCGCGGGCGGCCTTGATGATGATGTTGCCCATCAGTTGCTCTCCTCAATCCTGAACTTCAACTTCGAGCGGCCCCTGCTCCGCCTTCTCCTGCTCGTCGATGACGAAGCTGGTGCCGGTCGGCAGCAGCTCGATGCGCAGCCGGTCGGCGGGGACCTCGTGCTTCTCGACCATGACCTGCCGCAACCGCAGGCCCAGCTCCCACTGTGCGACACCCCGCGAGTTCGGCGGTTCCTCGTTGGGAACGTGAGGGTGGGTTGCCAACAGGAGGCGCCCGTGGATGAGCGACCGGCTGTCGGGACTTTCGAATGGCCGACATGTCCGTCGGGACGCTGGATCACAGGGTGGTCAGCGCGCAGACCGGCACCCCGTTCTTCTCCAGCAGGGCCCGGCCGTCGCCGGAGGTGTCCTCCACCAGGCACAGCGCGCCCAGCACGACGGCCCCGGCGTCGCGCAGCACCTCGGTGAGGTTGCGCAGGGTATAGCCGCTGGTGATCTGGTCGTCCACCAGTAGCACGCGGCGGTCGGCGACGTCGGCGTAGACGTGGACGAGTTTGTTGGGGCCGTGCGGCGCGGTGAACCTGTGCTTGTTCGGGCTCAGCAGGTCCAGTTCGAGCTTCCACGCAACCTGGTAGGGCAGGTCGGCGGCCAGTGCCACCGTGGCGGTCGGGATGATCCCACCGGTGTCCAGCCCGAGCAGCACGTGCGGGATGCGGGTGGGGTGCTCGCTGGTCCAGCGCCGCCACAGCTCGACGCCGGCGTCGCGGAGCCGGTCGGCGGACACGGCATAGCCGATGCCGTCGAGGTTGTGTACGACCCGCGCCGCGCGGGCGGTGGACGTGACGTCCAAGCGCAGGACGCGGCAGGCGTGGACCCCGCCGCCGGACTGGGTGTCGAACTCGGCGAGAGTCGTGGTGGTGGGCGGAATGAACAACGGGTCCTCCAGGGGAGAGTGCGGGAGATGGGGTCGGTGTGGCTGACGAGAGCGGCGGTCGCGGCGGCTGAGCCAGGAGCATGGGCTGGCTTTCGTCTCGTGCGCGCCCACCGACGGGGACCTGTTTGCCCGCGGCCATTGCAAGGGGTTTGACTGGAGAACTGGGCCCGGACGATGACGTCCGGACCCAGGTTGGAGAGGCGCCGGTCAGAACGGGGGCTCGTCGGCGAAACCACCGCCGGCCCCGGCAGGCGGCGGAGGGGCGGAGCCCCACGGGTCGTCGGCGGGCGCGTCGGCGCTGTTGCCGCCACCCGAGGGGCCAGAGTTGCGGCTGACCTTGTTGACTTTGGCGGTGGCGTAGCGCAGGGACGGCCCGATCTCGTCGACCTCAAGCTCGGCGACGGTGCGCTTCTCGCCTTCCTTGGTCTCGAAGGAGCGCTGGCGCAGCCGGCCCTGCACTACGACCCGCATGCCGCGGGTCAGCGTTATGTGGACCTCTGTGAGACGTGTCCTTGATGTCTATGACGAGGGGCTTGGATGAGCAATCCGTGCGATGTGGACACGCCCTCGTGATGGTGTCCACATCGCACGAGGCTCATCGCTCGTTCGTCTGGCCGGTGCACCGCAATTCGTGGACTGGCTGACTAGACACACGGCAGGCCGCAGTCTTGGCCCGCTTCCCGCTCGTAGTGGCACGTCCGGCAGATCACGTAAACGACTGGCTCCGCTGGCGTGGCGGAGCTCGTGGCGGGAGCGGTTGGAGTCTCGGTCGTCCACACCAGTACAGATGTCATGTTCTGCCTCTCTTCCTTGCCATCTGGTTCACCGCCAAGTGCGCGGTGCCGGGCGATTTCCGGTGGTCGTCGGAACGCACTCGTCCGGGCCTTTGCGGAGGTGGGGGGGGGGGGGGGGGGTGGGGGGGCCCCCCCCCCCCCCGCGGCCGCGGGGGGGGGGTCCGCCGCGCGCCCGCGCGCGCCGGGGGGGCGGCC
>NZ_JALBWV010000060.1 GCF_022678645.1 Saccharopolyspora soli | reverse complement strand
CGGGCGCGGCCCCCCCCCCCTCCCACCCCCCGCCGGCCGCCCCCCCCCCCCCCCCCCCCCCGCGGGGGGGGGCGGGGGGGGGGCGGGGGCCCCCCCCCCCCCCCCCCCCCCCACGACCCTGTTGTCGCATCTCCGTAGCGGGTTGCGAGCAGGCCGCGGCACCAGCCCGCGTTCGCTTCGATGCTGACGCGCGTGGTCCGCGCGAAGCGCAGCCGCACGGGCAGCTCCTCCGCGGTCATCGGTGCGCCGTCGTCGTCGACCAGCAACGGCGCTTCGTCGTCCGCGGGCAGGCCGAGCTGCCTGCGACGGCGGCGCAGTTCGTCGAGTTCGCGGCCTTCGCCGAGGTCTCCCAAGCGCAGCCGCACCAGCTCCTCGCGGGTGGTCCGCGACGCCAGGAGCCGACTCGCCAGCTTCTCCTGGAATGCGAGATGTGCCTTGCGCAGGAACGTTTTTCGGAGCTCGTCGAGTTCTCCGGCAGCCAGTCCCGGGAATGCGGCGTCGAATCCACCACCCGCGCTCACCCCGGCGTTGATCTCCGCCGCCGCGAAGTGGTCGAGCAGCCGCACCGAAACCCGGTCCACACCGGGGATCGCCGCCACCGCGTCGTGGGCGTCGGACACCATGAGGTAGGCGAAGTTGGGTGCGCAGAAGTAGGTCGGCAACCGGAGGTCCACGCGCACCGCCGCGCCGACGACCTCGCAATCGACGACGAACCGCAGGTCGGTGATCGGTTCGTCGAGTTCGGGATCCACGACGGTGCCCAGCGCCCGCCACACCTCGGACACCAGGTCGACGGCCGCCGTCACGACGCCATCACCTCCTCCGACGCGCGCAGCTCCGCAGGCACTTCGATGTCGTAGAGCCGGGCCATGTTCAGCCCGAGGATCTTCCGCTTGACCTCCGGGGTGAGCGTGCCGTACTCGCTCTGCAGGTCCGCCGGGATCTGGAAGTCGACGAACTTCTCGATCAGCCACTTCGGCGTCCAGATCGCGTAGTCGCTGGCGAAGGTGATCCGGTCGGGGTCCAACCAGTACAGCAGTTCGCCGAGGATCTGCGCGAAGTAGCGCGGCCGGGAATGGATGAACGGCATCGCCACCGCCAATCCGCCGTAGACGTTGGGCTCCTGGGTGGCGATCCAGCAGAAGTCCTCCAGCCGGGGCAGGCCCACGTGCTCGACGATGAAGTTCAGCTCCGGGAACGCGGTGGCCACGTCGTCGACGTCGGCGACGTCGAAGGCGTCCCGGTTGAGCGGGTAGATGGTCGGTCCCTTGTGGATGTGGATGTTGCGGATCCCCAGCTCCAGGCACTTCTCCAGGTAGCGGTAGGACCACGGGTCGGTCAGCTTCCAGCCCTTGGAGTTGCCCTTCCACTCCGCGGTGTAGAGCTTCACGCCCTTGAGCTGCCAGCGGTCGGCCAGATTCGCCAGCTCCGCCAGTCCGGCCTCGCCGTCGCGCGGGTCCCAGCTGCCGTTGACGATGAACTTGTCCGGGTGCTTCTCGGCCAGCGCCCCATCCTGCTCGGTGGTGTTGAACCCGTTGACGAAGAAGTCCGTCAGGTAGGTCGGCTGGAAGATCGCCTTGTCCACGTAGCCGACCTCGAACAGGTCGTGCAGCACATCCGCTTCGCTCTGCTTCTGGAAGTGCTCCAGCGACCACAGGGCGTCCGCCGGGCTCAGGTTGCGGTGGTAGTCGTAGAAGCAGTTCAGGAATCCCGTGCCGTAGCGGTTCGCCTGATTCTCCGGGGTGCCGTCCCAGAAGTGGACGTGGCCGTCCACGATGAAGTACTTCTCGCCGTCCTTGGCGTACATGGCTGCCGCCTTTCCGTGTCGTCCGGTGCGGATGTCAGGGCACGAGGATGGCGCGGCCACCGGGAATCCGGCCCGCGTCGAGGTCTGCCAGGGCCTGCAGCGCTTGGTCCAACGGGTACTGCCGGGTGCGCAGCGCGACCTTGCCCTGCGCGGTCAACGCCATCAGCTCGACGAGGTCGTTGTAGGAGCCGACCAGGTTGCCGATCACGTTGATCTCGCGGGAGATGATGTCGATGGTGGGGACGTCGACCCGGCCGCCGTAGCCGATCACGAAGTAGGAACCCGCTTGCCGGGTCAGCGCTACCCCGTCGGCCTCGGTGCCCTGCTCCCCCACGAAATCCAGCACCACGTGCGCGCCCTTGCCCTCGGTGATCTCCAACGCGGCGTCGATGTGCGTGCCATCGGCGAGCACCGCGTGGTGCGCCCCGAGCTGGGTTGCGAGGTCGAGCGCTTCCGGCGATCGGTCGATCACGGTGATCTCGGCCGGGGTCATCGCCAGCAGTGACTGCAGCCCGATGTGTCCCAGCCCGCCAGCCCCGATCAGCGCGACGTGCGTCCCCGCGTACAGCAGCGGCACCGCCTTGCGCACCGCGTGGTAGGCCGTCAGCCCCGCATCGGCGAGCGCCGCCACCGCGGCGGGCTCCAATCCCTCGTCGAGCTTGACGACTGAGCGCGCGCTGGTCAGCAGCAGCTCCGCCATCCCGCCGTCGGTGTTGATGCCGGGGAACTGGGAGCTCTCGCAGTGCACGTCGTCGCCGGAACGGCACGCGCGGCACAGCCCGCAGGTCACCAGCGGGTGCAGGATCACCTTGTCGCCCGGCGACGCATTGGTCACCGCGCTGCCCACCTCGCGCACCGTGCCCGCGTTCTCGTGACCGATGGTGTAGGGCAGCTGGACACCGCTCTTCTCCCGCCACTGCCCCTCGATGATGTGCAGGTCGGTTCGGCACACCCCGGCGGCGTTGATCTCCACCAGAACGTCCCACGGACCCTTCACCACCGGCTCGGGCACGGATTCGATCGTCGGCTGCCGGTCGTAGGCGTGCACTCGTACTGCTTTCACCTGACACTCCTTCGTGTCGAAGTACCTGGGCCACTCTCAGGTTGCGACGCCGCGTCCTGGCGCGCTAGGGGGTGCCGGGCACCCGTGGGGTTCCAACCGCCGCGACCCGACCGGAGACCCCACGAGCTCTACCGGCGGCGCCGGTAGTTCAGGGCCCCCGGCTGTGCTGGTCAAGCAATGTTCGAAGGTCTCACCATGCCCTCGGCGAGATCGCCGAAGCCCGGCGCCACGATCGCTCCCGGGTTCTGCACGACCTCCTCGACCAGCAGGGTTTCGGTGGTCAACAGCAGCGAGGCGATGGATGCCGCGCTCTGCAGCGCGGAGCGGGTGACCTTCAGCGGGTCGATCACGCCGAAGTCGAACATGTCCCCGTACGCACCGAGCAGGGCGTTGAACCCGTGCCCGGCCGGTAGCTCCGCCACCCGCGCGAGCACCTCGTCGGCCGGATGACCTGCGTTGATCGCGATCCAGCGCAGCGGCTCGGGCAGCGACCGGCGGACGATCTCGTGGCCGAGCGCCGCGTCGCCGGTCAGGTCGGCCGAGTCGAGCGCGACCGCCGCCTTCACCAGGGCTGTTCCGCCACCGGCGAGGACCCCTTCCTCGATGGCCGCCCGGGTGGCCGAGATAGCGTCCTCGACGCGGTGCTGCTTCTCCTTCAGCTCCACGCCGGTGGCTGCCCCCACCCTGAGCACGGCGACGCTGCCGGACAGGCGGGCGATGCGTTCCTGCAGGGCGTCCTGGTCGTGCTCGTTCTCCGCGCGCGCGAACTCGTGCTTGAGCTGGTCGATGCGGGCCGACACGGAATCCGGCCGTCCCGCGCCGCCGACGATCGTCGTGCTGTGCTCGGTGACGGTGATCTTCTCGCAGCGGCCGAGGTGTTCCAGCTGGGTGGACTCCAGCCGCAGGCCCGCGTCGCCGGTGATCACCTGCCCGCCGCACAGCGTGGCGATGTCGGCCAGCTGCGCCAGCCTCCGGTGCCCGAAGCCGGGCGATCGGAGGGCGACCGAGCGGAACGTGCCGTGCACGTTGTTCGTGACCAGCATGCCCAGCGGCGGGCCCTGCACGTCTTCGGCGATGACCACGAGCGGTTTGCCGGTGCGGGTCACCTGCTCCAGCACTGGCATCAGCGCCTGCACCTGGGTGATCTTCTCGTTGGTGAGCAGCAGGTACGGGTCCTCCAGGACGGTTTCCATCCGCTCCGGGTCGGTGACCATGTAGGGCGAGAGGTAGCCGTGGTCGAACTCCAGGCCGTCCACGAAGTCGACCTCGATGCCGAAGCTCGGGGACTCCTCGACGGTCACCACGCCGGTGGTGCCCACCCGGTGCATGGCCACCGCGATCAGCCGCCCGACCTCCGGGTCGTTGTTCGCCGACAGGGTCGCGACCTGGGCGAGATCCGCCTCGCCGGTGACCGGACGCGCTTCGGCGCGCAGCACCTCCACGACCGCGCGCACGGCGTGCTCGATGCCGTTCTTCAGCAGCATCGGGTTGGCGCCTTGGTCGACGGCCTTGAGACCTTCCCGCACCATCGCCTGCGCCAGCACGGTCGCCGTGGTGGTGCCGTCCCCGGCGACCCCGTTGGTCTTGTTCGCGACCTCCTTGACAAGTTGTGCGCCCATGTTCGCGAACGGGTCCCGCAACTGGATTTCCCGCGCGATGGTGACCCCGTCGTTGGTGATGCTCGGTGGCCCGGTGAGCTTCTCGATGACCGCGTTGCGCCCCTTGGGGCCCAACGTCACCTTGACCGCGTCGGCCAGCGCGTTGACGCCGGATTCGAGCAGCTGCCTTGCTTCCACGTTGAAGCGGAGATCCTTGGCCATCTCTGGTTCGTCCTTCTGGCTAGTTGGTTCGTCGCGGCGGTGCGGAAGAACGAGTTCAGGCGGTGCGCAGCGGACCGCTCACCGCTTCTCCGGCCCGCTGGCGGACGCGGGCCTCGACGATCACACGCACGGTGCCGCTGCGGTCGAGTCCGGCCGTGTTCGGGCGTTGTTCGATCCCGCTGATCCGCCAACCTTTCGCGTGCAGTCCGGACAGCGCGTTCCGCACGCAGTCGTGATGCTCGGCCAGCGGCGGCCGGTAGACCTTGACGCTCGTCCGAACGTCGTGCAGTGCCGGAGCGGTCCGCACGGCGGCTTCGATCTCCGGCAGCAGCTCGCGTTGTGCACCGGTCCGCCACAGCGTGGCTGGCAGCCGCAGCAGGATCCGCAGCGAACGGCCGTCGGTCGAAACAGCGGTGACGAGTTCCCGTTCCGTCAGCGAGAGTTCGCCGTCTCCGGGGCGGATCCGGGCCAGCGCATCCCACACCTCGGCCAGCACGTGACTGCAGAAATCGCGTTCCATTCCAGTACCGCTTCCGTGTGATCGTCGACAGCGGGCACCGAGGGCGGGCGGCCGGAGGCATCCCTTCCGCGCCGCCGCCCGCTCCCGGCTTCACCCCAGCCGACCGGTTCGTCAGGACATCGGTTTGAGGTCGAAATCGATGTGCTCGGCGGCGTCCTCGGGATTGGCGAACAGCACCGTCCGGTCGTCGAGGTGCACCATCCGCCCGTAGTGGGTGGACATGATCTCCTCGAAGTCGGCCTGGTCGAAGTCGAACCCGATCTCCTCAGCGATCTCGTCGAAGTCGAAGACCAGCGAGCCGCGCCCGTCGACCCGGATCATGGACGGCAGGTGGTCCACCTGGACGCCCTCCTTGCGGGCCATGATCTCGGCCACCACGTGGCCGTTCTGGTTGTTCATCAGGGTCACGCCGCACATGTTCGAAGCGGTCTTGTTCGCGGTGAACGGCTCACGCGTCGCGCTCATTCGGTCAGCTCCTTCGGTTCGGACAGGCCCAGTTCGCCGAGCAGGGCGGCGAAGCCTTCGCGTGCGGCCGTCCACGAGTCGGCGAAGGCGACGACCTTCTCCTGGGGTTGCGACCAGATCGGCTGCAGTTCATGCGCCGCGCCGCGGCACAGCGGCGCCCATTTGTCCACCCACGACTGCAGGAGTTGCCGATTCGCCGGGGCATGTTGGGGATCCTGGGTGAGCATGGTGAAAAGCGCGCGGGTGTACTTCAGGTCGCGCTCGTAGTCGTTCTCGCCCGCTCCGACGAGCGTCGGGGTGACGTAGTCGCCGTTGCGCGCCGCGATCTGCATCACCAGGTGGCTGCGGAACAGCACGCCCACCAGCGACTCGAAGACGACGTTCGTCGCGAACAGCGCCTCGGCCCAGTCGCCGATGGCGGTGAGGTTCTCGACGACTTCGCGGACCGGTTGCCACACCGGATCGGTGTGCCAGGCGGACCGGTGCGCGGTGCCGTCGAAGTCGTCGAAGGATTCGCTGAGATCCAGGTTGTACAGCGCGAGGTCCTGCGCGTAGCGCAGCTTGTGCGCGCTGTTCACCGCGATGGCGTTGTTGATCATGTTGGTGGGACCGGAGCGCTGGGCGGCCACGAAGACGTGCATGCCCAGCCCGTTCTCCGCGTGCATCCAGGCACCGAGGTGTTGTTCGACGAAGCGGGTCCAGCCGCGCGACCAACCGCGGTAGGCACCGGCCTGCTTGGCGTTGGCCAGGTTCTGCTGGATCTGCCGGACCACGTTTGAGTTGTTCCGGTAGATCGTCTGCTCCCACTCCTCGTTCGGATCGCGGAACCGGTGCCAGTCGGCGGATTTCAGCGCCGTCCAGTCCTTTGGGTAGCCGCCGTCACCGTCCGCGAAGCCGTAGATCCAGCCCTGGCTGAGGTGTCGTTCGGGGTCGGGCTGCACGTCGAAGGTGACGTCCTCGTACATGGTGGCCCGCATCTTCTTGGGCGTGAAGTAGTTGTACGAGCGGCTGCCGGAGCTCGGGAACTCCAGCGCACCCGCCTCGGCGTCGGTGAACTCCGGTTTCGGGAAGCTCCGCCCGCTCTTCTGCTGCGTTGCCATGGATGCACTTCCTCGTCAGTTGGTCGTCCACTGTGGATCTCATCGGTCGGCTTCCGCGGAAACCGTGAACTTGTCGTAGAAAACCTGCTCCTGCGGTACCTGCCGCTCGGCCAACATCGCGAGTCCGGCTTCGACCATGGGCGGTGGCCCGCACAGGTACACGTCGCAGGCCGCCAGCCGGTCCTCGCAGCTGTCGACGACGTCGGTCACCATCCCGCAGCGCCCGGACCAATCGACGTGCGAGAGCACCGGGACGAAGTCGAACCCTGCGATGCCGGAGCCCAGGTCCCGGATCTCGTCGAGGTAGAACAAGTCCTGCTCGGTCCGGGCGCCGTAGTAGAAGACGACATCGCGGTCGAAGTCGGTCTTCGCCGCGATCTGCCGCAGGATCGACAGCACCGGCGCCATGCCCGCCCCGCCCGCCACCAGCACGATCCGGCGGTCGGATCCGGCCCGCAGGGTGAAGGTGCCGTACGGGCCGGTGACCTCCAGTTCGTCGCCGACCGACAACCCGTCGGCCAGCAGCGCGGAGAACTTCCCGCCCGGGTAGCGCTTGATGATGAATTCGAGGGTGCTGTCGTGGCTGCGCGGCAGGTTCGCCATCGAGAACGACCGGTGTTCACCGGTACCGGGCACAGCGATGTCGACGTATTGGCCGGGGTGGAACTTGAACTCGTCGGCGCCGGTGACCACCAGCCGCAGCAGGCTGATGTCGGCGGTGACCGCTTCGACCGCGGCGACCCGCGTCGGGACGGTGACCACCGGGAGCCCGGCGCGGATCATGTCCTCGTCGTAGTTGAGCAGTTCGATGTCCAGATCGCTGTAGGCGTGCGATCGGCACAGCAGCACGTACCCTTCTTCGCTCTCGTAGTCCGCCAACGCGAACGTGGAGTAGCGCCCCATCTGCAGGTCACCGTCGAGCAGGAACGACTTGCACGACGAGCACTGGCCTTCCTTGCAGCCGTGCATCAACATCACGCCCTGCCGGAACGCCGCGTCGAGCACGGTCTCGTCCTCGTTCGCCTCGATCTCGATGTCGACGGGATCGAAGTGGATGCGATGGGTATCGCCCATGGACGTCACTTCCTTTCAGCGCTGCGGAAACTTCCGGCGGCGCCTTGAAACGACGTGTGTGACGGGCGGCGGCGGCCCAGGCCCCGTCCGGCCGCCGCCGCCCGAGCTCGATCAGGCCGACACGTTCGGATTCGCCCGGTAGGCGGCCACGTGCCGTTCGCGTTCCTCGTCGGTCATCTCGTTCAGCGCCACGTTCGGACTGCCGAACTCGATGCCGCGGACGTCGTCGAGCGTCCACAGCTTGCGCTGGTCGTCGAGGTCCAGGTGGGGCTGCGGGATCAACGTCTTGCCGTCGTCCCGGACGTATCCGAGGTCGGTGACCACATCGGCCAGGTCCCAGCCGTGGTAGAGGGTCTCCCACTCGCGCTTACCGGTCAGCCGCCCCATGTTCGGCGTCTCCCGGCCCTCGTAGGACGCGCGGAAGGCCACCGCGTCGGTCCAGTGGCAGGTTTCCGAGCAATAGGTGCGCCACTGGTCGTCGACCTCGTCGACCACCATGTCCTCGCGCACCAGGCACGGCACCATGCAGGTCCAGCAGCGGTGCGGGTACTCGTACCCGACGTCCTCGAACGCGATGGGCTTGTTCCGGCCCGGATAGCGCAGCCGGTTGTAGTTCTCCCACCACTTGCCGAACTGGGCGTACCAGCCGGGGTACTTCTCCTCGAACCACTCGAAGTCCGCGTCGGTCATCGGATCGATGCGCCAGTAGTTGACCGGCCACCCGGTCGCGAAGAACTGCGCGACCCGGTGCACGTAGTGCTTGTTGACGATCCGGTTCCACGCCTCTTCGACCAGGTCGTGCGGGATGACCAGGCCGTACTTCTCCAACGGGATGAGGTAGCTGCGGTAGTAGTCGTCGTAGATCCACCGCCGCCACATCTCCGCGTAGCTGTCCCGGTCCTTTCGCCGGTCCTTGGAGCCGTACTCGATGAAGGTGCCGATCGCGGCGTCGACCACGCAGTGGTTGTTCCACCACGCGTACCGCAGATCGCGTTCCAGCAGCTTGCGGTTCTCCTCGTCGGCCAACGCCATCAGCAGGATCGAATACCCGTTGCTGATGTGCCGCGACTCGTCGGACTGCACCGAGTGGAACACGGTCGGCAGCAGGTAGTCGCCGTTGGCCGCCGCCTCGGACGGCATCGCCACGAACAACGTGTTGGTGAAGGCGGTTTCGGCCACCACGGTCAGGTAGATGTTCGCCGCGGTGATCGCGTCGCCGGTGATGAAACCCTCGCCGAACTGCCGACCGATGGTTCCGGCGTAGTTGTTGGCGAACGCCTTCTCGCTGATGTCGAACCCGGCCGGGTCGATGTAGTGGTTCATGTACAGCCGCTTGAGGTTCATCTGGATCGTCGAGTGCCGGACCTCGTCGATCATCTGCACCGCCAGCCCGTTGTGGATCTGCGGGTTCGGCACTGCGTCGATGGCCATCGGCATCGCCCGCGCCGCCGAGATCTCCGGGAACGGGATGATCGACAGGAACAGCTTCTGCCACTCCATCCAGCGTTGCTGGACCTGGCGGAACATGTTGCCGCGGATCGCGCCGTCCATGGCGCCGTAGACCCGGTTGTCCTTCTCCTCCTCCATCGGGAAGTACGACCGGAGGATCTGCTTCAGCGGGTCCTTCTTCGGGGACTTGTCGAACCGGTAGTCGGTGCCGAACCGGGTCGCCGGGGTGGCGAAGGTCGGCTCCCAGGACAGCTCCGTGATCTTCTTGTGCGCCTTGCTCAGACTCTGTCGGCTCACGCCTGCCTCCTGCGCTTAAGGTGCTCCCGGAGAGATCCGTCGCGGTGCCGGGATGAACAGAATCACAGCGCAGAGATGCCTGGTTGTTCATCTCAATATGAGACAATGCGCGGCGTTCATCGAGCAGTAACATCACGGTCACGCAGCGGCCACAGCTGCGCCCGCGACCGAGGCTGTGGCCGGACGGACGCGAGCCAGCGCTGGAGGAGCCGCCATGACCGTCTGGCCGAACCCCACGTCGCGCCCACCGGGCACCGGTCTTGCGGTGGGATTACCAGCTGGTGGGTTGGGTCTGGCCCGCGCGAAATTCCTCAGCGCCGAGCCGGTGGAATCAACGGAGGTCCGCAGCGCGATCTTGGCTTCCTGGCGGCGCTCCAACGATTTCCGGGTGGACTGCGACGAGCTCAGCGCGCCGTTCGAAGCGGATCTGGACGTCCAGGGCCACCTCGTGCAGGCCGCGGCCCCGGTGCTGGACCAGTTGTCCAACCGGCTCAACGAGCAGGCGGTCAGCATCGTGCTCACCAATGCGGACGGATTCGTGCTCGACCGGCGCACCGGCAAGCGCGACCTGCAGGACTACCTCGATAGCGTCTACCTGGCACCGGGTTTCAACTACGCCGAGCAGTTCGTCGGCACCAACGGCATCGGCACCGCGCTGGAAGCCGGTGAGGCCGCACTGATCTACGAGCAGGAGCACTTCACCGGTCCGCTGGTCAACCTGGCCTGCGCGGGCGTGCCCATCCACGATCCCATCACCGGCTCGCTGGAGGGCGTGCTGGACATCACCTGCTTCGCCCGCGACGCGAGCCCGCTGCTGATGGCGATGGCCATCAGCGCGGCGCAAGGTGTGCAGGAGCGGTTGCTCGACGAGAGCCGAGGCCAGGACATCGCGCTGCTCCGGGAGTACCTGCGGGCCACGCGCCGATCCGGCGATCCGATCGTCGCGGTCAACGACGACGTCGTGATGCTCAACCCCCGGGCGCAAACCAGCCTGAGCGCGCAGGACCAGGTGCTGCTGATGGACCACCTGCGCACCGAACGCCCCTCGGCCCGCCCGGCGGAGCTCGATCTCCCGAGCGGCGCGAAGTGCCGCGTGCACACCAAGCGGGTGGCCGACCGCGGCTTCGGCGCCGTCGCCCGGATCCAGTTCGTGGACCCGAGTCCCGCAGGCGCCCTGGAAATCCAGCCGCCACCAGTGCTGCCGGGCGTGGTCGGTTCCGCGGTCATGTGGCGCCGGTGCCACCGAGCGCTCGATGCCCACTACCGGGACGGCTGTTGGGTCGTCCTCGAAGGCGAGTCCGGCAGCGGCAAGGCCGCCATCGCCCAGGCCGTGCACCGCTACCACAACCCCGACCAGCAGATCCGAGTGGTCGACGCGCTGGAGAGCAGCGGCCCCAGGTCCTGGGTGCCCGACGAGGTGCTCGGCCGCCCAGGTGCGGTGCTCCTGCAGCACCTCGACCGTCTCTCGGATGCCCAGCTCGCCGAACTGGCGGAGCTGCTGGAATCCGCGGACAAGCGCCGAAACTGGCTTGCGGGCACGGTGGACAGCACGACCACCAGAAGTCCGCTGCTGGACCGGGTCCTCGCCTTCTTCCCCCGGTCCGTGGAGGTCCCGCCGCTGCGGCACCACATCGAGGACGTCGCCGAGATCGCCGACTTCCTGTTGCAGCAGGCCACCAAACGCGCCAACTCGCACTTCTCCCCCGCCGCGCTGCGGGTGCTGATGCGCGCCCAATGGCCGGGCAACATCGCCGAACTGCAACGGGTCGTGCAGTCCGTGGCAGCCCGCACCAGATCGGCCACCGTCCTGCCGGAGGACCTGCCGCCGGAGTGCAACAGCCAAAGCCGCCGGATCCTCACCCCGATCGAGTCGATGGAGCGCGATGCCATCGTGCGCTGCCTCGCGGAAGCGGGCGGCAACCGCACCAAGGCCGCCCGCTCGCTCGGCATCTCCCGGGCGACCATCTACCGGAAGATCACCAACTACGGCATCGACACCTGACCGCGGGGTCACCCCGGCCACAGACCCTTGCCTCGACGACGGCACGCTCGTACATTTCGTTCAGAACTTGCTTAACGAATGGATGGTGTCGATGTCACCGGACGAGGCGGAGTTCGTCGACCGGATCGGTCTGTTCATGGAAACGGTCGGCGGACCGCGGACGATGGGCCGGATCTACGGCTGGTTGATGATCTGCGATCCCCCACAGCAGTCGCTGACCGAACTGGCCGCCGAACTGGGCGCGAGCAAAGCGTCGATCAGCACCATGATCCGCCCGATGCAGGAGGGCGGGCTGGTCGAACGGCTGCCGTCGTCGACCCGCCAGCACCAGTACCGGATCGCGCCGGGCGGTTTCACCCACCTCCTGCAGGTCCAGCTGGTCCGGATGGGCGCCGGTGTCGAGGCCGCCGAATTCGGCCTGTCGGTGATCGGCGACGACCGCCCGCAACAGCGCGAACGACTCGAAGACCTCCGTGACTTCTGCCGGTTCACCGCGACGGACGCTCGCGACGAGATGATGCAGCGGTGGACCGACTACCGTGCGGCGAACAGGAGCGACCGATGACCGGCAAGGTCGATTTCACCGGCGTGCAGTCCACGATGCTCGTCACCCTCTACCTGCGGGCGTTGGACAGCCGCGAGCAGGATTCGATCCTCGGCGACCACGCCGCCGCCGAGGCGGTGGGCCGGATCGACTACGACTGGGCGAAGTTGGCCCAGCCGGGCATGGCGAGCAACCGGTTCTTGGTCGCGTTGCGCGCGAAGCAGTTCGACGACTGGGCCGCAGACTTCCTGCGGCGCAATCCGGACGCGACCGTGCTGCAGCTCGGCTGCGGGCTGGACAGCAGGGCGTTCCGCCTCGACCTGCCGTCCGGGGTGCGTTGGTTCGACGTCGACCTGCCCGACGTCATCGAACTGCGCCGCGAGCTCTACCCGGAGTCCGAGGGCTACCGCACGATCGGCGCGTCGGTGACCGATCCGGCGTGGCTGGCCGAGATCCCCGCCGACCAGCCCGTGCTGATCATCGCCGAGGGGCTGCTGATGTACCTGCCCACCAGCGAGGTCGAGGCACTGCTGCGGCGGCTCACCGATCACTTCCGCACCGGGGAGCTGATCTTCGATGGTGTCGCGCTCTGGGTCGTCCGGATGACGCAGTGGTGCGCGCGGCGACTGCCGAAGCGCATCTACGACTACCCGGGGTACCTCACGGCGACCCAGGAGGGCCGGGACGTCGAGCGGTGGAACCCGAAGTTCCGGTTCCTGGCGGCAGTTCCTATCTTCTCGTTGCACGCGAAGGTCCCGAACCCGACCTTCCGCGCGCTGTACCGGGCGGCCAACCGGTGGCGCGCCGTCCGCTACTGGCTGCGGGTGTTCCGCGCCGAGTTCTGACGGCTCAACTGCTCGGCGCGGGTTGCCGGGCCTCGCTCTCCTCCTGCTCCACGTAGCCGTACACCTCGGGGAGGATGTAGCGCGCCGCGAGGTAGCCGATCAACGACAGCACCGACACGATCAACGTGGCTACCGGCACGCCTAGTTCGGTGAACAGGATCGGGAAGAAGAAGATGGTGATGAAGGCGGCGAGCTTGACGAAGATGTAGCCGAAACCCGAAGCCGTCGCCTTGTAACGGCTCGGCGCGACCATCGACGAGATCGTCATGCCGTTGGACGCCGCCCAGTAGTGCCCCCACATCAGACCCGCGGCGGCCAGCGGAACCAGCCACTTCCAGTCCAGTTGCAGGAACAGCGCGGCCAGCAGCAGCGAGACGAACGCGGTGCCGAAACCCCACTGCGCCACGCCGCGGTGGCCCAGCCGCGGGGTCACCATGGGCGCCACGAAACCGCTGATGGTGGCGATGACGTAGATCGCGCCAGTGACGAAGTTGGTGGCGCCGATCCCGGAAACCCCGGTGAGCACCAGGATGACCGGCAGGTAGAAGGCGAAGGCAGAGAACTCCGCGCCCTGCATGCCGTTGGAGATCCAGGAGAAGATGCTCGCCCGGCGACGCACCGGGTCCCGCCAGATGCTGGCCAGGAAGTCGCGGATGCGCGGCTGCTGCAGGCGGAAGTCCTGATCCGGCAACATTTCCAGCCCGTCGTCGAACATCTTCTTCGCGACTGCCTTGGCCTGTTTGAACTTGCCGCGCTGGATCAGCCACAGCGCGGTGTCGGGCACGTCCAGCCGACCGATCAGCAGCACCAGGGCGGGCACCGCGCCCAGTCCCAGGCCGATCCGCCACAGCAGGCTGTGGTCCATGCCGGACAGGTACATCCCCGTGATCACCGCGATGGCGGCGATCTCGCCGAGTCCGAACATGCCCTGCCAGCGGTTGCCCATGACCTCCCGCTTGCCCTTCGGCATCGACTCCATGATGTAGGCGTAGCCGGTCGAGATGTCACTGCCCAGCGGCAGCCCGAGCAGGAACCGGACGATGACCAGCTGCCACATGTCGGTGACGAAGGACTGCGCCAGGGACAGCACGACGAAGAGGACCATCGTCGTGATGAAGACCTTGCGACGGCCGAACCGGTCGGCGAACCAGCCACCGCACAGCGCACCTATCAAGGCGCCGAGCTGCACCGCGCCGGAGGCGAGGCCGAGCATCGTGGCGCTCGGATGCAGGTCGTCCTTGACGAACAGCAGCAGGAACGAGATCGCGTACAGGTCCCACGCCTCGATGAGGATGGTCGAGATCATCAGCCAACCGGTTCGATTACCGGTGCCGGTCCCGTGCTTGCTGAGGACGTGCCTGGCCGCGCGATCGGAAAGCTGCCGTAGCTCTGCCTGACTGGTCACGGAAACTCCTGACATTGGCCCTGCCGGGCCGATATTCCGCCTGCCGGAACATCATTTTGGACGCTAGAACGCACTCACGCTAAGTTGGCGTTACGGAGGTGTCAATGACCGCGACGAAGCCGTTGACCGCCAAATCGAACGATGGTTCGGGGCCGCGCCGCGTGCTCCGGTTGATCGAGGCGCTGTGCCGATCGGACGAGCCGACGCGGCTGGCCGACCTCGCGGCCACCGCCGCCCTGTCGAAACCCACCGCGCACCGCCTGCTCAGCGTGCTCATCGCGGACGGCTGGGCGGTGGCGCACGAAGGCGGTCGCTACGGCATCGGACCCACCGCGCGCGCGGTCGCCGCGATGGTGATCAGAGCGGGCCGGGAGGACAGCGTCGAGTCGGTGCTCGTCGAGTTGCAGCAGAAGGTCGGGCAGACCGTCCACCTCGGCATGCGCAGCGGCGACCGGATCGTCTACACGCACAAGGTCGAGGGCACCCAACCGTTCGCGATGGCCTCCCGGGTCGGTACGGAACAACCGCTGCACTCGACCGGCATCGGCAAGTGCATCCTGGCCGGACTGGACGAACCAGCGCTGGCCGAATTCGTCGAACGGGCCGGGTTGGCACGCCGCACCGAACGGACGATCACCACTTCGGACGCGCTGACCCGCGAACTGGCGACGGTGCGGGCACGGGGTTACGCGCTCGACGAAGAGGAGAACGAGGCCAACATCAGGTGCGTCGCGGCGCCCATCCACGCAGCGGACGGCCGGACCATCGGCGCGGTCAGCGTCTCGACGGTGACGTTCGTGGTGGCGCGGGAGGAATTGCTGGCACTGCGCGATGACGTGCTGGAGACGGCCAAGCGGCTGGAGGCAACCCTCGGCTGACCGGTCCGCCCACTGGAGATGGTCGCGCCGAGGAGTGACGTGCGTCGCAGCTTTTCCAGCGGCGCCGCAGTGCCTCCGATTGGCATGCTGATGTTGTCCTTGAACCACTGGCTGGTGCCGACGGCACCGGCCGACCGGAGGAAAACAGTGAGCACCGAAGTCGACTCGACCAGCGACCCCGCGGGCAAGCCGAGCCACGCCGCGCCGGAAGGCGCGGGGGTGCACCCGCTGATCGACCTGTCCCGCGATCCGCACCCCGGCGTGCCCGACCACGCCAAACCGGACGAGCGCTGACCGCGCGAGCTCCAAGCACTGAAAACACCACGAGGGGGGCGCGATCGCGGCCGATCCCGCGATCGCAACCCAGGTTCACCAGCTCCGAAGGGCTTCTGACCAGGCATTGAGAAGCCGGTTCGCCGAACCGCCGACCGGTCCGACGGCGTCGGCCAGCGCTTCCGGGTCGGGAAGTTCGGCTTGGTCCACTGCGGACACCGCCTGCGCCGCGTCGTCGATGGTGCTGGAGCAGACCGAAAGCAGGTAGTCCGGCACGGTCAACGCCGGATCGGTGCAACCCACCACAGGCGTGCCGACCGCGGCGATCAGCGGGAACACCGTGCCGGGAATTCCGATCGCGGCTTCGGTCCTGGCCGCGGCCTGCACCGACGGAACGTCGCTGATCTCGTAACGGCTCCACAACGCCGGATCTTCCCTGGGGTGCAAGCCGACCAGGATGCGCTTTCCGGCTGCCTGGAGCTCCTCCGCCGCAGCCAGCAGGAGTTCGGTTCCCGGCGCGGCGTCGCCGGTCTCGTCGGCATGCGTGACGCTGGTGAGCACCAGCACCAAGCCCGGTTCCGGGGCGCGCTGTGGCAGCGCGTCGGTCTGCGGTGAGCCGACGACCTGGATTTCGCGGTGCGTCCCGAGGTAGGAGCCGAAGGCGCGGGATTCCGCTGGGGACGACGAAGTGATGGTGCGCAGCCGGGGACGCACCTGCTTGGCGCGAGCGGCTTCTTCCGGATCCAGATAGGCCAGTGAACTGGCCGCCAGCGGAAGTCGGCGGAACCGCGCCGCGCAGTCCGCGGGCCAGTCCTCGGCACCGTTGAGCACGAGCAGGTCGGCGGGCGGAGCCGAGTCCGGCAGCGCGGTCCGCACCGGATCGTCCGGGGCGATCTCGGAGAAGTCCGGAACCAGCTGGACGAGTTCCCAGCCACGGCGAGCGGCTTCGGCCAGCAGGGGCGCGACGTGGTAGGTGCCCCAGGGCTCGTTCGTCGCGATCAGCACCCGCACCCGGCCGCCACCGATCGCGGTGCCGCCCATCGCGAGAAGTCCGGCCCCGGCCAACGCGCCGCCCAGCACCGCCCGGCGAGACAGCGATACCTGCTCCGCAGTGTTCATGACCGGAAGCTACGCGGCCGAGTCGACCGGCACATTAACGTCCGGCGAACGCGAGCACCCCGCGGACATCCACCTCCGCCAGGCGACGACACTCCCCGGAAGGACAACGTCCGCCGCGCACTTCGCACTGGCAGTCCACTTCGGACACGCTCGCACGTCCCCGACTCTGGCGGAGAGGCGGGATCCAGCTGACGCGGAATCATGGGCGGACGGCGCGCAGCGCGAGTTGGGTCCGGTTGTCGCATCCGAGCAGCGTCATCAACCGCGAGACGTGCCCTTTCACGGTGCCTTCGCTGAGGTAGAGGCGGGCCGCGATGTCGGCGTTGGACATGCCTTCCGCGACCAGCGCGAGCACTTCGCGCTCCCGTTCACCGAGCGCGTCGAGTTCGGGGTCGGGTCGCTTGGTCGGCTCCGCCGGGCGTCGGTTGCGCAGCCGCTGCACCGCTTCCGGAGAGAGCACCGATGCGCCGGTCGCTGCGGCGACCACCAGTGGGACGAGCCTGGCAGGCGGCGTGGTCTTGAGCAGGAAACCGGTCGCACCGGCGTCCAGTGCGGCCAGCACGTGCTCATCGGTGTCGAGCGTGGTCATCGCGACCACGACCGGCGGACTCGCGAGCGCGCGGATCTGGGCGGTAGCGGTGACGCCGTCCACGCCGGGCATCCGCAGGTCCATCAGGACCACGTCCGGGCGGTGCCGCACCACTGCTTCGACGCCCGCGGATCCGTCGTGCGCCACGGCATCAACCACGACCTGTCCGCTGGCGGACAGGATGATGCGCAGGAAATCGCAAACCATCGGTTCGTCGTCCACCACGACTACGTGCACGGCCTCGCCGGTCGTCACGGCTGGTGCGTCAGCGTCCACGTATTGTCCCGCTCATCCACTCCCGTGCTGCTGCCAACGGGCAGACTCGCCCGCAGAGCGTAGCCGCCGTCCGCGGTCGGCGTGTGCTCGCAGCTTCCGCCGAGCAGCGCGATCCGCCGCCGCAGGCTCTCCAGCCCCAGCCCGTTGCCGGGGCTGGAACCGGCCGCTCCTGGCCCGTTGCGGACCGATACCTCGACCGCTTCGGCCACGGTGACACCGACGTGCACTTCGGCGCCCGACGCGTGCTTCCGCGCGTTGGTCAGTCCTTCGCGCACCACTTGGTGCACCGTACGAGCGAGAGCGGGCGACAGATCCGCGACATCGCCCGCTGTTTCGAGGTGTACGGCCTGCCCTGCGGCGCGGGCTTCGCCGATCAGCTCATCCAACGTCGGGACCGCAAGGGACGCGCGGCTCGGGGCGCCCAGCAAATCCAGGAGTTGGCGCAGCTCGGTCAGCCCGTCGGTGCCCAATCTGCTCATCTGTTCGGCGGCTTGCCGCGCATCGCGGTCGGCCGTCGTGACAGCGAGGGCGTTGGCGTGCAGCACGAGCAGGGTGAGCAGGTGTCCGAGCGTGTCATGGATCTCCGCGGCAAGCTGTTGCCGCTCGCTTTCCCGTGCTTGCCGGGCCACCGCCGCCCGCTCCCGAGCCAGCGCCGCGACGCGGTCGCGGCGGGCCTGTCGCAGCCGCCCGGCCAGGCTGACCGTCATGCCGCCGAGGATCGGTGCGGCCGCGCCCAACGTCGCGGCCACCACCGAACGCTCGACGAATGCCGCATTCGTTCCCACGGCCAGCAGATAGACGAGCACGACCGCGCCGGAGATCTGCAACTGGCGCGGGGTGCGGGCACCCTGCACCACCCGCGAGGTGAACCAGGTCAACGTGAACGGGATCCAGAGCACGGCCTGTTCGGTCACCAGCGTGCGCCACGGCGAATCGATCGCCAGCAGCAGCACCGCGACGACCACCACCGCACCCAGCCCCAGGTGCGGATACGCGTCCAGGCGGCTGAGCAGCACGGTCACCGCGAGTTGCACCAACAACCCGACCGCCAGCACGGGCGCGAGAGCCAGAGCTGGACCCGGTAGCACGGCGGCGCCGAAGGCCGCACCGAGCACGGCGAGCGCCGCCGCGATCAGCGGCAGCCACCGTTCGACGACGCGGCGGTTCTCAGCGCAGGCTTCGGTCATCCGGAAATGGTAAGTCGGGACCAGCGCCAAGACACCGAGCACGACGGCGGATCCGGACTTTCGTCGACCAACACCGAACTTTCGTCGTGAGTGCTCAACCGGGCTCCAGCCCGATTACGCACTCACGACCCCATTCAGGTGAGGAGTGAAGGGCACCTTTGACTCCATCTTCGTCATCATGGGGCTCGCGGGGTCAGATTTGGCCGTGCCTGGGCGGTAGGGCGCCGTTCAGGACGTAGCGTCCGATGTGCTGGATCTTCCACCGGACCGGGTCGTGCAGGGTGTGCGTCCGCGCATTGCGCCAGTGCCGGTGCAGGTTTGCCGTATCCAGGCTGGACCGGGTGCCCGAGACCTCGAACAGGGCGCTGCTGAGTTCCACCGCGACGCCGTCGGCGAACACCTTCGCCGTGGCCACCGCGATCGACGCCGCACCCGCGGACTCCGCGTTCAGATCGCCGCGCGCCGCATCGATCGCCTCGCCCGCCTTGTCCAGCAACGCTTCGGCGGCACGCAACCGCACGGCGAGTTCGCCGAAGCGCTGGATGGTGAGCGGATCCTCCGCCGCTGTCCGCACCCCGCTTTCGCCCCACGGGCGACTGCGGGTGCGCACGAACTCGACGGCGTCGGCGAGCGCTCCCCCGGCGATGCCGACGTCGATCGCCGCGTGCAGGGCTTGGGCGAGCGCGCCGTGCAGTTGCGGCCGGTCGAACGTCAGGTGGTGCGGCACCACCCGATCCGCGGGCACGCGGACCTGGTCGAGCTGGACTGTCCCACTGGCGGTGGTCCGCTGCCCCATGCCCGCCCAGTCGTCGACGACGGTCAGGCCCGGTGCGTCCTGTGGCACGTAGGCGACCTGCAGTCGGTCCCGGTCGTCCTTGGCCAGCACCGGAATCCATTGCGCCAGCAGGGCACCGGTCGAGTACGCCTTGGTGCCCTGCAGGACGAAGTCGCCGTCCACAGTGGATACCAGCCGCGTCTGGATCTCCTGCACGGTGCGGCTCCCGGCCTCGGACTGCGCGTTGCCGAACCGCTTGCCCGCCAGCACTTCGCCGAAGAAGAACTGCCGCTGCTGGGCGGTTCCGTTCTCCCGCAGCACGTTGACGTAGGCGAAGTGGCTCTGCGGGATCTGCGCGATGTTCGGATCGGCGGCGGCCAGCAGCCGGAAGACCTCGACCAGCGTTCGAGCCGAAACCTCGGCGCCACCGTGGCTTCGCGGCACCGTGATGCCCAGCAGCCCGCTGGCCGACAGCGCGTCGAGTTCGGCGTACGGGATCCGGCGTTCGCGGTCACGCTCGGCGGCACCGGCGGCGAACCGTTCGGCGAACCGCGCGGCCAACTCCAACGCCTCGGCGTCGTCGCACACCAGACCTGCCGTGCTCGCCGTACCGACGGACCGAGAAACTGCCATCAAGAGCTCCTAGGAAGTGGCGCGGCCCCATTCAGGTGAGAGGTGAGGGGCACCCTTCACCAAGTAAGTTGGTGAAGGGTGCCCCTCACCCCGTTCCTCCGCACCGTGTTGGGGACAAAGTGGGGTTGGCTTCGGCCCGGTTGCGCGGTCGCGTCCGTTGGGACGCGATCAGGACGTGGCAGCGGGAGAGCGCGACACCCCGGCGAACGGGATGCTCGCCGGGGCCTGTTCGACCGCACCGGCCGGGTGCCGCCAGAGGCCCTTGCGCGCCAGGATCGGCAGCACGCCTTCGCCGAACCAGTACGCCTCCTCCAGGTGCGGATGGCCGGAGAGCACGAACTCGTCGATGCCGAGCGCGTGGTACTCCTCGATCCGCTCGGCGACCTCGGCGTGGCTGCCGACCAGCGCGGTACCGGCGCCGCCTCGAACCAGACCGACACCGGCCCACAGGTTCGGGTAGATCTCCAGGTTCGCCGTCGAGCCGCCGTGCAGGTCCAGCATCCGTCGCTGCCCCTCGGACTCGCTGCGCGCCAAGCCTTCCTGCACCCGCGAGATGGTCGCCGGGTCGAGGGCGTCCAGCAGTCGCTGCGCCTCCGCCCACGCCTGCTCGCTGGTGTCGCGGCTGATGACGTGCAGCCGGATCCCGAAGCGCGGGGTGCGCCCCTGCTCGGCGGCGAGCGCCCGGATCCACTGGATCTTCTCGGCAACCTTGCTCGGCGGTTCGCCCCAGGTGAGGTAAACGTCGACGTGTTTGGCGGCGACGGTACCGGCGGCGGGTGACGATCCGCCGAAGTACAGCGGTGGCACCGGCTCCGGCGTCCGGGTCAACTCCGCGCCTTCGATCCGGATGTGCGCGCCGTCGAAATCGACCCGTTCCCCGCGCCACAACGCCCGCACGACGTGCAAGAACTCGTCGCAGCGTGCGTAGCGGGCCGCCTTGTCGAGGAAGTCGCCGTAGGCGCGCTGCTCGCTGCTCTCGCCCCCGGTCACCACGTTGAGCAGCAGCCGCTGGCCGGAGTGCCGCTGGAACGTCGCCGCCATCTGAGCGGCCAGCGTCGGCGACAGCAGGCCGGGGCGAAATGCGACCAGGAATTTCAGCCGCTCGGTGACCTCCGCCAGCATAGCCGTCGACAGCCACGCGTCCTCGCACCACGCTCCGGTCGGTGTCAGCGCACCCTCGAAGCCCAGTTGTTCCGCGCTGCGGGCGATCTGGCCGAGGTAGGCCAGCGTCGCCGGGCGGGACCCAGCCGCCGTGTTGGTCGTGGCCACTCCGTGGCCACCGCCGACCAGGTACCGGCTGTCACCGTAGGTCGGCAGAAACCAGTGGAACGTCAAAGACATCTGTTTCTCCAGGAGAAGGCGCCGGGTCTTCGAACCGCCCGAGTGTCCAATGTCGACGGATGGCCTACCCGGCCGAGGTCCGCCGACCGGACGGCGGTGGTACCAGGTCAGCCGCGACACGCTTGCGACGCCACGCGGTGGAAATCCACGTGGCGACGCTTGGTGAACAATGCCGCGACCAGCACGGCGCAATCGCAGCAGAGCCCACCGGGGGTGTCAACCGGCGGTCCGGCCGTCCCACCTGGCGGAACGGCGCGCGGCTTCGATCTCCGCCACGCCGACGGATGCGATGTGCTGCGCAGCGGCGAACCGGCGCAGTTCGTCGTCGGTGGCCATCCGGGTCGCATCCGCCGGGCTGACCAGGTGGGCGAACACCGCGACCGGCGCTGAACCGGCGAGTACGGCGAGGTCGGCGGCTGCCTCGGCGAGCCCCGCGTTGTCGAGCACGCCACCGTCTCCGACGGCCACCGGCACGACGTGCCCAGGCCGCGTGAAGTCGGCGGGCACCGCTTCGGGCGCCGCGAGCAAACGAGCGGTCCTGGCCCGGTCCGACGCGGAGATGCCGGTGCTCACACCCATGCTGGCGTCCACAGTGACGCAAGCCGTCGCAGCCGGACTCTCTTGCGCGCGGGGGAAAATCGGCGGCAGCGCAAGCTCATCGCAGCGCTGCCTCGGGAGCGCGACGCACAGGAAACCGGACGAATGGCGCACGGTGAAGGCCGTCAACTCGGTGCTCGCTCGCGACGCCGCGAACACGATACCGCCGTCGCCGTGCGCGAAGCCGTGCACGACCGCCGCTCGACCAGCCGCGATCTCCTGCACCGCCAAGTCGATCAGCCCGATCTCGCCCGGACGACCGACATCGAGCAATGCGGCATCCCGTTGATCGATCAACTCGTCCCCTTCGAAAACCTCCGCCTGGCCACGAACCCAGGCGGCGCCACCGTCCACATCGGCCCGCGAACCTGGTCCCTGCAAGCATTGCCACCCCGGCTGGCGAACGTCAACGGCTGGGGTTGACGTCTCACCAGCTGGAAACCGCGCTGCGCTCGGCTGTGATGTGCTGACCCGTGCTTGACACCGCGACGATCGCCTCCATAGCGTCAGCGTGTGCTTCGACCGGCGCTGCTGACCAATCGCCACCACGTGGATCTGCTGCGGGTGGCCTCGGCGGCGTGTCCGGCGTCCTGATCGCCCCGGTTCGAGAACACCGCTGCTGACCGCTCCGGACGACGAGGTCGAATTCCGGCGCTGGCATTGCGTGCCGATCGCGGTTCCGCCGCCACGGCCGACAGCGGCCGATCCCCAGGAGACAGGAATGACCGCCGGTCTGCACATCGACCCTCCCGCGTCCCGGCCAGTGCCGGTGCGGCAGGTCCGCACGGTGATCGCGGCCAGCCTGGTGGGCACCACCGTCGAGTGGTACGACTTCTTCCTCTACAGCACGGCCGCCAGCCTGGTGTTCGACAAGCTGTTCTTCCCCACCGAGAACCCCACCGTGTCGACCATGCTGGCGTTCGCGACCTTCTTCGTCGGATTCGTCGCACGCCCGCTCGGCGGTGTCCTCTTCGGACACATCGGCGATCGCATCGGCCGCAAACGGACCCTGGTCACCACGATGCTGCTGATGGGCGTGGCCACCGCCGCGATGGGAGCGCTGCCGACCTACGCCGAGATCGGCTTGTTCGCGCCTGTCCTGCTGGTCCTGCTGCGCGTGGTGCAGGGCCTGGCGATCGGCGGCGAGTGGGCGGGGGCGGTGCTGATGGCCGTGGAGTACGCGCCGCCGGGCAAGCAGGCCAAGTACGGGGCGTGGCCGCAGGTCGGACTCGCCCTCGGGCTCGGCCTGGGTACCGGGCTGTTCGCCCTGCTCGGCATCGTCCTCGACGAGGACCAGTTCCTCGGCTACGGCTGGCGGATCGCGTTCGGGTTGAGCATCGTGCTGGTCTTCGTCGGCTTGGTGATCCGGCTGCGCGTCGCCGAAACCCCGGCCTTCGAGCAGGTGCGGGCAGCGCGGCAGACCTCTCGCGCACCGTTCCTGGATCTCTTCCGCGATCGCACCGCCCGGCGCAACACGCTGCTCGGCCTGCTCTCCCGCTGGGCGGAGGGCGCGGCCTTCAACACCTGGGCGGTGTTCTTCCTGTCCTACGCGACCTCGACGCTGCACCTGCCGCGCACCGGTGTCCTGGTGGCCGTCATGGCGGCCGCGATCGTCCTGGCCGTGCTGCTGCCCGTTTTCGGGCAATTCGCCGACCGGTGGACACCCCGCCGGGCCTACGCGCTGGGTGCGTCGCTGTTCGCGTTGTCGGTGTATCCGGCGTTCCTGGCCTTCCAGACGCGCGACCCGTTGCTGACCGGTCTCGTGATCGTCCTGGTGCTGGGCGTCATCCACGCGATCCTCTACGCGCCCCAGGGAACGCTGTACGCGCAACTCGCACCGGTCCGCCTGCGATACACCGGAATGTCCTTCGTGTACCAGTTCTCCGGTATCTACGCCTCGGGCCTCACCCCGCTGATCATCACCGCCCTGCTGGCGGCCAGCGGTGGATCGCCGTGGTGGGCGTGCGCGTACCTGGTCCTCACGGGAGCCATCGGCACCGCTGCGACATTGGCGCTGCGGCCGCGCGATCTCTACTTCGGAACCCGGCACTGACGGCCGTGGGCCCTGCGGGCCTACTGCTGGCCGAGTTCCTGGGTGATGGCCAGGAAGTTGCGCGCGGCCGGGTTGAGGTTGTCGCGCCGGTGGGCGGCGGCGAGGTGCACGATCCGGGTAGCCGGACGCAGCTGGCGGTAGACCACGTCGGGGCGGCGCTGAAGCGCGACCGATGATGGCACCATCGAGATGCCGAGTCCGCCCGCGACGAGCGCGACGATCGTCTGCATCTGCACGGCTTCCTGGGCGATGGTCGGGGTGAACCCGACTTCGTTGCAATAGCTGAGGATCTGGTCGTGCAACCCGGCACCGAGCTCACGCGGGAACAGCACGAAGGGCTCGGCGGCGAGCCGTTCCGCGGCGATGCTGCGCTCAGCGGCCAGCGGGTGGCCGGCGGGCAGCACCACCAGCAGCCGTTCGGCGCCCACCGACTCGACGTTGATCGTCTCGGTATCCCCCAGGGGTAGCGGCGGACGCAGCAAGCCCACGTCCAGGACACCGTCGCGCAGCGCGCGGACCTGCTCCGCAGTGGCCATCTCCCGCAGGGTCAGGACCACCCGCGGGTAGCGATCGCGGAACCGGCGCAGCGCGAGGGGAAGCAGCGTCAAGGTCGCCGATCCCACGAAGCCGACGACCAGCCCCCCGGTTTCGCCACGCCCCGCGTTGCGGGTGGTCTGGCGGGCCGCCTGGGCCGACGCCAGCACCTGACGGGCGGCGGGCAGCAACGTCTCACCGGCAGGGGTCAGGCGCACCCGCCGACTGCTGCGGTCGAGCAGCGCCACGCCCAGATCGTCCTCCAGCGCCCGGATCTGCTGGCTCAACGGCGGCTGCTTGATGCCCAACCGCTGCGCGGCGCGGCCGAAGTGCAGTTCTTCGGCCACTGCCACGAAGTACCGCAAATGCCTGAGCTCCACGGCCGACTCCTTTCGATATCCCGAGGATATCGATATCGAGGTCTTTGCCTATGCCGCATATCGATGGGCCGGTTCGCCGCGAGTATCGAGGGAGCTCAACCTGGTACGAGGAGAGGACTCCATGATCGGCAGAATCGCGTCCGTCGCCGTCACGATCGCCGCGGCGTCGTTGTCCGGCGGGGACAGCGCCGAGGCGGGCTTGGTCCGCAACGACTTCAGCGTGCGCAGCGACGCCGGAGTGCACATCGCGGTGCGCGAGGTTCGCAACACGTCGGCTCAGCGGCCGAAACGTCCCGTCCTGCTGCTGCACGGCGCCAGGGTGCCCGGTGTCGCCAGCTTCGACCTCCCCGTCGCGGGCGGGTCGCTGGCCGCCGATCTCGCGCACGCCGGGCACCCGGTCTTCATCATGGACGCGCGCGGCTACGGCGGCTCCACGCGGCCGGAGGCGCTCTCGGCTCCGCCGGATGCCAATCCACCGGCGGTCCGTTCCGATACCGTGGTCCGCGACGTCGCGGCCGTCGTCGACCGCATCGCGGACCGCTCCCCCACCGACGACGACAAGATCGCGCTGCTCGGCTGGGCGACCGGCGGGCATTGGCTCGGGCAGTACGCCGCCGCGAACCCGGAGCGGGTGAGCCATCTCGTGCTCTACAACACCCTGTACGGCCCGATCGACGGGCACCCGACGATGGGCCGCGGCAGCGACTCCGAGGATCCCGAGCACCCCGGCCGGTTCAACGCGGCCCAATTCGGCGCCTACCGGCTCAGCACCGGCGAAAGCCTGCTGCCGTCATGGGACGCCAGCATCCCCATCGAGGACAAGGACGCATGGCGCGACCCGGCCGTCGTGCACGCCTACGTGACGGCGGCGCTAGCCTCCGACCCCACCAGCGAGAGCCGCACCCCGGCCAGTTTCCGCGCGCCGACCGGCGCGATGGAGGACAGCTTCTACCTCGCCACCGGGCGCCAGCTGTGGGACGCCAGCCTGATCACCGCGTCAACGCTGATCCTGCGCAGCGAGAACGACTTCTGGAGCCGCCCCGAGGACCCCGAACTGCTGGCGTCGCACCTGGTCCACGCCCGCGCCGTCCGCAACGTCCAACTCGACGACGCCACGCACTACGTCCACCTCGATCGAGCCGAACGCGGCCGGACCCAATTCGTCAACGAAGTCCGCGAGTTCCTGGCAAGCCGATGACGCGAATTCGCGGTGCGCGCCCCTAGGCTGACGCCGAACTCGTCCACATCCTCGTCCGGCGGATTGCCGTGCTGCGACCCGCCGGACGAGGATGCGCAACTGACAACGGGAAACGGGGGCGCGCATGGACTCCTACGACGTCGTCATCGTAGGCGCCGGATTCGCCGGGCTGACCGCAGCGCGCGAGCTGTCGCTGCGCGGCCGGTCGGTGGCGGTGCTCGAAGCCCGCGACCGCATCGGGGGTCGCACCTGGACCGACGAACGGCTCGGCCGACGCCTGGAGATGGGCGGCACCTGGGTGCACTGGCTGCAGCCGCACACGTGGAGCGAAATCACCCGGTACGAGCAGCACATCGAGCCGAGCCCGAGTTCGACGACCGTCCTGTGGATCGCGGACGGGAGGGCGCACCGCGGCAGCCCCGAGGAGTTCGACGCCCTGATCGAGCGCAGCATGGACCGGCTCGCCGCGGACAGCCGGACTTGGTTCGAGCGCCCCTACGAGCCGCTGCGCCGACCGGACCTCGACCAGATCGATCACCAGTCCGTCACCGACTACTTCGACCGGCTCGAACTCACCGCCGCCGAGCGCGAGGTGAACATCGGCGTGTGGGCGGAGCACTTCAACGGCCCGGCCGTCGTTTCCGGGCTCAGCCAGGCGATGCGGTGGTGCGCGGCGGCTTCCGGCAACTGGCGACTGCTGCACGAGGCCACCTCGGGTTACCGGCTCACCGCGGGCACCGCTTCGCTAGCGGCCGCGATGGCCGCGGACAGCAATGCCGACATCCGGCTCAGCACGGTCGTGACCGGCATCGCCCGGACCGACAGCGGTACGACAGTCACCACGGCCAACGGCACTCGCCTCGCCGCGAAGCGGGTGATCTGCACCCTGCCGCTCAACGTGCTCGACAGCATCGACTTCCAACCCGCGCTGCCCGCCGCGAAGCAGGCCGCCAGCGCCGAACGCACCGCGTCGCAGGGCCTGAAGACCTGGATCCGGGTACGCGGCGAAGTCCCGGCGTTCACCGGCTACGCGCCGGACGACCACGACCTGACCTTCGTCCGACCCGAGTACACGGTGGACGGTGACACCATCCTCGTCGCCTTCGGGACCCGCGCGCACGACCTCGATCCCACGGACAAAGCGGGCGTCGCACGCGCACTCCGGGCTTGGCGGGACGATCTGGAGGTCGTCGACGTCACCGGGCACAACTGGATGGCCGACGAATTCTCCCGGGAGACCTGGCCCATGCAGCGCCCAGGTCAGCTCACCAAGTACCTGGCGGCCCTGCAGCAGCCGCACGGCCCGATCCACTTCGCGGGTTCCGACATCGCCAACGGCTGGGCGGGTTTCATCGACGGCGCGGTGGAAAGCGGCCTGCGCGCCGCCGGGCAGGTGAACGCCGCGTTGCGCGTCTCGTAACCCGTCTTGCTCGTGAGTGGACAGCCGGGTTGGAGCCGGGTTGCGCACTCACGACCCCACACCGCCGAGCAGGTGTGAGCCGATGCACCTTGCATGAGTGAGTGCTCACTCATAGGCTTGACGTCGTGAGCGCGGAGCAGTCCCGGCGCCGGGCACCGGCGATGAGCCCCGACCAGCGGCGGTCGGCCATCGTGCAGGCCGTTCTACCGCTGCTGGTCGAGCACGGCGCGAACATCACGACCCGGCAGATCGCACAGGCCGCCGGGATCGCCGAGGGCACGGTCTTCCGCGCCTTCAACGACAAGGAAGAACTGCTGCGCGCCTGCGTTGCGGAGGCTTTCCGGACCGACCAGCTGTGCGCGGCGATCCGGCAGGTGCCCCGCGACGGGGAACTGGCCGACCGGCTCAACGAGGTCGGGACGCTGTTCCTCGAACACTTCACCCGGCTCGGCGACCTGATGCAGACCCTGGTCACCACCGGCTACGACGTCCGCCGGGACCGACCGACCGACCGGACCCCGTCCGATGCCAGGGCGGAATTCATGCGGAACATCTCCGAGGCGGTCACCGACGCGCTCGCCCCGGACGAACCGCGGCTCCAGGTGCCGGTCGAGGAGTTCGCCCAGATGTTGCTCGCACTGGTGACGGGGATGCGGTTCGCCGCGAAGCCGGAAGAAGACCGCTCGGCGGGCATCCGCAAGCGCGTCGAAGTGCTGCTGCACGGCGCGCTGGCCAAGACCTGATCGGGTCGCACGCGCACACCGGTCAACGCCCCGCCGCAATCGTCCACCGCAGACCACGAGGTTTGGAATTCCCGTGCACTTCGCTTTCGTCAGCATGCCCGGCCACGGGCACGTCAACCCAACGCTGCCGTTGGTGCAGGAGCTGGTCCGCCGCGGCCACCGCGTTTCCTACGCCACCAACGAGAAGTTCCGTGACGCCGTCGAATCCGCCGGCGCGACGCTGCTGCCCATGCCCGGTGAGATGCCCAATCGCCCACCCAACATGGACCCGGCTGAGCTGGCCGAGATGATGGACCGGTTCATTGCCACGGCCCGCGAGGGTGTCGCCTTCCTCGAAGAGCACCTGACCGGCGATCGACCGGACGCGTTGTGCTTCGACGCGATGACGATGGCTGGCCGGTTCGTCGCCGAGCGGATGGGCCTGCCCGACATCGCCCTGCACCCCACCTATGCCAGCAACGAGCAGTTCTCGCTGCGCTCCGAGCTGATGGCGAACGCGTCCACGCCGCTGCCACCGGAGTACCGGCAGATCTTCCAGCGGATGCGCGAGGTCCACGAACGGCTCGCCGCCGATCTGGGCGTCAAGTCCGCCAACCCGCTGGAAGGCCCGCCCGCATCGCTGAACATCGTGTTCATCCCCCGCGAGTTCCAGTTCGCCGGGGACACCTTCGACGAGCGGTTCCGCTTCGTCGGCCCGTCGCTGGGTTCCCGCGTGGTCGACCCGAGCTGGCGGCGACCGGACAACGCCAAGCCGCTGCTGTTCATCTCGCTCGGCACCGCGTTCAACAACCAGCCGGAGTTCTTCCGGAACTGCCTGCGGGCCTTCGGGGACGGCCGGTGGCAGGTGGCGATGGCCGTCGGTGAACAGGTCGACCCGGCCGATCTCGGTCCGATCCCGGACAACTTCGAGATCCGCGACTACTTCCCGCAACCCGCCGTGCTGCAGGAAGCCGACCTGTTCCTCTCCCACACCGGCATGAACTCCACGATGGAATCGCTGTGCTCCGGAGTGCCGATCGTGGGCGTGCCGCAGCAACCCGAGCAGGAGGCCAATGCACGTCAGGTCGAGCAGTTGGGCATGGGACGCCGGTTGGCCAGCGACGGCCGTTCGGCGGAGGCCCTTCGCCAGGCCGTCGACGAAGTGCACGCGGACCAGCAGATCCGCGCCAATGTCGCGGAGATGAGCAAGACGCTGCGCGGCACCGACGGCGCGGTGGCCGCCGCCGATGCCATCGAAGCCCACCTGGCGGGCTAGGCCGTTTTGTAAGCGGGCGTAGCCGCTTGCGGTGTGGGACTCAGCTGGCACCGCGGCGGGTTCTCAGCAGTCGGCTCGCAAGGACGGCCACGACGGGCATTCATGATGTCCAGGATCCCGGAGTCGAGGCGGCTGCTGAGGTTCCGCTACCCGCACCGCAACGCAAACCACTCCTGGAAACAGTCTCTAGAGGCGCAGCGGCAGGGTTTCCAAGCCGCGGAAGACGTTGGCCGCACCGCCGGGTCGCCACCGCAGTTCTTCGGGACGGCAGGCGAGCGCCAAGTCCGGGAAGCGTTCCAGCATGGCACCGATTGCGATCTGGCCTTCCAACCGAGCCAGCGATGCGCCCAGGCAGTAGTGGATGCCGTGGCCGAAGGCGAGGTGCCCCCGGTCGGTGCGGGTGACGTCGAGCCGGTTCCCGTCGGAGATGTGCGCGCGGTCGCGGTCGGCCGAGCCCAGCACGACGGACACGACACTGCCCGCCGGGATGGTCACCCCGCCGATCTCGACGTCCTCGGCGGCGAACCGAGGCGTGGCCCGCTCGACGGGACCGTCGAAGCGAAGCAGCTCTTCGACCGCCGAGGGCAGCAGTTCCGGCCGTTGGCGCAGCAGCGCCAACTGGTCGGGGTGCGTCAGCAGGGCGAGCATCCCGTTGCCGATCAGGTTGACGGTGGTTTCGTGGCCCGCGACCAGCAGCAACTGGATCGTGCCGAGGAGTTCCCGCGCCGACAGGCGGTCGTGCTCGTCGGCGGCGACGATCAACGCGCTCACCAGGTTCGGCTGGTCGTCCGGCGCCACGCTCGGATCGATCCGCGCGCGGGTGCGCTCGATCAGCTCGGTGAGGTAGTTCTCCCGCGCCACCCGCGCCTGCTCGCGCAGCGCAGCACCTTCCTCGGTGAGCGGCGCGGAGACGAACGCCGTGGTCCAGGCACGGAAGTCGGCGCGGTCCTCGGTGGGCACACCGAGGAGTTCGCAGATCACCGTGATCGGCAGCGGGAAGGCCAGTGCCGTCAGCAGATCGACTTGCTGCCCCTGCGCTGGCATCTCGGCCAGCAGCGCATCGGTGATCTTCTGGACGCGCGGCCGCAGTTGCTCGACGCGGCGCCGGGTGAACGCCTTGGCGACGAGCTTGCGAAGCCGGGTGTGGTCGGGCGGATCGGTGCTGAGCACGTTGGTGCCCAGCGGACCTTCACCCTCGTCGCTGACCACGCCCTGGTCCCGCAACCACTTCGGGGCGTGCGCCATGTCCCGCACCAGCCGCGGATCGGCGAGCGCGGCGCGCGCGTCCTCGTAGCGGGTGACCAGCCAGGTTTCGAAACCCATCGGCCCGGTCAGCCGGTGGACCGGCGAATTCGCGCGCAGTGCCGCGTACGCCGGGTACGGGTCGGCCTGGAACTCCGGGCTCCACAGATCCAAGTCGGTCATCATGACCCCTTTACGAGACTCGATAGTCACCTATCTGAGGCTATTGTCACTCATTAAGAGACGCAACAGTTTCTTACGAGGAACGTAGGATGCTCGCGTGACATCCGCACCGGAGACCCGTCAACGTCGGCGCGGCCAAGCCCTGGAGACCGCGATCTACGACGCCGTGCTCACCGAGCTCGCCGCCGTCGGCTACGGGCGGCTGACCATGGAAGGCGTCGCGGCTCGGGCGCGCACCGCGAAGTCGTCGCTGTACCGGCGGTGGAGCTCGGTGGAAGACCTGGTCATCGCCGCCGTGCACCAGGCGCTGCCCGATGTCGCCACCGTCCCGGAGACCGACGATGTCCGCGAGGAGCTGATCGCCGCCCTGACGCTGATCGCCGACACGCTCACCGGGTCGATCGGGCCAGCGATCACATCGATCCTCGGCGGCATGCAGCAGTCACCGAACCTGCACGCCGCGGCCCGCGAACGGATAGTCGCGCCAAGGGTCCGGGCCCTGCAAACCGTCTTCGAACGGGCGGCGGCGCGGGGCGAGATACGAGCCGGTGCGGCCACCCCGTTCGTCGTCCAGGCCGGGCCCGCCATCGTCATCAACACCTGCCTGGTGCGGGGCCTGCGGTTGTCCACCCAAGACATCGAGGACATCGTGGACCAGGTGATCCTGCCCGCGGTCCGGCCCGCGTCCTGAAACATCGCGGTAGCCGCTCGTGGCGTGGACGGAGCTTGCGCCTTCCCAGCTGCCGCGACCTGCACCGCCGCGCGAACCACCGATGGCTAGTGCCGCGGCACTGGGATGTCCATGCCGTCGTTGCCCTGCGGTCCGTTCTCGACGTAGTCGGCGACGAAGCGCATGCCCGCCTGGTACGCCTCGACGCGGGCGCGGCCGATTTCGGCCTCGATCCCCTCGGGTTGCAGTTCCTCGGCCAACGATCGAACCTCCACCAAACGCCTGCGGGTCTCGTCGTCCATGTCCGCTCCGTCCGTCGTCGTCAGCTCACCAACAGATCCTCGCTCCGCATCCTGCAGCGCGCACGATCGAGTGACGGAAGCGCCGGGGGCTACCACGCCCGTGCGGAAGCGGCAGCGCCGGACTCCACCTCAGCGGACGGAGCGATTTCGCGCGAAATCGGTAGCACCCCGCCCCTGCAAGCCGCTTGCGCAGGACGGCGCGCAGGTCCGCGTCGAGAAAGCTCCCAGGCAGGCAGCGTCGTCGTCGGGGGTGTCCGAACGCGGGGTTCGAGCACTGCGACCGCAGCCGCTCGCGACAGCGGAATTCCCCTGTGGCTTCGGGATTTTCGGCGCAGTTACCCGATCTCCGGCGAACCGCACAATATGGGCACGATCACGGGATCTGGGAATCCTCGCGGGGCTGCGGCGAAATGACAGGTCATCGGCGGGAAACCGGGGCGGGAGAACGGCATTCGCGCACTGGATTGCGCCAAAGCGCGCAGTAACCGGCGTCGGCGGTGTTCGTTGATCCGGAGGTGCCGGTGCGGTCGACGCCGATCGCCCGGCATGCGCGAAAACCCCGGACCCGGTGCGGGTGAGCTTCGCCCGTGGAGAGGAACTTCATGAGCACAACGGAAGCTCGGCTGGTGGCGCAGGTGGTCGACACGGCTCGGTATCCGCTGTCGGATCCGACGAGCACCGCCTGGCAGGACGCCATCGGCCAGGCCCGGCGAGACCTGCGGGAGCTCGGTTGCAGCGTGCTGCCCGACTTCATCCTGCCTTCCCGGCAACACGACCTGCGGATGGAGGGAGCCGAGATCGCGCCGCTGGCGCACTACGACGTCGAAGTGGTCAACGCCTACAACATCGACACGAACGCACCGCTACCGGACGATCATCCCGCTCGCACCACCATGACCCGCGGCAACGCGTTCGTGGCCCGCGACCACATCCCCCGCCAGTCCATCGTCCACCAGCTCTACGCCAGCCCGCTGTTCCAGCGCTTCGTGGCCAGTTGCTTCGAACTGCCCGACGTCCACGAACTCGCGGATCCGCTGGCCGGGCTGTGCCTCAACGTGGTGCGCCCCGGAATGGACCACCCGTGGCACTTCGACACCAACGAGTTCGCGGTCAGCTTGCTCACCCAGCAACCGGAAGCCGGTGGGATCTTCGAATACTGCCCGAACATCAGATCCGCGCACGCGGAGAACTTCGCCGACGTCCGGGCGGTGCTGGCCGGGCGCGGCGAGCACTTGATCCGTCGGCTGACGCTGCGCCCCGGTGATCTCCAGCTGTTCAAAGGGCGTTTCTCGCTGCACCGGGTGACCACCGTGCGCGGCGGGACGGCACGGCATTCGGCTATCTTCGCCTACAGCGAGCGCCCCGGCGTCGTCGGCAGCGTCGCGCGGACGAAGCAGATCTTCGGCCGGGTGCTGCCCGAGCACCTGGCCGCCGAGGGGCGTGCGGTGCGGGGCGACCAGTTGCTGGATTGACGTCAGAGCACGCCGAGAGGAGCACTGCCGTGTCTTTCGATGCGACCGGCAAGATCGCGCTCGACGAGATCTACACCCAGCGCGATCCGCGTGCCTACTTCAGCGCCCTGCGCGGGCTCGACTACCGCATCCCGCAGTTGGCCAAGCCGCATTTCGCGGAACTCATCCAGGAATACCGGCGAACGAGCGGGGTCAGCGCGCCGACGACGGTGCTCGACGTCGGTTGTTCCTACGGCATCAACGCGGCACTGCTGCGGTTCGACGCGACGATCGATGAACTCTACGAGCGCTACAGCGGCGTGGACGCCGCCTCGGCAGACCGGGAGGAACTGCTGGCCCGCGACCGGAACTGGGCCCGTTCGGCCGGACCGCTCAACGACATTCGGTTCATCGGGCTCGACAATTCGGCCCCGGCCCTCGCATATGCGCTCGCGGCCGGGTTCATCGACGATGCGGTGCACGCCGACCTGGAGAAGGATGAGCCGACCGATCGGCAACGCGAGCAACTGGCCGCCGCGGATCTGGTCATCTCGACCGGCTGCGTCGGTTACGTCGGTGAACGCACCATCGCGGAGATCGCCAGCGCGGGCAAGCAGCCGTGGATGGCGCATTTCGTGCTGCGGATGTTCCCGTTCGAACCGATAGCGCATCGATTGGCCGAACTGGGATATGAGACCCTGCCCGTCACCGGCATGTTCGAACAACGCCGGTTCGCCTCCGCACAGGAGCAGTCGTTGGTCCTGGACACGATGTCGACCGCGGGAGTGGATCCACGAGGTCTGGAAGCCGACGGCTGGCTCTACGCCCAACTCCACATCTCCCTGCCGCGACAACGACGAGGACGAAATTGAACAGCAGCCAGACGTGGTCCACCCGCACCTTCGGCAATGAGGATCGGCTGCCCCGCGTGCCGTTGCCGACTTTGGAGGACAGCTGCCAGCGGTTCGTCGAGTGGTGCGCGCCGCTGCTGACCCCGGACGAGCTTGCGGCGACCGAAGCCGCGGTGGCTTCGTTCCTGCGCCCGGACAGCCCGGCTCGCACGCTGCACGCGGCTCTTGAGCAGTACAATGCCGATGCCGACGTGCACAGCTGGCTCGACACCTTCTGGCCGTACCGGTACCTGGGCCGCCGCGACCGGATCGCGCTCAACGCGAACTTCTTCTTCCTGTTCCGGGAATCGGCGCAGCGGCAGGTGGAACGGGCGGCCGACCTGATCGCCGCGGCGGTCGACTACAAACTGCTGCTCGACGACGAGCGCATCGCCCCGATCGTCCAGCGCGGCCAACCGCTGTCGATGGAGCAGCAGAAGTTCCTGTTCTCCACCACCCGAATTCCCGGCCCGGTGCAGGACACGGTTCGCGCGCCCTACTCCGAGGAGTGGCCCGGCCCGTCCCCAGCCCGGCACATCGCGGTGTTCTTCCGCGGGAACCTATTCCGCATGGACGTGTTGAGCGCCGACGGTCAGCCGCATGCGGCTGACGACCTCGCGGCGGGTTTGCGCACGATCATGAAGTCTGGCGCGGTGCGCGCGTCGGAGACATCCGTCGGGCACCTCACGACCAAGGCGCGCGCGGAGTGGGCCGCCAGTCGACAGGCCCTGCTCGCCTGCGATCCCGGCAACGCGGACGCGCTCGACACCGTCGAATCTGCGTTGTTCTGCGTGTGCTTGGAGGACTTCACCCCCGAGGACACCCAGCAAGCGTGCGACCAGCTGCTGCACGGCGACAGCGGAAACCGGTGGTTCGACAAGGCGGTGTCGCTGATCGTCTTCGAAGACGGCACGGCCGGTATCAACGTGGAACACTGCGGCCTGGACGGAACCACGATCCTCGCGTTCGTCGACGCGTTGCTGGCCGAGTCGCCGAAAGCGCCGCGGGAGTCCCGTGGTTTGCCCGCCGTCGATGCGATCGAGTTCGTGCTCGACGCCGACCTGCGAGCCGATGCGCGGGCCGCCGCCGAGTCGTTCGCGGACTACGCCGACAACACCGCCACCCGAACCGTGTCCTTCCAGGACTTCGGCGCGAACCAGGCGAAGCAGCTGGGCATCTCGCCGGACGCGTTCGTGCAGATGGCCTATCAGCTGAGCCACCAGCGCACCAAGGGACTCATCGGCGCGACGTACGAGTCGATCGCCACTCGGCAGTACCAGCACGGGCGCACCGAGGCGATGCGCGTCGTCACCCCCGAGGTGCTGCGATTCGTGGACGTCATGGCCGACCCCGACGCCGATGCGGCGGCCCGGCTGGCGGCATTCCGGGCGGCCGCGGAAAAGCACGTGGCGCGGGCGAAGGAGTGCCAAGCCGGACAAGCACCCGAGCAACACCTCTGGGAGCTGCAACTGATCCAGCAGCGCCGGGGCGCCGAGCTGGGCGCGACCGAGCCCCTCGAGCTGTACGAGACGCCGGGCTGGCGGAAGATGCGCGACGACTACCTGAGCACCAGCTCCGCACCGTCGACCAACATCCAGTACTTCGGTTTCGGCTCCACCAGCAGCCAGTGCATCGGCGTCGCCTACGTGCTGCTCCCGGACCGCTTCAACCTCTACCTGAGCACACCGCGGCCGGTGGCCGACGAGATGTTCGCGTTCGCCGACAACCTCAAGCAAGCGGTGCGCGAACTGCAAGACCTCCTCACCACCGAACCAGCCGCGCGCTAGTCGCGTCGGACCACTTCGCACGGCGGTGCCGCGCCGTCTCGGTCCGCCGAGCGCTCCACAGTGGATTACGCTGGTGAGCCGGGGCAGGCGGAACCGCAAGGGTCCCGCCAGTACCTCCCGCCCCAACCGCACGTCCAGGAAACGCATTCGTGTGCGATCCGCCGATGGCGGGTAGTAAGGAACCACGAGCCGCTGCGAACGTGATGCCCAATGGTGTGTCCAAACGATCCTGGCGGGTTCGCGATGGTCGATCGCGAGCTCCTGGAAGCCGCGTGGTCGTTGACGGACACCGTGCACTGGTCGATGAGCTTCAGCCACGACCGGGCCTCCTGGGGGCACGGCCTGGACAAACTGCTGGGGATCCCCGGCGCTGGCGATGACGAGTTGCGCGCACGGTTGTCCGAGCTGGTGGCCCCGCTGCTGGAGAAGGCCAGGGTGGCCCCGGACTGGCAGGTCGATGAGCTCGATCAGCTCTGCGAGCCGCCGGGTGGCGCAGCGCGGCTCGTCCGGTTCCGAGCCCGTCGACTGGGCAGCGCGCTGGTCGGGATCGCCACCGAGGTGACCTACGGGTTAGCGGGCGAGCAGGAGCTGCCCGAGCTCCCCGACTACTACCGCAAACTCGTCGAACTCACCCCGAACGCGATCTACATACAGCAGGAGGGGGTCGCGGTTTTCGCGAACCCCGCGGCCGTGCGCATGCTGCGTGCCGAATCCGCCGGGCAGGTCGTCGGCCGACCGGTCACCGACTTCATCGCCGAGGAATCCGTGCCGACCATGCAGGCGCAGCTGGCGACGCTGCTGACCTCGGGTGCCACCACTGACTGGGTGCAAGCGGCGGTGCGCTGCTTCGACGGGGCCTCGGTGCTGGTCGAGGCGGTGGCGGTGCGAACCACTTGGCGGGGGCGGACGGCGTTCCAGATCTTCATGCGCGACATCACCGCCCGCCGGGCGGCCGAGGCCGCGCTGCGCTACCAGGCGGCGCTGGTCGAGCACGTCAGCAACGCCATCATCGCCACGACCAAGTGCGGGGTCGTGACCAGCTGGAACCCAGCCGCGGAGGCGATCTACGGCTGCCCCGCCGAGCACGCCATCGGCCGGGGTGTCGCCGACGTCGTGGGTGCGCCGCTCGACCCGGCGGCGCTGGCGGCGGCTGGCGGCGTCACCGAGGCCACGCACCGGAGGGCCGACGGCTCGGCCCTGACCATCACCATGTCGGTCGCCCAGATGGACAGCGGGTTCGTGCTGGTGTGCACGGACGAGACGGCACTGCGACGCGCCCAGCGGCACCACGCCACCGTCGTCGACGCCCTCGTCGAGGGTGTTGTCGTGATCGGCACCTCCGGGCTGGTCGAATCGGCCAACCCGGCCGCGCTGCAGATCCTCGGCATCAGCGAGGCCGACCTGGTCGGGTCCCCGCCAGCGTCCTGGCCGCTGTTCGACGAGGCGGGCGGGCTGTTGCCGCCGCACACGCACCCGTCCACGTGGAGCCAGCGCACCGGGAAGCCGCAGGACGCGCGCCTGGTCCGCACCCGGCGGGGCGACGGGCGCAGCGTGTGGCTGTCGCTGACCTCGCGCACCCTCAACCCCGACGACGACCCGCCGCATCCGATCGTGCTCTCGTTCACCGACGTGACCGAATCCCGCGCCATCCGGGAGCGCCTGGAACGGGATGCGACGCATGATCCGCTCACCGGCCTGGCCAACCGCGTGCTGATCCTGCAGCGCCTCGAAGCGGAGTTGCGCAAGCGGCACCGCACCCGCGACATCGGGGTGCTGTTCATCGACCTGGACCACTTCAAGGTCATCAACGATTCGCTCGGGCACAGCGTCGGCGATGACGTGCTGCGCGTGGTCAGCGGACGGCTCAGCCGCGTCACGCGGCACCACGAACTGGTCGGTCGACTCGGCGGCGACGAGTTCGTGATCATCTCCCCGGACGAGAACGACATCAGGAAGCTCCGCCTGCTCGCCGAGCACCTGCGCCGCTGCCTCACCGATCCGATCCACGTCGAGGACCGCCAGCTGCACGTCGACGCCAGCGTCGGCATCGTGCTGGCGGCGCCCGGCGACCCGCGCAGCGCCGCCGATGTGCTCCGCGACGCCGATGTGGCCATGTACGAAGCCAAGAAGCTCGGCCGCGGGCGTTGCGCCGTGTTCGACGTTCGGCTGCGCAAGCGGGTGCAACGCCACCTGAACCTGGAGCAGGACCTGCGCCGCGCGATCTCCCGGCACCAGCTCTGGATGGCTTACCAACCGATCGTCGATCTGCACACCTGCCGGACCACGGCGGTCGAGGCGCTGCTGCGCTGGACGCATCCCGTCTACGGCACCATCTCGCCCGCCGAGTTCATCCCGCTCGCCGAGGAGAGCGACCTCATCAACGACATCGGCATGTTCGCGCTGCGGACGGCTGTCAGGGAACTCACAGAGCACCGGAGGCGCCACAACCTGGAGCTCCGGCTCAAGGCGAACCTCTCGGCACGCCAGCTCGAGGACCCGCACCTGCTGACCTCCGTGCAGATGATCTTGTCCGAGACCGCGCTCCCGCCCGCTTACCTGTGCCTGGAGATCACCGAAAGCACCCTGATGCAGGACCCGTCCGCGGCTGCGGAGGTCCTCAGCGGACTGCGCCAGCTGGGGGTCAAGCTGGCCATCGACGATTTCGGCACCGGGTACTCCTCCCTCGCCCAGTTGCACCGCCTGCCGCTGAACACCCTGAAGATCGATCGGTCCTTCATCGCCAGGCTGGGCGATTCCAGCGGCACCGAGGCGCTGATCGCCAGCGTCGTCGCGCTGGCGCACGCGTTGGACCTCACGGTCGTGGGCGAAGGCGTGGAAACCGTCGAACAGCTCGACATCATCCGACGGCTGGGCTGCGACCACGCCCAGGGCTTCTACTTCGGCAAACCGGTCCCGATCAACGAACTGCCCGACATCTGAGCGGGCGAACCGGGCGACGGCGCCCCACCGCGTGACATGTACTTCGGAGTTGCTAAGGTTTGCAACTGCTGAACCTCGCGAGCTACTGGTCCTGCGGTAGGCGAGGGCGGGTGCGGGAGGATCAGCGGTATGACCACGATGGACCGCCTCCGGGCGGGCAGCGCGTCGCGAACCCGCGAGGAGGGGTGTCGATGAGCAGGCCCCTCTACCAGGTGAAGGCGGATTTCTTCAAAACGCTCGGGCATCCGGTCCGGATCCGGGTGCTGGAGCTGCTGAGCGAGCGCGAGCACTCGGTGGCCGAGATCTTGCCCGACGTGGGTATCGAGGCCGCCAACCTGTCCCAGCACCTGGCGGTGCTGCGGCGTGCGGGACTGGTCGTGACGCGCAAAGCGGGATCGACCGTCTTCTACTCCCTGACCAGCCCACATGTGGCGGAGTTGCTGGCGGTCGCGCGGCGCATCCTGACCGGGGTGCTCTCCGGCCAGGTGGAGTTGTTGGAGGACCTCCGCACGGCGTCGGCGGCCTCGACCGACCACGGCCAGCGGGACTCGGGGCGACCAGCGGAGTGAACCAGAGCCACCTCGCCGAGTCCCGCAGAGCTGGGTGGCCGAACTTTCCCAGATCGATCCGAGGCAGGAGCGAGAGCGTGCTGGGTTTGTGGCGCAAGATCCGCAGAACCGGACGGGTGGCCGAGCCCCCGCCCGCGCAACCGGTCGGCGAGGCTCACCCGGTCGCGGCGCAGTTGGGCGGCTCGGTGCAGATCCGGCACGTCGACGCGGGTTCGTGCAACGGGTGCGAGGTGGAGATAGGTTCCGCGTTCGGGCCGGTCTATGACGCCGAACGCTACGGTGCCCGGCTGGTCGCCTCACCTCGGCACGCGGACGCCTTGTTGGTGACCGGGCCGGTCACCCGGAACATGGCCGAGCCGTTACGGCGCACCTACGACGCGGTTCCAGGTCCGAAGGCCGTGGTGGCGGTCGGCGACTGCGCCCGCGACTGCGGTGCCTTCGCCGGTGCGTACGGAGTGGCCGGTGCGGTGCGCGACTTCGTTGCGGTGGATGTGGAGATCGCCGGATGCCCGCCGCGACCGGAGGCGATCGTCGAAGGGCTGCGGAAGCTGACCGGTCGATGAACTTCGCAGCAGCGGGCCTCGGTTCCGCCGTGGCCGTCGGAGTGCTGACCGCATTGGTGGCGTTGGTAGTTCCGGCACGTGCCCGACCGGCCAGCGGTAGGTGTGGGCACCGCGCTGACCGGCGCGGCCGGTGCGGTCGCAGGGACCGCAGCGATGACTGGGCAGGCGTTCTCACTCGCACTGCCCGGATTGCTGCCGCTGGCCGGGGTGTCGATAGCGCTGGACGCCCTCGGCGGCCTGTTCGTCGCCGTAACGGGCGCGGTGGCGGTGGCCGTCGGCGTCTACGGGATTTCCTACGCGCAAGCACACGACCTGCGCTCCCGTGCCGTGCAAACCGTGTTTCCGCTGTTCGTCGTCGCGATGATGCTGGTACCAGCGGCAGCGAGCGTGGGCACTTTCCTGGTCTGCTGGGAACTGATGGCCCTGACCTCGTTGCTGCTGGTGGTGGCCGAGCACCGGCGACGCGCCGAGGTGGCGCGGGCGGGCCGCTGGTACGCGGTGCTGACCCACCTGGGTTTCTTGACCGTCCTCATCGGACTGCTGGTGTTCGCCGCCGCGGCAGCGGACGACTCGTTCGCCGCGCTGCGCGCCACTCCCCTGTCCCCCGCGCTGCGCAACGTTGTTTTCGTGCTGACGCTGGTGGGATTCGCGTCGAAGGCCGGAATCCTGCCGCTGCACGCGTGGCTGCCGCGGGCGCACCCGGAGGCTCCCAGCCACGTGTCGGCACTGATGTCGGCTGCCATGGTGAATCTGGGCGTTTACGGCATCGTTCGGGTCGGATTCGATCTGCTCGGCGGCGGTGCCCAGTGGTGGTGGCTGCTGGTGCTGGCGCTGGGGGCGGCCTCGGCGGTGTACGGCATTCTGCAGGCGGCGATGAGCACCGATCTGAAGCGCCTGCTCGGGCAGTCGACGATCGAGAACATGGGACTGGTGCTGATCGGCCTCGGCGCGGCCGGGCTGTTCCACGTGGACGGTAACCGGGTGCTAGCCGGGCTGGCGCTGGTCGCGGCGCTGCTGCACGTTGTCGGGCACGCGGCCTTCAAGACGCTGCTGTTCCTGGCCGCCGGATCTGTCTTGCACAGCACCGGAACTCGCGACCTGGACGCGTTGGGCGGGTTGCGAGTCGGCATGCCGGTGACGACCGCAGCCTTCGGGTTGGGTGCGCTTGCCGCGTCTGCGCTGCCGCCCGGCACGGCGTTCGTGTCCGAGTGGCTGTTGCTGCAGGCGCTGGTCCACGGGCTTTCGACACCCGGCGCGGCGGCGACCATCGCGATGCCGGTCGCGGTGTCGGCGGTCGCGTTGACCGCCGGGCTGGCGGTGGCCACCTTCGCCAAGGCGTTCGGGGTCGGGTTCTTGGCCAAGCCGCGCACCGGAATCGCAGAGCACGCGCACGAAAGCCCGGCAAACATGCTCGCCGGGATGGGTCTTGCTGGCGTGGCCTGTGCCGTGCTGGCACTGGCTCCGACGGTCGTGCTGCCCGCGATCGGCGCGGCCAGTGGAGTCGCGTTGCGGATCAATGATCCGGCGGTGGCTGGAACCGTGACGCTGCACCTGATCGGCGTCACCGGGTCGCTTTCCCCGCTGCTGCTCGCGCTCGCGCTGATGGCGGCGATGGTCGTGGCCGTCGGCGTCGTGCGTGCCGTGGCGGTCCGACGGGCACGGCGGACCGCGCGGCTGTGGGACTGCGGCGCAGGCCCGTTGTCGGCTCGGATGGAGTACACCGCGACGTCGTTCGCCGAACCGCTGCAACGGGTTTTCGACAACGTGGTGCAGCCCGAACAGGACGTGGACGTGAGCCACTACGAGGAATCCCGCTACCTGGTCCGGACCGTGGAGTACCGCCGGGCGGTGCCCGATCGGATCGAACGCCGCCTGTACGCGCCGGTCCTGGCAGCTGTGTCGGCCTGGGGCCGGTGGGCACGCCGCTTGGCGACGGGCAGTGTGCACCGCTACCTCGGTTATGGCTTCTACAGCGTCTGCGCACTGCTGCTCCTCTTGGCGGTGACCCGGTGAACGCGCTCGGTCTGGTCGGCGGCATCGTGCAGGCGGTGCTGATCGTCGGCGGTGCACCGCTGCTGGTCGGCGTGATGCGGCAGATCCGGGCGAGACTCGAAGGCCGTGCAGGCCCCGGAGTCCTGCAACCGTGGCGGGATCTGCGCAAACTCCTGCGCAAGGAACCGCTGACGCCGCGCGGGACGAGCGAGGTGTTCAGGCTCGCTCCCCTGGTGCTCGTTGCCACCGCACTGGTCGTCGCGATGGTCGCACCGTTCGTCACCACCGCGTCCGCGATCGCTGCGGTGGCGGATCTCTTCGCGGTAGTCGCATTGCTGGCTCTTGGCACCGTGGCGCTGGCACTGGCGGGGCTGGACACCGGCACGGCGTTCGGCGGGATGGGCGCCAGCCGGGAGATGACCATCATCGCGCTGGTCGAACCCACCCTGCTGGTGGCGATCTTCGCGCTGTCGGTGCGGGTCGGTTCGACGAACCTCGGCGCGATCGTGTCCTCGATGCTGCACGAACCGGCCCTGGTGATCTCCCCGGTCAGCCTGCTCGCCGCGGTCGCGCTCAGCGTGGTCATCATCGCCGAGACCGGGCGGCTTCCGGTGGACAACCCAGCCACCCACCTGGAGCTGACGATGGTGCACGAAGCGATGGTGCTGGAGTACGCCGGTCCGGATCTGGCGCTGGTGGAGCTGGCTTCGGCGATGCGGTTGAGCGTTTTCCTCGGCCTGCTGGCGAACCTGTTCGTCCCCTGGGGCATCGCCACCGCGCTGACGCCGGTCGCGCTGATCGTCGGTGTGTTGGCGCTGGTGGTCAAGGTCGGACTGCTGGGCGCGGTCCTGGCCGCAGGCGAGGTGTTCCTGGCCAAGCTGCGCCTGTTCCGGGTGCCCGAATTGCTGGCTGGCTCGTTCCTGCTCGCACTGCTGGCCGTCGGCGCCTCGTTCTTCCTGGCTTGAGGAGAGAGAAGCGGATGGACGAGACGCTGTACGGGCAACTGCTGGATCTGGCCGTTGGTGCCCTGCTGCTCACCGCGGTCCTCGTGCTGTGGCGGCGCGAACTGGCCATCGTGATCAGGAACTTCGCGTTGCAAGGCGTCGCGTTGGCCGCGCTCGTCGCACTCCTGGCCGCCGAGGAGAACTCCTGGGAGTTGGGTGTCGTTGCCGCTGGTGTGCTGGTGCTTCGGGCTGGCGTGCTGCCGCACCTGCTGAGGCGGGCGTTGGCCGGTGCCGGTCCGCAGCGGCGGGAAACCCGGCCGCTGGTCAATGTCGCCGCCTCGCTCCTGGCCGCAGCCGTGCTGACGCTGCTGGCGTACGCGGTGTCGCGACCGCTGGTCGAGTTGGCGCCGTCACCTGCCGCCGAAGCGATCCCGGTCGCGATGGCCGTGGTGCTGATCGGGTTCTTCGTGCTCGTGACACGGCGACTGGCCCTGTCGCAGCTCATCGGATTCCTGTTGCTGGACAACGGCATCACCGCGATCGGATTCCTCACCACGGCCGGGGCGGGGCCGATCGTCGAACTCGGGGTGTCGCTGGACGTGCTGTTCGTGGTGCTGGTGCTGCAGATCCTCACCACCCGGATGCGCGAGGCGTTCGGCGATACCGATCTGGACGAGCTGCGGGAGTTGCGCGACTGATGACCAGCTTGTTGATGTCCGTGCCGGTGGCGGTGCCATTGCTCGGGGCACTCGCTTACGTGGCGTTGGGATGGCGGCGTGCAACCGCCTGGATCAGCACCGCCAGCGCCGTGCTGATGCTGGCCGCCGCCATCGCGATGATCCGCGCCGACCCGTCCATCGCGCTCGGCGGGCTGCTGCGGGTGGACGCGTTGTCGACGTTCATGCTCATCGTGATCGGTGCTGTCGGCCTGCTGTCGACTGTGGCCACCCCCAGCTACCTGCACGGTGAGATCACCGCTGGGCGGGCCACAACGCGCACCGCGACGCGGCACAGCGTGCTGGTGCAACTGTTCTTGGCAGCGATGGCACTCGCGGTGTTGGCCGCCAACCTGGGCGTGCTGTGGGTCGCGGTCGAGGCCACCACCATCGTCACCGCGTTCCTGGTCGGCCAGCGCCGAACCCGCGCGGCCGTCGAGGCCGCCTGGAAGTACGTGGTGATCTGTTCGGCCGGTATCGCCCTGGCACTGCTGGGCACCTTCCTGCTCAACTACGCCGCCGCGCACGCCCCTGGCGACGCGGGATTGGAGTTGGCCGAACTCACCGCGCACGCGACCGGTCTCGACCAAGGGGTCACCCGCATCGCCGTCGTGCTGCTGATCATCGGCTTCGGCACCAAGGCGGGGCTCGCCCCGCTGCACGCCTGGCTGCCGGACGCGCACAGCCAGGCTCCGGCGCCGGTGTCCGCGCTGATGTCCGGAGTGCTGCTGTCCGTCGCCTGCTACGCGATCCTGCGCGTCAAGGTCATCGCCGACGCCGCGCTGGGCATCGGCTTCACCCGCGCACTGCTGGTGGGCATGGCGCTGGCCTCCCTTCTGGTGGCCGCATCACTGCTGCTGGCGCAACGCGACTACAAGCGAATGCTGGCGTACTCCAGCATCGAACACCTGAGCCTGGTCGCCCTCGGCGCGGCCATCGGCACCCCGTTCGCGCTGGCCGCCGCTTTGCTGCACGTCCTCGGGCACGGCTTGGCCAAAGGAGTCCTGTTCCTCGGCGCCGGACGGCTCCTACAACTCACCGGCACCAGCCGGATCGACGAAGTCCGCGGGCTCGCGGCCCGCCACCCCGTGCTGGCCTGGTGCCTGGGGCTGGGGGTGCTGGCGCTGATCGGGTTGCCGCCGTTCAGCCTGTTCGCCAGTGAACTCGGCATCGCCCGAGCTGGCTTCGCCGGTGGTCTCGGTTGGCCCACCGCGACCGCGCTGCTCCTGGTCCTGGTGATCGCTGCCGCGCTGATCGGCCACACCAGCCGGATGTTGCTCGGCCCCGCACCGGAGGGACCCGGTGCAGCCACCGCGCCGCGCCGCCTGCCCGCACCGCTCGCGGTCGCGCTCGTCGGCGGGCTGCTGGCCTGCGCGGCGCTCGGCGTCACCACCGGTCCGCTGTCCAGCTTGCTGCACCAGGCCGCCGAAATCGTGGGAGGAGCCCGATGACCAGTTCTCCCGGCGAACCGGTCGGTGCGCGCCGCACCGCCTGGACCATCACCCCCGACCAGTTGCCCGACCAGGCGGCAGCGCTGCTGCGCGACGGGTTCCGGGTGGCGATGATCGCTGGTCACGACGACGGCGATCGGCTGCGCGCGGTCTACCTGTTCACCGCCGGAGCCCCGGACCGCCGCGTTGAGCTGCGGGTGCCGCTGCACCGCGACGCGCCGGAGGTGCCGAGCCTGGCCGCGCTGTCGTTCCCGGCCGGGCGGTTCGAGCGGGAGATGCGCGACCTGTTCGGCATCGTGCCCGCCGACCACCCGCTGCCCCGCCGCCTGGTCCGCCACTTCCACTGGCCGCAGGGCTGGTACCCGATGCGCTCGGATGCCGGTGCGCCGCCGGAGTTCGGCGACGTCGCTGGGCCGTACCCGTTCCGCACCGTCGAAGGTCCTGGGGTTTACGAGATCCCGGTCGGCCCGGTGCACGCCGGGATGATCGAGCCCGGCCACTTCCGCTTCTCGGTGGTCGGCGAGACCATCCTCAACCTCAAGGCCCGCCTCTGGTTCGTCCACAAAGGACTAGAGAAGCTGTTCCAGGGGCACCGCCCCCACCAGGGGATCGAACTCGCCGAACGCGTCAGCGGCGACACCTCCGTGGGGCACACCCTGGCCTTCTGCCTGGCCGTTGAAGACGCCCTCGACCTGACCGTGCCGTCCGACGCGCAGCGCATCCGCGCGGTTCTGCTGGAACTGGAGCGGATCTACAACCACACCACCGACATCGGCGCACTGTGCAACGACGTCGGCCACAGCATCCTCAACACCCACGCCCAGCGCGTCCGCGAACAACTCCTGCGCATCAACGACCACGTCACCGGCCACCGGCTGCTCCGCGGCGCCATCGTGCCCGGCGGGGTCACCGTGGCAGCCCTCCCCGACACGGACCGGCTGGCCGCCCTCGGCCGCGACATCGCCGAGATCGTGGATCTCGCGCTGGGCCACACCGTGGTCCTCGACCGCTTCGCGGGCACCGCGATCCTCACCGCCCAGCAGGCGGTCGACCTCGGCACCCTCGGTTACGTGGCACGCGCCAGCGGACACCCGGTGGACGCCAGGCACGACCACCCGGCGTTGCCCGACACCCCGGCCCGCACCCAGCACACCCGCACCGACGGTGACGTGCTCTCCCGATTCGTGGTCCGCGCCGAAGAGATCAACGCATCCATCGAGCAGATCGCCAGCCAGCTGGGCGCGCTCGGCGGCCCGGCGCAGGTTCCGGCGTTGCCCGAGGGCCGCACGGCCCGCTCCGGCGTGGGCATCGTCGAGGGCTGGCGCGGCACCATCGTGCACCGCGTCGAACTCGCCCCGGACGGCACGCTTACCCGCGCGAAGATCGTCGACCCCAGCTTCTTCAACTGGCCCGCGCTGCCCGTGGCGCTAACCGACACGATCGTCCCGGACTTCCCGCTGACCAACAAGAGTTTCAACCTCTCCTATGCCGGGAACGACCTGTAGTCGCATCCGCACCCCGACTTCCGATATAAGGTGCGCGAATCGAGCGCGACGACCGGCGCGTGACAAGATCAAGCAGTTGCGAAATTCCTTAAATGTGCAGATGATGTAGTTCGTTCCGCGGTCAACGGGGCTGCTGGCTGTCGGGATGACTGGCGAATTCAGGGCGATCTCACGACGTCGGGTGGGCGAGGTCCAGGGGGGCGATGAACGGGGCTCGACGGGTCGGGCGCCAGGTCCAGTTGCACGCGCGCGGCTGCGGATCCTCCTCGACCTAACCGCGCAGCACGACATCGACGCGATCCGCCACTTGCTGCGAGGAGAGAAGCCATGACACCCCCTGCGCCAACCGCAGTCCTCCCGAACCGCACCCCAGGGGAACGTGACGCAAACCAGCCACGAGAAACCACAAAACGGAAGATTGGGCTGGACGTAACCACAACTGCAAAACGCGGAGCGGCGGAACTGGAGGCGGACCAGCCATGACCACCACTGCGATCCCCGGCTTGGACCAGGCGCCCACCACCCACCAGGCCCTCGTGGAATGGGTTCGGAAGGTCGCCGAGCTCACCACCCCGCAGCAGGTGGTGTGGTGCGACGGCAGCGACGCGGAATGGCGACGGCTGACCACCGAACTCGTCGCGGCGGGCACCCTGGTGCGCCTGTCGGGGAAACCGAATTCGTTCTGGGCGGCCTCCGATCCCAGCGACGTCGCCCGCGTCGAGGGCCGCACCTTCATCTGCTCGCGGCGCGAGGAAGACGCCGGACCCACCAACAACTGGATGGACCCGGCCGAGATGAAAGCCGTCATGACCGAGCACTACCGGGGCAGCATGGCCGGGCGCACCATGTACGTCGTCCCGTTCTGCATGGGTCCGCTGGAGAGCAGCAGTCCGAAGCTGGGCGTGGAGATCACCGACTCCGCCTACGTGGTGCTCTCGATGCGGGTGATGACCAGGATGGGCGGCCGCGCACTGGCGAAGTTCATCGACCCGGACGGCGGCGAACGCGAGTTCGTCAAAGCCCTGCATTCCGTCGGGGCTCCGCGCAAGCCCGGCGAGCCGGACGTGCCGTGGCCGTGCAATTCGACGAAGTACATCACGCACTTCCCGGAGGAACGCGGCATCTGGAGCTACGGCTCGGGATACGGCGGCAACTCGCTGCTCGGCAAGAAGTGCTACGCGCTGCGGATCGCTTCGGCCATGGCCCGCGACGAGGGCTGGCTGGCCGAGCACATGCTCATCCTCAAGCTCACCTCGCCGCAGCACTCGGTCCACTACATCGCCGCCGCCTTCCCCAGCGCCTGCGGCAAGACCAACCTGGCGATGCTGCAACCCACCGTGCCCGGCTGGCGGGCCGAAACGCTCGGTGACGACATCGCCTGGATGCGCTTCGGCGACGACGGTCGGCTTCGCGCGGTCAACCCGGAGTTCGGGTTCTTCGGCGTGGCTCCGGGGACCGGCTACCACACCAATCCGGTCGCGATGCGCACCATAGAGCAGGGCAACACCATCTTCACCAACGTCGCCCTCACCGACGACGGCGACGTCTGGTGGGAGGGCATGACCCAACAGCCCCCGGCACACCTGACCGATTGGAAGGGCCGCGACTGGACGCCGGGCAGCGACGAGCCCGCCGCCCACCCCAACTCCCGGTTCTGCACGCCCATCGAGCAGTGCCCGATCATCGCGCCGGAGTGGAACGACCCCGAGGGCGTGCCGATCTCCGCGATCCTCTTCGGCGGCCGACGCGCCACCACCGTCCCGCTGGTCACCGAATCCCGGGACTGGCAGCACGGCGTGTTCATGGGTGCCACGCTCTCCTCGGAGACCACCGCCGCGGCCACCGGCCAGGTCGGCGTCCTCCGCCGGGACCCGATGGCGATGCTGCCGTTCATGGGCTACCACGTCGGTGACTACTTCGGGCACTGGCTCGCCATCGGCAAGCTCGCCGACGCCGCCAAGCTGCCGAGGATCTTCCACGTCAACTGGTTCCGCCGGGGCGCGGACCGGCGCTTCCTGTGGCCCGGATTCCGGGAGAACTCCCGCGTCCTCAAATGGGTCGTCGGCCGCATCGAAGGCACCGCCGACGCCACCGACACGCCCATCGGGCTCGTGCCCGCGGCCAGTGACCTCGACCTCGGCGGGATCGATCCCGCCGAGGTCGCCGCCGCGCTCGCGGTCGACCCCGACGAGTGGCGGGCGGAGCTGCCGCTGATCGAGGAGTGGTTCGCCAAGGTGGGCGACAAGCTGCCCGCCGCGCTGCGGGACGAGCTGGCCGGACTGCGGCACCGGCTCAGCGGCACCTGACGACAGTCCACAATGGCCAGTCGAGGTCAGCCCGCCCGGAGCACCGCGACCGGGCAGGGTGCGCGGTTGACCACGGCGTGGCTGACCGAACCGAGCAGCGCGCGTCGGATGCGACCTCGACCGTGGCTGCCCACGACCAGCAGACTCGCCTCCTGCGCTTCCCGGAGCAGGGCTTGGGAAGGCTTTTCCGGGGTGACCGCCCGCCGGACTGCCACGTCCGGATACTTCTCACCCCATCCGGCCAGGGATTCGGCGAGCACTTCCAGCGCGTCGTCGCGCACCTCGCTCCAGGGCAGCTCCCACTGCTGCACCCGCGAGAACGGATCCAACGGCAGATCGCTCCAGGCGTGCACGGCCACGAGTTCGCGGCGGTGGCGGGACGCGAAGTCGTAGCCGAAGCCGATCGCGAGCCTGCTGGTCGATGAACCGTCGACGCCCACCACGACTGGCCCCGAGTCAGGCTGCTCGCGGTTACCGCGGACCACGACGACCGGCGCACCCATCCGGCGCGAGAGCAGTTCCGCCGAGGTCGAGCCCAGCACCCCGAGTTCCTCCTCGATCCGCGGCCCACCCAGCACCAGCAGTTCGGCTTCCGCGGCCTGCTCGCCGAGCACCTCGGCCGGGTCGCCGTACGGCAGATCGCTGCGCACCTCGAGCGCTGGATCGATCTCCCGACAGCTCGTCTCCAACACGCCGAGTTCGCGCCGCAGGGCCTGCTGAAGCGGCTCCCGCAGATCGGCCTCCCCCGGTACCCGGACCGAAGTGCGCTCTTCGAACGGCCAGGCGAGCACGTGCACCAGCACCAGCGGCCGACGGCGAGCGGACGCCTCGCGCGCCGCCCACCTGACAGCCCGCCGGGAGGACTCCGAGAGATCGAACCCCGCCACGATCGCCTTGCGGCCTGCTTCCGGCATCCCAATCGCCCCCTGCCAAACGACTTTCCTGATGCGATGAGCCCGGCGCCGGTCGACGTCAACCCAGCACCGGGTCGATGGCGGCCACCTCGTCCGGTTCGGCCGCTCCAGTTCCCGCACGCGCCATGCCACTCGGCACGACCAGCACCGGGGATCGCGCCCGGTGGATGCACCGCAATGCCGTGCTGGCCTGAACCGCGTCGGCGACGCGGCCGTGCCCCCGGTTGCCCAGCACCAGCATGGCCGCCCCCGCCGATCTGTCCGTCAGCACCTCGGCGGCCTCGCCCTCGACGAGTTCGGCGTGCACTTCCGGTGTCGACGCCCCGCCCAGGCAGCTGCGCACCACCCGGTTCAGGTCCTGCCAGTGTTGCTCCCGCAGGTGGTGCGGAGCCAGTTCTGGCCGCAGCAACACCGGAGCCGGTCCGCCCAGTACCGCGTGCGATTTCCACGCCATGATCGCGTGCACCTGCGCGCCACGCCGCCGACCCTCGTCCAAGGCCCACCGGAGTGCGCGCGCGCTGGCCTCGGATCCGTCCACACCCACCACGAGCAACTCGCTGCGAGCCATGGAACCCACCCCGCACTCCGGTCGCGATCCACTTCGGGATGACGGCTGTCGAAGGGTGCGCGAATCGGCTCGGGTAGCGGAACCTCAGCAGCGCTCCGGACTCCCGGAGGCTGTCCTGGCGAGCAAGCAGTCCTCCGAGAACCCGGGTCACGCCCATCCGCGCGGTTCCAAGGTTGCTGCCCCAGTCCGCAACCGATAGGGCACTTCGTCACCGGTGCCCCGAGGTGGTCCCGCCGTCACGCAGCGGCGACATGCCTGCGGGAGATCAGCGCGCCACGATGAACGGACAAGGCGCGTGGTGCACCAACTGCTGGCTCGTCGAGCCGAGCAGGAGCCCGGCGAGGCTACCTCGACCGCGGGACCCCACAACCACCAGCTGGGCGTGCTGCGCGTGGTCGAGCAGGACCCGTGCTGGCTTGCCGCGCGCCACGATCCGCCGCACCTCGACGCCCGGGTACTTCTCGCTCCAGCTCGCCAGCGTCTCAGCGAGGATGCGCTCCTCCTCTTGTTGGACCGCCGCGGCACGGCCTTCGCTGTGGAAGCTGTACCAGGCTTCCTCGGTGCCGACCGCGTACCAGGCGTGCACGGCCTCAAGCGGGGCGCTGCGCGTCACGGCTTCCTCGAACGCGGCCTGCAACACCGTGTCCTCGGGCGCTGGGTCGGCCACGCCGACGACGACAGGGGCGTCGGCAGCGGTCGTCGGCGGCTGCCGCACGACCGCGACCGAGCAATGTCCGTGCGCGCACAGGCCGACTGCGACCGATCCCACGACCAGGCCGGTGAACCCGCCGAGCCCACGACTGCCGACGACCACGAGCTGAGCGCTTCGCGACTCGTCGACGAGCACCGGGATGGCTCCGCCGGTGCGCACGAAGGTCCGCACCTCCACCTCGGGAACTGCCTCACTCGCCTCGACCCTGGCCCGGTGCAGCCACAGGTGGGCCTGCCGCGTCATGGCATTGGCGTAGGTCTCCGGAAGCGGCATCGTCGGCAGGTCCGGCAGGTACGCCAGTGCGAAGGCGTCGCAGAAGACCACCTGCAACCAGGTGCGCCGCCGCTGTGCCTCGACGGCGGCCCAGCGCGCGGCATCGACCGCCGAGGAGGACCCATCGATGCCCACGACGACCGGTTTCGTGCCCGCAACGGTCATGAATCCTGCACCCCCGCCCTCGCGCGGCGACAGCCAAGACCCTCGCGCACGCGCGGAATCCGCAGCTAGAGGAGATAGTCACCACCTTCGCGGCCGGGGGGGGGGGGGGGCCCCCCCCCCCCCCCCGCGGGGGCGGGGGGGGGGGGGGGGGGGGGGGGGGGGGGGGGGGGGGGGCCCCCGGGCGCCGCCCCCCGGGGGGGGGGGGGGGGGGGGC